>NZ_JBHXSO010000041.1:0-77573 GCF_042714775.1 Streptomyces sp. NPDC058691 | reverse complement strand
CCAGCCAATCCCTTATTTTGTTGGTTTGGGGGGGGTTGTATTTTTTAATAATATAATTATATTACTTTTTTGACGCGCTTTGGGGGGGGGCCCCCCCGGGGGGGGGGGGGGGGGCCCGCTCCGCCGCATCTCGGCCGCAGAGGGTCAGAGGGGTCAGGACTGCCCGCGGCGGGCCCGGTCGTAGGCCTCCTCGGCAGCACGCCGGATCTCCTCGCGGTCCCGCAGGACCGCCTCCATCTCCTCGTCGGCGCCGGGGCCGGGACCGGGGCCCCGGTTCGTGAGCCGGTCGTAGAGGTAGCGGCAGGCCGTGTCCTCGTTGTCGAAGCGCCGGTGCGGGTCGTGCACGCCGCGTTCGAAGTTGCCGACCACCCAGGCGTCGCCCTCCTGCCGGAGGTACATCAAGTCCGGGGGCCTCAGGTCGAACTCGTGGAAGCCGGGGACCTCGTACAACCCGCCGGGCACCCCCGCGGAGGCGAGCGCCTCGCACAGCTCACGTCGGTCCATGGACTCGGCCTGTCAGTTCAGCCGCTGCAGGCTGCCGTCGAGGACGTGGTTGAGCACGCTGTCCCGGGTGTTGGCGTCGATGTCCGGCAGCACGTACTGGAGGCCGTTGCCCGGCTGCCCGTAGAAGGGCGCCACGAGTCCCACCCGGACCGTGAACGGCCTGACGACCTTGTACAGATGGTAGTTGAAGGGGTAGCCGCCATCGAAGGTGTTGAGGCTCTGCGGGGTGAGGGAGCGCTGAGCGTACGGCGAGCCGGCCGGCGCGAGGAACCTTCCGCCCTCGCCACCGAAACGGTCGATCCTCTGCCCCACGCTGAGGGTGATCAACCCGGGGGGGTTCAGGAAGCCGTCGTTGGGCGGATTCCGGTACGACTGCGTGCTGGTGTTGAACCAGGTCTGCAGGAATCCGTTGGCGTTCTGTCCGGCGAGGCGCCGGTAGCCGACCAGCAACGAGCCGATCAGGCCCTTGCTGGGCAGGACCCGCGGGCCGAGCCGCGGATCACCGCAGAAGAACGTCGGTTTGGTGAACGCGGCACCGATGCAGATGCGGGGGGACAGCGGGCCGCCGACGAGAGGCGGCCGGCCGGGGGCCACAAGGGGGACCGCCCCAGGACCGGCGGCAGGACGGACAGCGGGAGCCGGACGGGCGGGAGCCGGGCGGACGGAGGGAGCCGGGACGTGCGCGCCCGGGCCCCGGTCGTCGGCGTGCGTGGGCGCGACCGTGCCGATGAGGGTGCTGACAAGCAGGACAAGCAGAGCAGGAAGAGTGGTGAGCGATATTCGCTGGCGCCGCTTCAAGGGTCCTCCATGGGACGACGGGAACCGGGCTTTCCGGAACCTCGGTCACACTGCGTCACCGAAGCCGGGCGGATACGTACCCCTCCGCACCCGGCCCCCAGGACCGACACGCCGCGAATTCATCCGGATGGAGCCGCACTTCGCCCGTACGCAGCACCGCCCGGCCGGCACACCCCGTCAGGGGGCGCGCCGGCCGAGCGGTGACGGAGCGTCGCGTTACCGGTGGGCGTAGACCGCGACGGTCCGCGCCGGGACCGCGAAGGTGCCCGAGGCGGGGTCGTAGGAGGACCGCTTGACCACCGGGTCGGCGCCCGCGGCCTGCACCGGGTGGAGGGCGTAGCCCGTGCCGGCGAGGGCGGCGACCCGCTGCTCCTGGGCCTGCGGCGTGGCGTTGAGGACCACGACCAGATCGCCGAGCCTCATGGTGATGACGCCCGGGGTCTCGTCCTTGCCGGACAGCGGGAAGGAGAGCCGGTCCCGCACCTGCGCGGCCGTGGTGAGCCCGAAGGCGGGCTCGGTGGACCGGATGCGCAGCAGGTCCTGGTACGCGGCCGAGGCCGCGGTGATCTCCGGGCAGCCGACCGTGAGGGTGCCCGCGGTCAGCAGCGGCTTCGCGTACGGCCACTTGGACTCGTTGTCGGCCTTCGGGGGCAGGCCGCGGCCGAAGCCGTTGCCGGCCCGGCAGTCCCAGTGGACGGCGTTGAACCAGTCGCCGGAGTCGAAGGAGTTGCGGTCCAGGGACTTGGAGCGCAGCAGGTCGGAGCCGGCCTGGTAGAGCGCCGGGCCCTGGGAGAGGGCCGGGACGGACTCGGCGAGCACCTGCATCCGGGCCCGGTCGGCGGGCGAGGTGTCCCGGGGCAGCTTGAAGGCGAGGGCGTCGAAGAGCGCCTCGTTGTCGTGGGCGTCCGCATAGGCCAGGGCGTCGCCCGGCACGTCCGCGTAGCCGGCGGGCGAGCCGTTGTAGTCGACCTCGGCGCCGGTGACCTCCTTGCCGCCGCTGTCGGTGAAGGAGAAGGACTTCAGGTTGCCGCTGAGGCCGACCTTGATGAGGTCCTGGTAGTGCAGCAGGCGGGCCTTCTGCTCGGCCTCGGTGCCGTTGGCGGCGGAGCCGTTGGGGTCGGTGAACAGGCCGGAGGCGAAGCCCTGGACGCCGGGGTCGGAGTCGAAGGGGCCGCCGCCGCGGACCGCGTCACGGGCCCGGTCGGAGAAGGTGGCGATGCCGGTGCCGGCCATGTTCTTCTGGGTGGCCTGCACAAAGCGGGCGTCGTCGGCGACCTCGCCGAAGTTCCAGCCCTCGCCGTAGATGATGATCTTCTTGCCGTCGACGCCGTCCTTCGCGAGGGTGAGGGCGTCCAGGGCCTTGCGGACGGCGAGGATGTTCGCCTTCGGGTGGTGGCCCATCAGGTCGAATCGGAAGCCGTCGACCTTGTACTCCTTGGCCCAGGTGACGAGCGAGTCGACGACCAGCTTGCCCATCATCGCGTTCTCGGGCGCGGTGTTGGAGCAGCACGTGGAGTTGGCGACGGTGCCGTCGTCCAGCAGGCGCTGGTAGTAGCCGGGCACGATCCGGTCGAGGACGGACTTGTCGTCCTGGCCGCTCGCGGCGGTGTGGTTGTAGACGACGTCCATGACCACGCGCAGGCCGGAGGTGTTGAGGCTCTGCACCATCCTCCGGAACTCGACGGTGCGCTTCGTGCCGTCCGGGTCGGTGGCGTAGGAGCCCTCGGGGACGGTGTAGTGGAAGGGGTCGTAGCCCCAGTTGTAGGCGTCCTCGGCGGCGACGGCCGCCAGGCACTCCTGCTGCTTGTCGGAGTCGGCGGGGTAGGCGGCGAGGTCGCAGTCGACGCGGGCCTGGTCGGCGCTCTTCTCCGCGACGGTGGCGAAGTCGAAGGCCGGCAGCAGGTGGACGTAGGAGACCCCGGACTTCGCCAGCGCCCGCAGGTGCTTCATGCCGGCGGAGCCGGTGTCGGTGAAGGCGGTGTACTTGCCCTGGTCCTTGGCGGGGACGGTGGTGTCCGCGACGGAGAAGTCCCGGATGTGCAGTTCCTGGATCTGGGCGTTGTTCAGGCCCACGGCCTTGGGCTTGGCCAGGTGCGACCAGCCGCCCGGGGCGAGCTTCGCGTCGTCGAGATCGACGACCAGGCTCTGCTTCGAGTCGGCGGTCAGGGCGACCGAGTAGGGGTCGGTGACCGAGTTGGTGACGACTTTCTGGACGCTGGGCGCCCAGACCTTGACGACGTACCGGTACGGCTTGCCGGTCCAGCTCCGCTCACCGGTCACGCTCCACACGCCGGTGGATCCGTCGCGCCGCATCGTGACGGTACGTCCGTCCAGGTCCAGGGCGACGGACTGGGCGGTCGGCGCCCACACGGAGAGCGTGGGCCTGCCGTGGTCGAAGACCGGGCCGAGTGCGGCCTTGGTCGCCTTGGCGCCGTACAGGTCGTCGAGGACGCCCTGGATCTGGACGCCGGTGGCGGACAGCAAGGCGCCTCCCCCAGAGCCTCCGGCCTGGGAGGTACCCCCAGCGAGGTGCTGGGTCGCGATGACCTGCCCGGAGAGGGCGGTGCGGACCCGGTCGCGGTCGCGCGGGTCGACCGTGAAGGCCGCGTAGTCCTTCAGGTGCGGGAAGCGGGCCTTCTGGGCGTCGGTCAGGCCGCCCGCGACGCGCTGCAGGCGCAGCCAGTGGCCCTCGCCGGTCAGAGCGCCGTCCTTGATCGCCAGGCCGCCGTCCGGGGCGTAGACGAGCTGCTGACTGGCGGCGGTGTCACCGGTCTTCCAGGCGACGGTGTCGGCGTCGATCCACTGGGCCTTGGCCGAGGACAGGTCGAGGTCGGCGGAGGAGCCGGCGGTGGTGGGCAGGAGGTACTTCTCGGTGCCGTTCAGGAGCCACACCTCGTGTCCGTAGGTGGCGAGGTCGAGCGACTGGTCGGCGGGCAGGTCCTTGGTGTCGCCCTTGTGCAGGATGTAGCTGAGCGACGTGGCGCCCGCGGCGAGCGGCACCTCGAAGACGGCGCCGTACGCGTCGGTCCTGACCGGCTGCGACGGGGCGGTCCAGTCGGTCGGGTTCGCGGCGCCGGTCCAGGTGTGCAGGCCCCAGCCGGTGTAGTCCCCGTCGGCCCGGTGGTAGTGCAGGACGGCCTTCGAGGTGTCCTGACCCGGCTCGGTGCCGGAGGGGGCCTGGGTGGCGACGGCCTCCTTGCCCTGCTCGACCCAGATCTCGCCGTTCTTGGTGACGTCGATGAACCGGTCGGCGGCGACGTCCTTGTTGCCGTCCTTGTCGATGACGAGGTAACCGACGCTGGACGCGCCCGGCTTGAGCTTCACATAGGCGAAGGCGCCATAGGCGTCGCGGCCGATGAAGTCGTGGCCGGCGGGCCAGGTGGTGCCCTCGCCGTCGGCGATGTCGCCCCAGGCGTACAGGCGCCAGTCGGTGTACTGGTTGTCGGCCCGCTTGTAGTGGACGATCGCGTAGTCACGGCTGCTCGCCACCGGGGGCTCGGGCGGGGCCGGGGTGCCGCTGGTGGTCTCGGCGGTGGCGGCGGCGGTCCGGCCGGCGGAATCGATCACGACGGCCTTGTACCGCAGCGCGGTGCCGGGCGTCACGTCGTCACCGACCGTCTGGGTGACCTTGTAGGGCGCGTGGTCCGCGGAGCCCAGCACCTTCCACGGTCCGCTGCCGGTCTGTGCGGCGAAGACGACCCGGTTCAGCTGCCCGCCGTCGACGTCCGCGGAGAGCTCCACGGTGCCGGTGGCGCCCGCGGCGGGAGCCTCGAGCGTCAGGGCCGGCTTGACCGCGGGGGCGCCGAGCGGCTTCGTCGCCTTGTAGACCACGGCGGACAGCGCCGGGACGGTGACGGCGATCTTCGTGTCGGCGCCGCTGGTGACGGAGCCATCGGTGCCGTACAGGGCGGTGAAAGCGGTGTTCGCGGAGCCCGTCGGGACGTCGGCCGTCCTCGCCCCGGTGGCGTTGTTGACGGCGACGACGTACTCGGTACGGGTCTTCGCGTCGGTGCGCGAGAAGGCGTAGATCCCGGCGCCGTCGGCCGCGTAGCGCTCGGTCTGGACGCCGTCGGCGAGGGCCGGCTCGGCCTTGCGGAGCGCGGACAGCTTCGCGATCGCCCGGTACAGCGGGGCACCGGTGTCGTAGGCGTCGCTCGCGTGGGTGCGGTCGGTGCCGAGTTGGTCGTCGTCGAGGTAGTCGGCGACCTTGGAGGCGAACATCGTCTGACGGGCGTCCTTGTCACCGCCCGCCCCGGTGAAGCCCTGCTCGTCGCCGTAGTAGACGACGGGGTTGCCGCGCGAGAGGAACATCAGCTCGTTGGCGAGCCGGTCCCGCCGCACGAGCTCGGCGTCGCCGGCCTGCGGGTTGTCCTGCTTCAGGAACGTGCCGATGCGGCCCATGTCGTGGTTGCCGAGGAAGGTGACCTGCTCGTACGCGTTGGCCTTGTCGGTCGTGTACCGGTAGTCGTCACCGAAGACCGAGGCGAGCCGCGCCGCGGGGCCGCCCTGGGAGGCGTACTGGCGGGCGGCGTCCTGGAAGGGGAAGTCGAGCGTCGAGTCCAGGCGTCCCCGGGTGACGTAGGGCGAGGTGATGGCGGTGTCGGCGGAGTAGACCTCGCCGAACATGAAGAAGTCCTTGCGGCCGTGCTTGGCCGCGTAGGCGTCCAATGCCGTGGCCCACTGGGTCCAGAACGGCAGGTCGACGTGCTTGACGGTGTCGATGCGGAAGCCGTCGACGGCGAAGTCGCGGACCCACTTCTCGTAGATCTCCTCCATGCCCTTCACGACCTCGGGACGCTCGGTCCACAGGTCGTCAAGGCCGGAGAAGTCGCCCTGGTCGGAGCTCTCGCCGGCAAAGGTGGAGTCGCCCCGGTTGTGGTACATCGTCGGGTCGTTGAGCCAGGCCGGGACCTTGCTCCGCGCGGTGACGACGGGGGTGTGGGGGAAGGAGTCGCGGTCGACGGCGGGGAAGTCCTCGCCGCCCTTCGCGTAGTCGGCGTCGTCGAAGGGCACGCCGTCCTTGGTCAGATACGGGAACGCGCCCTTGGAGAGGTAGCCGTAGGACTTCTCGTCGTAGTCGACGACGTCGGCGGTGTGGTTGGTGATGACGTCGAAGAAGACCTTCATGCCCTTGGCGTGGGCCTTGGAGATCAGCGACTTGAGGTCGGCGTTGGTGCCGAAGTGCGGGTCGACCTGGGTGAAGTCGGTGATCCAGTAGCCGTGGTAGCCGGCCGACGCCTGATCCCCCGTCCCCTGCACGGGCCGGTTCTTGAAGATCGGCGCCATCCATATCGCGGTGGTGCCCAGGTTCTTGATGTAGTCGAGCCGCTTCGTGAGGCCCTTGAGGTCGCCGCCCTGGTAGAAGCCCTTGTCGGTGGGGTCGAAGCCGGTGCTGAGCCGGGTGCCCGTCAGACCGCCCTTGTCGTTGGACGGGTCGCCATTGGCGAAACGATCCGGCAGGACGAAGTAGAACTGCTCCCGCGTCAGGTCGTGCCGCGCCGGCTGTGCGGCGAGCGCGGAGTCGGACGGCGGGGCGGGCGGGGCGGCCGCCGAGGCGGCGGGGACCGAGGCGGGGACGGCGAAGGCGGCGGCGAGGGCCGCGATCGCGACGGCTGCGGCGCCACGTCTGCGCGCGCGTGAACGCGCGGCGGACGCGGGCAGCCCGGTGGGCTGGGCCACGGGGGTTCTCCTTGCGGAATCCGTGTGCGGACGGGTGTACCTCTGGGAGCCCACGCGCCATGAGCCGTGGCCCGGCGGCGGTGCCGGACCGTGAGCGGGACGGTACCTCTTGCGCGGGTCTTACAGCAAGATGTCGCAAAGATTTCCAACTCGGTCCCGCCCGGGCGGCGTTACCCGCCAGCAGTTCCCCGGCGCGATGGCCCTGACGGCCGGTCACCGAGCGCCCTGGCCGTGGTTCCGGCGCGGGCGACGGCCGCCCTCCCACCTGCAGAATCTTGCAGAAAGTTTCTGCAGGGGCCTTCCGTGCCGCGGTGAGGCGCTGTTACGTTCCTCCTCATCCCGGTCCGGCCGGCCGGGGGTCCGCCCCTGACGGCGGCCCCACGCGCCCGGTCGGCTGGACCGGAGGCATCGACGGAGGCGGGTCCCGGGGCCGACGAGCCACCCCGCCACGCCCCGCCCGGGGCGGGTCCCGGGGTCCGCCCCGGCGCATGCCTGGACGCGCCGGGGCGGAATGTCGTACGGCCCCTCCGTCAGGAGCGCCGACCGCCGCCGGGCGCCTGGCCCGTGGAGCCGCGCACGACGAGCTCCGTCTGGAAGACGAACTCCGAACGCTGCACCGGATTGCCGCCGATCTCCTCCAGCAGCGCGTTCACCGCGGCCGCGCCCATCGCCTCGACCGGCTGCCGGACCGTGGTCAGCGGCGGGTCGGTGAAGGCGATCAGCGGCGAGTCGTCGTACCCGACCACCGAGACGTCCCCGGGGACCGTCAGCCCCCGCTCCCGCGCCGCCCGTACGGCCCCCAGCGCCATCAGGTCGCTGCCGCACACGATGCCCGTGCAGCCCCTGTCCAGCAGCGCGCCGGCGGCCGCGTGACCGCCCTCGACGGAGAACAGCGTGTGCTGCACGCAGCCCGCCGCCTCCTCCTCGCCGAGGCCCAGGAAGTCGCCGAGCGCCTCCACGAAGCCGTCGACCTTGCGGTGCACCGGCACATAGCGGTTGGGCCCGACGGCGAGGCCGATCCGCTGGTGGCCGAGCTCCACCAGGTGCTGCACCGCGATGCGCGCCGAGGCGCGCTCGTCCGGCGAGATGTAGGGCCCGGCGATCGCCGGGTTGTAGCCGTTGACGAGCACATAGGGCACGCCCTGGCCGAGCAGCCGGGCGTAGCGCTCGGGGTCGGCGGTGACGTCGGCGTGCAGACCGGACAGGAAGACGATGCCGCGCACCCCGCGCTCCACCAGTGCCTCCACCAGTTCGTCCTCGGTGGAGCCGCCGGGGTGCTGGGTGCACAGCACCGCGGTGTAGCCGTAGCCGGTCAGGTTCTGCTCGATGACCTGGGCGAAGGCGGGGAAGATCGGGTTGTTGAGCTCGGGGGTGATCAGCCCGATCTGGCCGGCGCTGCGCTGGCGCAGCCGCACCGGACGCTCGTAGCCGAGCACGTCCAGTGCGGCCAGCACCTTCTGCCGGGTGGCGGGGGCGACCCCCGCCTTCCCGTTCAGCACGCGGCTGGCGGTGGCCTCGCTGACCCCCGCCTGTGCCGCGATGTCGGCGAGACGGGCCGTGGTACTCACGGTTCCCGACCCTATGCGACCGCGGCCCACGTCAAACGGCCCACCAGACGGTCGTGTCGGACGGGAGGACCACCCCGTCCGCCGTGACCTCGACGGGGGCGCTGCTCAGCAGCACCGTGCCCGGCGCCGGCAGGGTCACCGGGGCGCCGGTGGTGTTGACGGTGCAGACGAAGCCGGGGCGGCGGAAGACCAGCACCCCCTCGGGCGCGTCCTGCCACTGCACCGACTCCCCCGCGCCGAGGCCGGGCAGCTCGCGGCGCAGCCGCAGGGCCGCGCGGTACAGCTCCAGGGTGGAGGCGGGGTCGGCGGTCTGGGCCTCGACGCTCAGCCCGGCCCAGGAGGCGGGCTGCGGCAGCCAGCTGCCACCGCTGCCGAACCCGTACGAGCTGCCCTCCGCCGTCCACGGGATCGGCACCCGGCAGCCGTCGCGGAAGCCGTCCTGGCCGGCCGCGCGGAAGAACGCCGGGTCCTGGCGGACCTCGTCGGGCAGGTCGGTGACCTCCGGCAGGCCCAGCTCCTCGCCCTGGTAGACGTACGCGGAACCGGGCAGCGCCAGCATCAGCAGGGAGGCGGCGCGGGCGCGGTGCGGGTCGTAGCTGTTCTCGTCGCCGGACAGCCGGGTGGCGTGGCGGACGACGTCGTGGTTGGACAGCACCCAGGTGGTGGGCGCGGCGACCGGGCGCATGGCGTCCAGCGAGCGGTCGATGACCTCGCGCAGCTCGGTGGCGTCCCACTTGGTGCCTAGGTACTGGAAGTTGAAGGCCTGGTGCAGCTCGTCGGCGCGGACGTAGTTGGCCGTGCGCTCCACGGTGGGCGTCCAGGCCTCGGCGACCGCGATGCGCTCGCCGTCATATTCGTCGAGGATGCGCCGCCACGAGCGGTAGACCTCGTGCACGCCGTCCTGGTCGAAGAAGGGCAGGACATCGTTGCCAAGGAGCTTGAGCTGCTCGTGGGCGCCGATGTCGGGCAGGCCGTCGGCCTTGACCAGACCGTGCGCGACGTCGATGCGGAAGCCGTCGACGCCCATGTCCAGCCAGAAGCGCAGGATCGAGCGGAACTCGTCCTGGACGGCCGGGTGCTCCCAGTTGAAGTCGGGCTGCTCGGGCGCGAACAGGTGCAGGTACCACTCGCCGTCCTCGGTCCGCGTCCACGACGGCCCGCCGAAGATCGACTCCCAGTCGTTGGGCGGCAGTTCGCCGTTCTCGCCCTTGCCGGGACGGAAGTGGTAGCGCTGCCGCAGCGGGGAGCCGGGACCCTCGCGCAGCGCCTGCTTGAACCACTCGTGCTGGTCGGAGGAGTGGTTGGGGACCAGGTCGACGATGATCCGCAGGCCCAGCCGGTGGGCGTCGCGGATCAGGCCGTCGGCGTCGTGCAGAGTGCCGAACATCGGGTCGATGGCCCGGTAGTCGGCGACGTCGTAACCGGCGTCGGCCTGCGGGGAGGCGTAGAAGGGGCTCAGCCAGACGGCGTCGACACCGAGGTCGCGCAGGTACGGCAGGCGCTCGCGGACGCCGGGGATGTCGCCCATGCCGTCGCCGTTCCCGTCGGCGAAACTCCGGGGGTAGACCTGGTAGATGACCGCGTCTCTCCACCAGTCCGTGGCGGCCACGGGCTGGTCGGAGGCGTGAGGGTGACGGGTGGAGTCCGCCAGGTACTGGGTCATGGTGATCCCTTGGAGGAGTGGAGGCGCGGTACGGCGATGGAGGCAAGGCCGGGGCACCCGGCCGGTCGTGCCGGGTGCCCCGGGTCGTGCGGTCAGGACTTGGCGGCGCCGGCGGTGAGGCCGGTGACCAGGTGCCGCTGGACGACGTAGAAGAACGCCGACGCGGGAAGGGCGATGAGCACGGAGGTGGCGGCCATCAGGTCCCACTGGTTGTCGTGCTCGCTGATGAAGGTGGTCAGGCCGACGGCGAGGGTGTACTTGTCGTCGCCCAGCATGAAGACCGAGGCGTAGGCGACCTCGCCCCACGCGGTGAGGAAGGTGTAGAAGGCCGCGACCGCCAGACCCGGCCGGGCCAGCGGGAGGACCAGCCGGTAGAAGGTGCCGAACGGGGACAGGCCGTCGACCCGGCCGGCCTCGTCGATCTCCTGTGGGATGGTGTCGAAGTACCCCTTGAGCAGCCAGGCGCAGTACGGCACGGCGGTGGTGCAGTACACCAGGATGAGCGCCCAGTACGTGTCCAGCAGGTCCAGGGCGGCCAGGATGTTGTACAGCGGCACCATCAGGATGGCGACCGGGAACATCTGGGTCACCAGGAAGGTCCACATCAGCTGCCGGTGGCCGGGGAAGCGCATCCGGGAGACCGCGTAGCCGGAGCTGGCGGCGATGAACACGCCCAGCACGCAGGTGCCGAGGGCGACGATCATGGAGTTCAGGAACCACTGCAGGAAGTTCGTGTCGGTGAGGACCTTGGTGTAGTTCTCGAAGCTGAACTTGCCCGCGATCCCGGCCGGGTGGAGGAAGTCGGTCTTGTCCGGGCCGAAGGAGACCCAGGCGATCCACAGGACGGGGAAGGCCGCGATGAAGCTCGCGACGAGCAGCACGCCGTGGATCAGTACGGACGCGGCGCGGCTGCGCTCTCCGCGGCCGGTGCGCCGGCGCGCGGCGGAACGGCCGGGCGCGGTGGCCTTCGCCTCTTCGGCGGCCCCTGCGACGGGGAGGTCTGCGGTGGTGCTCATGGGGGTGGCTGCCCTCTCTTGCGTCATGACGGGTGTCCTGGCCGGGGGCCGTCAGGCGGCCGTGTTCTCGGTACGGGCCAGCCAGCGCCGGTACACGGAGGCGAAGACGATGAGCATGGACAAGATGATCACGCCATAGGCCGCAGAACCGGCGTAGTCACGCGGGTCCTGCCCGAATCCGAGCCGATAGGCCCAGGTCACCAGGATCTGGGCGTCCTGACCCGCGCTCGCGCCGAAGAGCAGGAAGATGACGACGAACTGGTTGAAGGTCCAGATGATGCCGAGGAGGATCACCGTGCTGCTCACCGAGCGGAGGCCTGGAAGCGTCACGTAGCGGAAGCGCTGCCAGGGGGTGGCGCCGTCCATCTCGGCCGCTTCGTACAACTCGCTCGGGATCGACTGCAGGCCGCCGAGGAGCGAGACCATCATGAAGGGCACGCCGACCCAGGTGTTGACCATGATCGCGGCGGTCTTCTGCCAGAAGGGGTCGCTCAGCCACGCGGGCGTGGGCAGGTGCAGCGAGTGCAGGACCGTGTTCAGGATGCCGCCGTCGTCGGCGAGGATCAGCCGCCACGAGAAGACGGTGACGAAGGTGGGCACGGCCCAGGGCAGGATGAGGACCAGCCGGTAGAAGGTGCGGCCGCGGATCTTGCGGTTCAGCAGCAGGGCGAGGCCGAGACCCAGGCCGTAGTGCAGGGTGACGCAGACCGCGGTCCAGATGATGGTCCAGGTGAAGTGCGGCCAGAACTGGTGGTCCGCCCCGGAGAGGATCTCCGTGTAGTTCTTGAAGCCGACCCAGGAGAAGGAGTCCGGGATCTTGTTGACGCCGATCGTCCGGCCGACGTTCTGGCTGTTGGCGTCGGTCAGCGACAGGTAGATGCCGCGGACCAGGGGGTAGAGCACCAGCACGCCGATGACGGCGACCACCGGCGCCACCATGGCCCAGGCATACCAGTTGCGGTTGTACGACTGCCGGATACGGCTGAACGGACCGGGGCGCGGCGTGCCGCCGCGCTTGGTCTTCCGGGTCCCGCCCTGGACGGCGACGGTCATCTTCGGCACCTTTTCGAGAGGTTCGCAGAGGTCGGTACAGCCGCGCCGCACGGCCGGGGACCATGGATGCGGCGCGGACGGGCCGTCCGGCCCGCCCCCGCTGCGGGGAGGCGGACCGGACGGCTCAGGGCTGCCTTACTGGAAGTCCTTGACGAGCTTCTTGTAGGCGTCCGCGGTCGAGTCCAGACCCTCCTGGGTGCTGACCTTGCCCTGCAGGATGTTCGTCAGGCCGGTGTTGAAGTCGGTGAACAGCGAGCTGTACTCCGGCAGTTCCGGGCGCGGACGGGCGACGTTCGCGAGGATCGCCTGGAAGTCGGCGACGCCGGGAGCGGCCTTGACCTCGGGGGTGTAGGCGGAGGTGCGGGTCGGCAGGGTGCCGTTCTTCAGCGCGATCTTGGCCTGGGTGGCACCCGAGGTCATCCAGCCGACGAACTTCTGAGCGGCCTCCTGGTGAGCCTTGTCCGAGCCGGCGTAGACGGCCAGGTTGTGACCGCCGGTGGGGGCGCCGGCCTTGCCGGTGGAACCGGCCGGGACGGAGGAGATGCCCAGGTTGGCCTTGTCCGTGAAGGACGCGCCCTTGTAGATGTTCGTCAGCTCCCAGGGGCCCTGGATGATCATGGCGACCTTGCCGTTGACGAACGCGTCCTGGATGTGGGCGTAGGAGTCGGCGGTCACGTCGAGCTTGTGGACACCCGGGGAGGCGAGCAGGGACTTGCTCACGTCGACCGCCTTGACGGCCTCGGGCGAGTTCACGGTGATCTTCTTCGCCGCGGCGTCGACCATGTCGGTGCCCTCGCCGAAGAGGAAGGGGAGCTCGTAGTACGAGTCGGAGCGCAGCCAGAAGCCGTCGACCTTGTCCTTGGCCTTGACCGCCTTGGCGACCGCCTTCAGCTCGTCCCAGGTGGCGGGGGCCTTGTCGAAGCCCGCCTTCTTCAGCAGGTCCTTGTTCCACATCAGCGCGAGGGTGTCGGTGACGATCGGCGCACCGTAGGTCTTGCCGTCGTACTGCGCCTGCTTCAGCAGGGACGGGTTGATGTCGTCCTGGTCGGCCAGCGCCGGGGTGCCGTCCAGCGGCGCGAGGAACTGGGACTTCGCCCAGGAGGCGGTCCAGCCCACCTCGGCGCGGATCACGTCGGGGGCGCCCTTGCTGCCGGCGGCCGTCTGGAACTTGTTCTGCGCCTGGTCGAACGGCACGTTGACGTACGTGACCTTGATCTTCGGGTTCGCCTTCTCGAAGTCGTCGATCAGGGCCTTGTAGGTCGGCGCCTCGTTGGTGGCGTTCGAGGTGTCCCACCAGGTGATGGTGACCGGACCGCCGGCCTTGTCACTGCCGCCGTCGCCGCCGCAAGCCGTCGCCGCGAGCCCGAGCGCCGCAACCAGCGCGGTGGCCGCTATGCCACGCCGCATGTGATCTCCTCCAGGATGAAAGCCCGTGTTAGTGCGGGGCGCGTCACCGCGTCCCCCCTGCCGACTGCACCGTTGCGGCCGCCGGGCTGTCGAGGAACGTAACAGGGATGAAAGCTTCTCGAAAGAGCTTGCTGCAAAGACTTGCAAGATCTTCCGATCGTTACGTCCGTGTGTCCTCGCAGTTGCAGAGAGGAGACGCGTCGTGGGAATGTCGGCAGCCTGGAAGCCGTTGCGCCATCTTCCGCAAAATCCTGAAAGGTATTGCCCGGGACGCGGGGGATGGGAATCATCGGCAGGGACCGGCGCCGACTCCCGAGGGACCGACATGACCCAAGAGCTCGCCCCCGTCACCCACGGCACGGCCCACACGGCCGCGGCCCGCCCCGAGGGCGCGGACCCCGGCTGGTGGCGCAGCGCCGTCATCTACCAGGTCTACGTGCGCTCCTTCGCGGACGGCGACGGCGACGGCGTGGGCGATCTTCCCGGCATCCGGGCACGACTGCCCTATCTGGCGGAACTGGGGGCCGACGCCGTCTGGCTGACCCCCTTCTACGCCTCCCCCCAGGCCGACGGCGGGTACGACGTCGCCGACTACCGGACCGTGGACCCCCTCTTCGGCTCCCTCGCGGACGCCGACGACCTCGTCCGGACCGCGCACGAGCTGGGCCTGAGGGTGATCGTGGACATCGTCCCGAACCACACCTCGGAGCGGCACGCGTGGTTCCGGGCCGCGCTCGCGGACCGGCGCGGGGGTCCGGACCGCGAGCGCTACCACTTCCGCCCCGGCAAGGGCGGACGCGGCGAACTGCCGCCCAACGACTGGGAGTCGGTCTTCGGCGGCCCGGCCTGGACCCGCGTCCCCGACGGGGACTGGTATCTGCACCTGTTCGCGCCGGAGCAGCCCGACCTCGACTGGGACCACCCCGAGGTGCGCGAGGAGTTCGACCGGATCCTGCGCTTCTGGCTCGACCTCGGCGTCGACGGCTTCCGCATCGACGTCGCCCACGGCATGGTCAAGGCCCCCGGCCTGCCCGACATCGGGCACCAGGAGCAGGTCAAGCTGATCGGCTCCCAGGTGCTGCCGTTCTTCGACCAGGACGGCGTGCACGAGATCCACCGCTCCTGGCGGCGGCTGCTCGACGGCTACCCGGGGCAGCGCATCGGCGTCGCCGAGGCCTGGGCCCCCACCCCCGAGCGGATGGCCCTCTATGTGCGCCCCGACGAACTGCACCAGGCCTTCAACTTCCACTTCCTGCGCTGCGACTGGGACGCCGCCGCCATGCGCGCGGTGATCGACGAGTCCCTGGCCGCCACCGTCTCCGTGGGCGCCCCCACCACCTGGGTGCTGTCCAACCACGACGTGGTCCGCCACGTCACCCGCTACGGCGGCGGCGCGACCGGGCTGCGCCGTGCGCGGGCCGCGGCGATGCTGATGCTGGCGCTGCCCGGCTCGGTCTACGTCTACCAGGGCGAGGAGCTGGGCCTGCCGGAGGTCGCCGACCTGCCCGACGAGGTCCGCCAGGACCCCTCCTTCTTCCGTGACAACGGGCAGGACGGACTGCGCGACGGCTGCCGGGTGCCGATCCCGTGGACGGCCGGCGGCAGCTCGTACGGCTTCGGCAGCGGTGGCAGCTGGCTGCCGCAGCCCGCCTCCTGGGCCGGGCTCAGCGTCGAGGCCCAGACCGGCGACCCCGCCTCCACCCTGGAGCTGTACCGCGCGGCCCTGCGGCTGCGCCGCGAGCTGCCCGGCCTCGGCGACGGACCGATGCGGTGGCTGGACGCCCCGCAGGGCGTGCTGGCGCTTTCCCGGCCCGGCCTGGTCTGCACCGTGAACACCCGCTCCACGCCCGTCGAACTGCCCGTTCCCGGGCGGCCGGTGCTCTCCAGCGAGCCCGTCGCGCCCACCGGCGGAAACATCCGTCTTCCGGCCGATTCGTGCATCTGGTGGGCGATCTGAGATGCGACCGGTACAGTCCAATCCTGTGACCGCAAGGCTTGCCGACATCGCAGCCCAGGCGGGGGTGAGCGAAGCGACGGTCAGCCGTGTTCTCAACGGCAAGCCCGGGGTCTCCGCGGCAACCCGCCAGTCCGTGCTGGCCGCACTCGATCTGCTCGGCTACGAACGGCCGGTACGGCTGCGCCAGCGCAGCGCCGGCCTCGTCGGGCTCATCACCCCCGAGCTGGAGAACCCGATCTTCCCGGCCTTCGCCCAGGTCATCGGCCAGGCGCTCACCCGCCAGGGCTACACGCCCGTGCTGGCCACCCAGACGCCCGGCGGCTCCACCGAGGACGAACTGGTGGAGATGCTGGTCGAGCGCGGCGTCGCCGGGATCATCTTCGTCTCCGGCCTGCACGCCGACTCCACCGCCGACATGGAGCGCTACGAGCGACTGCACGGCCAGGGCGTCCCCTTCGTCCTGATCAACGGATTCTCCGACAAGATCAAGGCTCCGTTCGTGTCCCCCGACGACCGGGGCGCGATGCGACTGGCCGTCACTCATCTGGCCTCGCTCGGACACGAGCGGATCGGCTTGGCGGTCGGGCCCAAGCGCTTCGTCCCCGTGCAGCGCAAGATCGAGGGCTTTGTGCGCAGCATGGACCAGGTGCTCGGCATACCGGCGCGGGCGGCGGAGGACCGTATCCAGCACTCCCTGTTCACCCTGGAGGGTGGCCAGGCCGCCGCCTCGGGCCTGATCGAGGCCGGCTGCACCGCCGTGGTCTGCGCCTCGGACATGATGGCGCTCGGCGCCATCCGCGCCGCCCGGCAGCACGGCCTGTCCGTGCCCGGAGACATCTCCGTCGTGGGGTTCGACGACTCCCCGCTCATCGCGTTCACCGATCCGCCGCTCACCACGATCCGCCAGCCGGTCACGGCGATGGGCCAGGCCGCCGTGCGCGCGCTGCTGGAGGAGGTCGGGGGCACCCCGGCGCCGCACAGCGAGTTCGTCTTCCTGCCTGAACTGGTCGTACGCGGTTCGACGGCATCAGGTCCCCAAGCGGGGGCAGCCGTACCGGTACAGCAGTCGGCCTGGAGGCGTACGCGGGATGCACAGAATCCGACCGGGGGTTGATCGGACGGCCTACCACCGCATGGCAGACTATCGCCCCATGGGGGAATCGACCGCGAAGACCATGGCACGCCGTACCGCAACGGCCGACCCGCCGCGCTCCATCGATTCCCGTGACGCCGATGGAGCGACGACGGGCAATGGGCGGCTGTCACCGCGCCGACCACGGCTGTGGTTCGAGATCCTGCTGATCGCCGTCAGCTACTGGATCTACTCACTCGTGCGCAACGCCGTGCCCGAACAGCAGGCCGCGGCCATGCGCAACGCGGACCGGGTATGGGACCTCGAGCAGTCCTTCGGCCTCGCCTTCGAGCACGCGATCAACCATGCCGTGAACTCGGTAACGTGGCTCATCGTCGGGATGAACTATTACTACGCCACGCTGCACTTCGTGGTAACTCTCGCGGTGCTCGTCTGGCTCTTCCGCCGGCACCCCGGGCGCTACGCGCCGACCCGGCTGGTGCTGTTCGTGACGACCGGCATCGCGCTGCTGGGGTACTACTTCTTCCCGCTGGCGCCGCCGCGGCTCATGGGCAGCGGGTTCATCGACACGGTGCGGATCCACCACACATGGGGCTCCATGGCCTCCGGCGACCTCGCGCATGTCTCCAACCAGTACGCGGCCATGCCCTCGATGCACATCGGCTGGTCGCTGTGGTGCGGCATCACCGTCGCCATGCTGGCGCGGCACACCTGGGTCCGGGTGCTCGGGGTGCTCTACCCCGTCACCACGCTGCTCGTGATCGTGTCCACCGCCAACCACTTCTGGCTGGACGCGGCCGGCGGCACCGCCTGCCTGACGGTCGGCTTCGCCGCCTCCTGGGCGGTCTACGGGGGGCTGGCCTACCGGCACCCACGCCAGGTGCGGGTCGCCACGGCGTAGGGCCCGCCGTCGCCGGGGCGGGGCGGTCGCGCCGCGCCGCCCCGCGCGGGCGTCTCAGGCGTTTCACGCGTCGTAGAAGAGGCGCTCCACCACCGCACGCGCGCGGCGGGTCGTGCGGCGGTAGTCCTCCACCAAGTCGCCCACGTGCCCGGGTTCGTACCCGAGGTGGCGGCCGACCGCGGCGAGCTCCCTGCCGTCGCCGGGGAAGGTGTCGCCGGGGCGGGCCCGGACGAGCATCACGGCGTTGCGGACGCGGCCGGCCAGGACCCAGGCGGCGTCCAGGACTTCGGCGTCCTCCGCGCCGACCAGGCCCGCCTCCGTCGCCGCGGCGAGCGCGGGCCGGGTGCGGGTGGTCCGCAGCTCCGCGATCCGCGCGCCGTGCTGGAGCTGGAAGAGCTGCACGGTCCACTCGACGTCGCTGAGCCCGCCGCGCCCCAGCTTGGCGTGGGTCGTCGGGTCGGCACCGCGCGGCAGACGCTCGGACTCCATGCGGGCCTTGAGCCGGCGGATCTCCCGGACCGCGTCGTCCGTCAGTCCCCCGGCCGGGTAGCGCAGCGGGTCCGCGAGCTCGATGAAGCGCGCGCCCAGTTGCTCGTCGCCCGCGACGTGTTCGGCCCGCAGCAGGGCGTGGCTCTCCCAGGCCAGCGACCAGCGCCGGTAGTAGGCCGCGTACGAGGCCAGCGTGCGCACCAGGGGGCCGCTCTTGCCCTCCGGGCGCAGGTCGGCGTCGATGAGGAGCGGCGGGTCGGTGGTCGGGATCTGCAGCAGGCGCCGCAGTTCGTTGGCGACCTTCACGGCCACCCGGGAGGCGCGGTGCTCCTCCACCCCTTCGTAGGGTTCGTGGACGAACAGGACGTCGGCGTCGGAGCCGTAGCCGAGTTCATGACCGCCGAAGCGGCCCATGCCGATGACGGCGAAACGGGTCGGCAGCGGCTCGCCGTCCGCCTCCTCCACCGCGTTGACGGCGGCCTGCAAGGCCCCCGCGACGGCGGCGGCGTTGACGTCGGTGAGGGCCGCGCCCACCGCGTCGGGCGCGCCGCGGTGGACCCCGGTCACATCGGCCGCGGCGGTGCGGAAGAGCTCGCGGCGCCGGACGCCGCGCACCGCCGCCACGGCCTGCTCGGCGGACCCGGCGCGGTGGACGGCGGCCAGCACCTCCTGGTCGAGCGCGGTCCGTGAACGCGGCTGCAGGCCCTCGTCGTCGGCGAGGAGGGCCACCGCCTCGGGGGCGCGCATCAGCAGGTCGGGGGCGAGCCGCCCGGAGGACAGCACCCGGGCGAGGTTCTCGGCGGCGGCACCCTCGTCGCGCAGCAGCCGCAGGTACCAGGGGGTGCGGCCGAGCGCGTCGCTGACCTTGCGGAAGTTCAGCAGGCCGGCGTCCGGGTCGGCGGAGTCGGCGAACCAGCCCAGCAGCACCGGCAGCAGCGTGCGCTGGATGGCGGCCTTGCGGCTGACGCCGGAGGCCAGCGCCTCCAGGTGGCGCAGCGCGGCGGCGGGGTCGGCGTAGCCGAGCGCCTCCAGGCGCTGCTTGGCGGCGTCCGGGGTGAGGCCGACCTCGCCGGGCGCCAGCTGGGCCACGGCGTCCAGCAGCGGCCGGTAGAAGAGCTTCTCGTGCAGGCGGCGCACCTCCCGGGCGTGCCGCCGCCACTCGCGGTGCAGCTCGGCGACGGGGTCGGCGCGGAAGCCCAGGGAGCGGCCGAGCCGGCGCAGGTCCGCCTCGTCCTCGGGGACGAGGTGGGTGCGGCGCAGCTTCTGCAGCTGGATGCGGTGCTCCATCGTCCGCAGGAAGCGGTACGAGGCGTCGAGCGCCGCCGCGTCCGCGCGCCCCACATAGCCGCCCGCGGCGAGCTGGGCCAGCGCGGTCAAGGTGGTGCCGCTGCGCAGCGCGGGGTCGGTGCGGCCGTGCACCAGCTGCAGCAGCTGCACGGCGAACTCCACGTCCCGCAGGCCGCCGGGGCCCAGCTTGAGCTCCCGGTCCACATGCGCGACGGGGATGTTCTCGACGACCCGGCGCCGCATCTCCTGCACGTCCGGCACGAAGTGGTCGCGTTCGGCGGCCTGCCACACCATCGGCGACAGGGCCTCGACGTACTCCTGGCCGAGCGCCGGGTCGCCGGCGACCGGACGGGCCTTGAGCAGCGCCTGGAACTCCCAGGTCTTGGCCCAGCGCTTGTAGTACGCCACGTGGCTGGAGAGGGTGCGCACCAGCGGGCCGCGCCGGCCCTCGGGGCGGAGGTTGGCGTCGACCTGCCAGATGGTGCCCTCGGCGGTGGTGTCGGAGCAGATCCGCATCATGCGCGAGGCCAGCCGGGTGGCCGCCTGGACCGCCTTCGCCTCGTCCTCCCGGTTCTCGGCCTCCCCCCGGGCCTCGGCGACGAAGATGACGTCCACGTCGGAGATGTAGTTGAGCTCGTGGCCGCCGCACTTGCCCATGCCGATCACCGCGAGCCGGCACTGCGCGGCGTCGCCGGGGGCCTCCGCCTCGGCGATGGCCAGCGCGGCGCGCAGCGTCGCGGTCGCCAGGTCGGCCAGTTCGGCGGCGGTCTGGACGAGGTCGCTGGTGCCGCACACATCGCGGGCGGCGATGCCCAGCAGGCAGCGCCGGTAGGCGGCCCGCAGCGCGTCGGGGTCGGCGGCGGTGCCGAGGCCCCGTTCGAACTCCGTTGTCCCGGGGTGCAGATCCGCGTGCTCGTAGGTCACCAGGGCGTGCCAGTCGCGCGGGTGCCGGGTCAGGTGGTCGGCCAGGGCCTCGGAGGCGCCCAGCACCCCGAGCAGCCGGTCGCGCAGCGGCTTGGCGGCGGTGATCGTGTCGAGGAGGGTGCGGCGCTCGCCCTCGTCCAGGGCCTCCACCAGCCGCACGAGTCCGGTCAGCGCCTGGTCCGGGTCCGCGGTGGCGCCCAGCGCGTCCAGGAGCACCGGGTCGTTGCGGACGGGCGCCAGTTCCCCGCCCCCCAGCAGGCGTTCGGCGGCCACGGCGTCGGCGAAGCCGCGTTTGAGCAGCCGCCCGAACCTGGTGTCGCGTCGCCCTTCCAGCACTCCGACCACCTTCCGCCGTCTCCCGGCGTCACAGCGCCCGGCCCTCGGCCGCGCCCATCCGCACCTCAGAGACTATCCGGCCCGCTCCGGCTCCGATAAGCGATGGTTTGGGCGCTTTCCCGTGGACCCCGACCGCGGTGGAAGGGGCCAAAGGTCCACCTGATAGAAAGCGTTGGTCATTTGAACGTACAACCATCCGGTCAATCGGTCAGCAGGGGCGGGGCTACGGAATGCCAAAGGGAACCAGGAGAGCCGAAGGATCGCGAAGACTGCCCGGACTGCCGCGGCTGCGCGGACGGGCGTGGCTCGCGGTCGGGGCGGTCGTGCTGGGCGGCGCGGGCGCGGTCACGGCCGTGACCGTCGCGCAGGGCCCGGAGGGCACGGCCGCGACGGGGGCCGGCAAGCCCGTCCCCACCGTCGTCCAGTCGGTGGAACTCCAGGGGCAGGGCGGCGAGCGCACCGTGCCGCAGCGCGCCACCGACACCTTCGGGCTGGTCGGAGTGACGTGGGACGACCCGCGCAGCGTGCTGGACGGCACCGTGCAGGTGCGGACCCGGTCGGTGGGCACCGGCCGGTGGTCCGGCTGGAACACGGTCGACCCGCACAACGACGACGCGCCGGACCCGGGCGCCGAGCAGAACATGCGCGGCGGTTCCGCGCCGCTGTGGGTGGGACCCTCCGACGGCGTGCAGCTGCGGGTCGTCTCCGCGCACGGCGAGTCCGGCCGGCTGCCCGAGGGCATGCGCCTGGCGCTCGTCGGCGACGCCGCGCACGGCGATTCCCAGAGCGGCACCGGCCTGGCGATGGCCCCCGCGGCCTTCGAGGCGGACGCCGCCGGCGGCGAGGACTCCCCCAGCACCACTCCCGGCGAGCCCACACCGACGGACACCGCGACCGGCACCACGCCGGACCCCTCCGCCGGCTCCGGTGACACCGCGACCGCGTCCCCCTCGGCCTCCACCTCGGCCTCGCAGAGCGCCACGCCGCCGGTCACCACCACGCCTTCCGTGAACGCGACGCCGACGAAGGCCTCCCCGACCGCGTCGGCGAGCAAGAGCGTCAGCCCCACCCCCAGCTCGACCCGGCCGACCGCGCCGGCGTCCTCCGTGTCGAAGCCCGCCATCGTCACCCGGGCCGGCTGGGGCGCCAACGAGAAGATCCGCGAGGCCGGCGACCCGGACTACGCGGACAAGGTGAACACGGTCTTCGTCCACCACACCGACACCGCCGTCAGCTACGACTGCTCCGCCTCGGCGAGCATCGTGCGGTCGATCTACGCGTACCACGTACAGGCCGAACACTGGCGCGACATCGGCTACAACGCCCTGGTCGACAAGTGCGGCAAGATCTTCGAGGGCCGCTTCGGCGGCATCGACCTGCCCGTCATCGGCGCGCACACCTACGGCTTCAACACCCGCAGCTTCGGCATCGCGGTGATCGGCACGTACCAGGTCATCGACGGCAAGCCGGCCACGCCCATCACCTCGCAGATGCTGGGGTCGGTCGCGGCGCTCGCCGCGTGGAAGCTGGGCCAGTACGGCGTCAATCCCAACCCGGGCAAGAAGACGCAGCCCCTGGTGGAGGGCGCGAGCGACAGCACGCCCTTCGTCAAGGGCAAGACGTACACGTTCAACGCGATCTCCGGGCACCGTGACGGCTTCGCCACCGCCTGCCCCGGCCAGAACCTGTACGACAAGCTGCCCACGATCCGCGCCTACGCGGCCGGCCCCGTCGCGACGCCCACGCTCGCCGCCCCGACCGGTGCCACGAAGTCCGGCACCACGTACTACACCAAGGGCTCCATCACGATGTCCTGGCGGACCACGACCCCGTCCATGCTGGTCAAGCGCTTCGAGGTGCTGGTCGACGGCGTCGTGAAGGCCACGGCGGGCCGCACGGCCACCTCGGCCGCGGTCACGGTGCCGACCGGCAAGCACACGGTGGCGGTGCGCGCCGTGCACATCAACAACAAGACGTCGGTGTCCAGGTCGCTCGCGGTGACCGGCGACACCACCAAGCCGACGTTCACCACCGCCCCCGCGGTGAAGATCCGCAACGCCGCGGTGTCCAGCACCTCGGTGCCGGTCACGGTGACCTGGAAGGCCGCGGACGACACGGTGCTCAAGAGCGCCTCGGCGACCGCACCGGCCACCGCCACCTTCGGCCCCACGACCACGAGTTGGAGCACCGCGGGCAAGGCCGGCAGCGCCGTCACCTACAACCTCAAGGCCACCGACATGGCAGGCAACTACGCCACCACCTCGGTGAGCCGCACGGCGGCGATCATCCAGGAGACCTCGGCGACGAGGACCGGCACCTGGACCTCGAAGAGCTCCGGCAGCTACCTCGGCGGCAAGTCGCTCACGTCCAAGTCCAAGAACGCCAGTCTCACGTGGACGTTCACCGGACGCTCGGTGGGCTGGGTGGTCTCGCGGGCCTCGACCTCGGGGCAGGCGTACGTCTACGTGGACGGCAAGAAGACCGCCACGGTGGACCTGAAGTCCTCGGGCACGCAGTACCGGCAGACCATCTGGTCCACGTCCTGGAGCACCAGCGCCAAGCACACCCTGAAGATCGTGGTGGTGGGCACCTCGGGCCGCCCGGCCATCACCACCGACGGCATCACCTACGTGAAATGACGTGATGTGACGCCTTGACAGCAGGGGCCCGGGAAACGCGAGTTGCGCGTTCCCCGGGCCCTTTGCCTGCGCTTGACCTCGCGATCCCCGGTCCTACGCAGCGTTCCACGTACCTTCATCTGCGGAGCGCTTCCGGCTTCCGCGGCCCCCTCCTAACCTGGCGCGGCGCCACTCCCTGTCCCCCCGCCCCGGAGGTCCGTCGTGTCCGGCTGGTCCCTGTCCAGTCCCCGCCGCACTGTCACCGCCCTCGCATCCGCCTGCGGCATCGCCGCCGCCTCGCTCGGCCTGTGGGCCGCGCTCGGCGGCTCCGAGACCGCCCACGCCGCCGGCAGTGTGCCCAACCCCGACCACGTGGTCGTGGTGATGATGGAGAACCACGCGTACAGCCAGGTCATCGGCAGCTCCAGCGCCCCGTACCTCAACAACACGCTGAAGGCCGGCGGCGCCAGCCTCACCCAGTCGTACGGCATCACGCACCCGAGCCAGCCCAACTACATGCAGATCTTCTCGGGCAGCAACCAGGGCGTCACCGGCGACAGCTGCTACACCCCGGGCTTCAGCTCGGCCGCCAACCTCGCCTCGGAGCTGATCGCCGCGGGCAAGACCTGGGCCAGCTACAACGAGACGCTGCCGAGCCAGGGTTCCACCACCTGCAGCAGCGGCGACTACGCGCGCAAGCACAACCCGTGGTTCGCCTTCAAGAACGTCCCGACGTCGACGGCGAAGACCTTCGCGCAGTTCCCGACGGACTTCACCACGCTGCCGAAGGTCTCCTTCGTCACGCCGAACCTGTGCAGCGACATGCACGACTGCTCGGTCTCCACCGGTGACACCTGGCTGAAGAACAAGCTGGGTGCCTACGCCACCTGGGCCAAGACCCACAACAGCGTGCTCGTCGTCACCTTCGACGAGGACAACCGCCTGGCCGGCAACCGCATCCCGACGGTCCTGTACGGGCAGCCGGTCAAGGCCGGTTCGACCTCGGCGACGACCTACAACCACTACAACGTGCTCCGCACGCTGGAGGACCTGGCCGGTCTCACCACGCACGCGGGCAACGCCGCCTCCGCCTCGGACATCACCGGCATCTGGGCGAGCTGAGCGTGTACGTCGCGGACAGCCGCGGCGCCGCCGGCGACGAGGCCCGGGACGCGACGCGTCCCGGGCCTCGGGCCGCGGCCGCCGTCGCCCCCACGGTCCTCGTCCTGGGCACGGTCAGCCTCATCACCGACGTCTCGTCGGAGATGGTCACCGCCGTCCTGCCGCTCTACCTGGTCGCCGGGCTCGGCCTCTCACCCCTCGGCTTCGGCCTGCTCGACGGCGTCTACAACGGCTTCAGCGCACTGGTGCGGCTGGTCGGCGGCCACCTCGCCGACCGCGGCGGCGGCCGCCACAAGGCCGTCGCCGCCTTCGGCTACGGCCTGTCGGCGGTGTGCAAGCCGGCCCTGCTGCTGGTCCACAGCCTGCCGCTGATCGGCGCGGTCCTGGCCGTCGACCGCACCGGCAAGGGCCTGCGCACGGCGCCGCGCGACGCCCTGATCTCGCTCTCCTCCACGCCCGAGACGCGCGGGCGGGCCTTCGGCGTGCACCGCGCGATGGACACCGCCGGCGCGCTGCTGGGCCCGCTGATCGCCTTCCTCATCCTGCGGCAGGCGGCCGAGGGGTACGACGCCGTCTTCACGGTCAGCTTCTGCGTGGCGGCGGTGGGCGTGCTGGTACTGCTGCTCTTCGTCCCCGGCGGCCGGATACGGCCGGCGGCGGACCTGGCGGCCCCGGCGGACGCGGCGGCTCCCGCGGCCCCGGCCGCGTCGCCCTCGCTGCGCGCCTCGGTGGCGCTGCTGCGGCGCCCGGACGTACGGCGGCTGACCATCTGCGCCACCCTGCTCGGGCTGTCGACGGTCAGCGACTCCTTCGTCTACCTGCTGCTGCAGCACCGCCTCGGGGTGCCCGACCGGTGGTTCGCGCTGCTGCCGCTGGGCACGGCGGCGGCCTTCCTGCTGCTCGCGATCCCGCTGGGGCGGCTCGCCGACCGGCTGGGGCGCTGGCGCATGTTCCTGGCCGGGCACGTGGCGCTGCTCGGCGCGTACGCCCTGCTGCTCACCCACGGGCCCGCCTACCTCGTGCTGCTGCTGCACGGCGCCTTCTACGCCGCCACGGACGGCGTCCTGATGGCCGCCGCCTCCACCGCGGTGCCCGCCGAGCTGCGCGGCGCCGGACTCGCCCTCATCCAGACCGGGCAGGCCGCGGCCCGCTTCGCCGCGTCCCTGGCCTTCGGCGCGGCCTGGACCGCCTGGGGCGACCGTACGGCACTGACCAGCGCGGCCCTGGCCCTGGCGGCCTGCGCGGCCTGCGCGGTGTGGCTGCGCCCGGCATCCGATTCGTGACCCCCACAGAAAGGCCGCGCATGGACGCCGCCCCCCTCAGCCCGCGGAACCGCCTGCTCGTGCTGCTGGCCGCCGTGGCGGTCCTGGCCGCCGTCGCCGCGGCGGCCGTGCTGCACGCCGCGGACCGGGCCGCGGAGAAGGACCGCCCCCAGGCGGGCGGTCCGGCCGTCACCGAGGGCAGCGTCTCGCTCGCGCCGGACGCGCCCCGCATGGTCTTCCGGAACATGGCCTGGGGCCCGCACCGCGACGAGCTGGCGACCGTGCCCGCCGACCGCCCCACCGGGGCCCGCACCGCCTCCGGCGTCAAGTGCCTGCGCTTCCACGCGGCCGCCGGCACCGGCATCTGCCTGCAGTCCGTGCACGGCACCGTCCAGGACACCTACCGGGCGGTCGTGCTCGACGCGCACCTGAAGGAACTCCGCAGCTACCCGCTGGCCGGCATCCCCACGCGGGCCAGGGTCTCCCCCAGCGGCCGCATGGTCGCCTGGACGGTCTTCGTCGGCGGCGACTCCTACGCCGGCACCGACTTCTCCACCCGCACCTCCGTCCTCGACACGCGCACCTGGGACCTGCGCAAGAACCTGGAGGACTTCACGATCACCAGGGACGGCAAGCCCTACCACGCGGCCGACGTCAACTTCTGGGGCGTGACCTTCGCCGACGACGGCCACTTCTACGCCACCGTGGGCACCGCCGGCCGCACCTACCTCGTGCGCGGCGACGTCGCCGCGCGTTCCGTGCGCACCCTGCGCACCAACGTCGAGTGCCCGTCCCTGTCCCCCGACGGCACGCGGCTGGTCTTCAAGAAGCGGGTGGAGGGCCTGTCCCCCGACGCCCCGTGGCGGCTGTACGTGCTGGACCTCGCCACGATGCGCGAGCGGCCGCTCGCGGAGGACCGCAGCGTCGACGACCAGGTCGTCTGGCGGGACGACCGCACGATCGTCTACGCGCTGGCGGGCGACTTCGGCGCCGACCTGTGGACCGTGCCTGCCGACGGCACCGGCAAGGCGCGGCGGATGGCCACGGCCGCGCTGGCACCGGCCTATCTCGGGTAGGGCCCGGCCGGGGGCGCCGGCTCAGGCGGCGGGCGGCCGCACCGCGAGGTCGGCCCAGCGGGTGACCCCGCAGCAGTCGGTGCGCATTCCGTAGCGGTCGGAAAGGGCCTTGACGATGCCGAGGCCCCGGCCGTGCTCGTCGGGGTCGATCCCGCCGGGCGGC
This sequence comes from Streptomyces sp. NPDC058691, assembly GCF_042714775.1. Lineage (NCBI taxonomy): Bacteria > Bacillati > Actinomycetota > Actinomycetes > Kitasatosporales > Streptomycetaceae > Streptomyces > Streptomyces sp. NPDC058691. The sequence continues at coordinate 50,657 of NZ_JBHXSO010000041.1, read as the reverse complement.
CCGCAGGGGTTCGCGGGCCCGGCGTCGGTCACCTCGATGTGCAGGGCGCTCAAGCCGTCCAGCGCGGTCCACGACACCCGCAGGGTCGCGGGCCCCAGGGCGTGCACGATCGCGTTGGTGGTCAGCTCGGAGACCACCAGGAGCACGTCCTCGGCCAGCTCCGGGCAGAGATTCCAGTCCACCAGGACCCCTCGCACCCGCCGGCGCACGACGGACAGGGCACCGGGAATGTGCGACAGCGGGGCGACGTGCACGTCCTCACGCTGCGGCATCGTGTTCGGCCCCGCCGTCATGTGTCCTCCCTCCGAGGAGCCCCGCCGGGTGGGCACCCGGATGTCGAGGGAACGTTATTGACAGACCGGGCGGAGGGCAATGAAACCGGGTCGGCATTACCGAACGCCGCATTCCGCCGCCGGAGGGCGCCGGGGGCCGCCTCCGCTGCCGACCGTCAACAGCCGGGCTACGATCGAGGCATGGCCGGCCCGCTCCAGTCCATCGAACGGGCGGCGGCGATCCTCCGTCTGCTGGCCGGCGGCTCCCGCCGACTGGGGCTCGGCGAGGTGGCGGCCTCGCTGGGGCTGGCGAAGGGCACCGCCCACGGAATTCTGCGCACCCTCCAGCACGTCGACTTCGTCGAGCAGGACCCGACGACCGGGAAGTACCAGCTCGGCGCCGCCCTGCTGCATCTGGGCAGCAGCTACCTGGACGTGAACGACCTGCGCTCGCGCTCCATCAACTGGGCCGACGCCCTGGCCGCGCGCAGCGGCGAGACGGTACGGCTGGGCACCCCCCTGGAGGGCCAGGTGCTCATCGTCCACCACGTCTTCCGGCCCGACGACAGCCTGCAGACCCTCGACGTGGGGGCGCTGCTGCCGCTGCACGCCTCAGCCCTGGGCAAGGTGCTGCTGGCGTTCGGGGCCAGCCCCGTGGAGGCGGCGGTCGCCGCCGGGCTGGAGGCCTACACCCGGCACACCCTGGTCGACCCCGGCGACCTGGACCGCGCCCTCGTCGAGGTCCGCGAGCAGGGCTGGGGCGCGGAGGTGCAGGAGATGTCGATGGGCGAGGCGGCCGTCGCCGCGCCCATCCGCGGGCACGGCGGCCTGGTCGTGGGCGCGATCGGCGTCTCCGGGCCCGTCGAGCGGATCTGCGACTCCAGGAGCCGGCCGCACGCTGCCATGGTCACCCTGCTCCGGGAGGCGGCACGGGTGATCTCCAGAGACCTGGGCGCGGCCCGCTGGTAGCGGGTCCCGCAGCTGGCCCCGAACGCATCGGAAGGCAGGCCCCCGACATGGTTGAACGGTATGTGTTGTCCATCGACCAGGGCACCACGTCCACCCGATGCATCCTGTTCGACCACCGCGGGCGCCTGGCGGCGGTCGCGCAACGCGAGCACCAGCAGCACTTCCCGAAGCCGGGGTGGGTGGAGCACGACGCCCTGGAGATCTGGCGCAACCTTCAGCGCATCGTGCCGCAGGCGCTGTCCGAGGCGGGCATCACCCCCGACGAGGTCGCCGCCATCGGCATCGCGAACCAGCGGGAGACCGCCGTCCTGTGGGACCGCGCCACCGGCACCCCGCTGGGGCGGGCCATCGTCTGGCAGGACACCCGCACCGCCCCCCTCGTCGACGAGCTGCTGCGGGACCCCGGCGAGGAGTTCTTCATGCAGCGGTGCTGTCTGCCGCCCTCCACCTACTTCTCCGCGCCCCGCCTGCGCTGGCTCTTCGAGCACTCCCCGGGGCTGCGGGAGCGGGCCGCGGACGGCGAGGTGCTCTTCGGCACCATGGAGACCTGGCTGCTGTGGAACCTCACCGGCGGCCCGGACGGCGGCCTGCACATCACCGACGTCACCAACGCCAGCCGCACCATGCTGATGAGCTTCCGCTCACTGACCTGGGACGACGAGCTGCTGGACTTCTTCGGCGTGCCCCGCGCGATGCTCCCGGAGATCCACGCCTCGGCCGAGGTCTACGGCGAGGCCAAGGCCGTGCTCCCCGGCGTCCGTCTCGCCGCCGCCCTCGGCGACCAGCAGGCCGCGCTCTTCGGGCAGACCTGCTTCTCGCCCGGCGAGGCGAAGTGCACGTACGGCACCGGCAGCTTCCTGCTGCTCAACACGGGCGACCGCCTCGTGCGGTCGACGCACGGGCTGATCACGACCATCGCGTACAAGATCGACGGACAGCCGGCGGTCTACGCCCTGGAGGGCCCGATCGCCGTCACCGGCTCCCTCGTCCAGTGGTTCCGCGACCGGCTCGGACTGATCAGCAGCGCCCCGGAGATCGAGACCCTGGCGCGGACGGTCGAGGACAACGGCGGCTGCTACATCGTCCCGGCCTTCTCCGGGCTGTTCGCCCCGCACTGGCGCAGCGACGCCCGCGGCGTCATCGTCGGCCTCACCTCGTACATCACCAAGGGCCACCTGGCCCGCGCCGTCCTGGAGGCCACCGGCTGGCAGACCCGCGAGGTCGTCGACGCCATGAACGCCGACTCCTCGATCGCCCTGAAGGAGCTCAAGGTCGACGGCGGCATGACCGCCGACAACCTCCTCATGCAGTTCCTCGCCGACGTACTCGACGTCCCCGTGGTGCGCCCCATGGTCGCCGAGACCGTCTCCCTCGGCGCCGCCTACGCCGCCGGCCTCGCCGCCGGCTACTGGCCGGACCTGAAGGTCCTGCGCCGCAACTGGCACCGCGCGGCCCAGTGGCTGCCCGCGATGGACCCCGCGCGGCGCGAGACCGAGTACGAGGACTGGCAGCGCGCCGTCGAACGGTCCATCGGCTGGATCAGACCCCCGCGGGCCTCCTGACACCGGCTTGCCGGGGGCTCCGACGGCGGGGGTGCCGGGGGTGACGGGGTACCGGGGAGCCGGGGTGCCGGGGAGCGTCAGCGCTCGATCAGCCGCCGCGCCCTCTCGCTTTCGCCACGGCCGGCGGCCGGGGGCAGGCTGTCGAGCTTGGCCAGCTGCCCAGCGGTCAGCCCGACCGTGTCGGCGGCGGTGTTCTCCTCCACGCGGGCGACCCGCTTGGTGCCGGGGATCGGGACGATGTGCTCGCCCTTGGCCAGCAGCCATGCCAGCGCGACCTGGGCCGGTGTGGCGCCGGCCTCGTCGGCGACGGCCCGCACCTCGTCGGCGAGTGCCAGGTTGCGCCGGAAGTTCTCGCCCTGGAAACGCGGGCTGGTGCGGCGCCAGTCGCCTTCGTCGAACTGCTCGGGCGAGCGGAGTGTGCCGGTGAGGAAGCCGTGGCCGAGCGGGGAGTACGGCACGAAGCCGATGCCGAGCTCGCGCAACGCGGGCAGGACCCGCTCCTCGACCTCGCGGTTCCACAGCGAGTACGACGACTGGACCGCCGCCACCGGGTGCACGGCGTGGGCCCGGCGGATCGTGTCGGGACCGGCCTCGGACAGGCCGAGATACCGGACCTTGCCCTCCCGCACCAGCTCCGCGACCGTACCCGCCACGTCCTCGATCGGCGTGTCCGGGTCGACGCGGTGCTGGTAGTACAGGTCGATGTGGTCGGTCCCGAGCCGCCTGAGCGAGCCTTCCACGGCGGCGCGGATGTTGGCCGGGCTGCTGTCGAGCACGTGCGCACCGCCGCCCGCGTCCGCGTGCGCGTGCGAGACCTGGCCGAACTTGGTCGCCAGCACGACCTCGTCACGGCGGCTCGCCAGCGCCCTGCCGACGAGTTCCTCGTTGACGTACGGTCCGTAGACCTCGGCGGTGTCGATCAGCGTGACACCCAGGTCGAGCGCCCGCCGGATGGTGCGGACGGACTCGGCGTCGTCGCTGCCGGCGCCGGTGTAGTAGGAGGACATGCCCATCGTGCCCAGGCCGATGCGGGAGACGTCCAGGTCTCCCAGAGTGGTGTGCTTCATGATCGCTTTCTCGGGGTCGTGGGGGGGTGGTCCGTCCCCAGCAGACGTCGTCTCGGCGCCCGGTGCCAGTGCCTGGTCTTCCGGGTAATGCCAGTACCTGCCTCGTCCCGGGACCCTCGCCTACCGTGGAGACCATGGACGACCGCGCGGAGATCAGGGAGTTCCTCGCCTCCCGCCGGGCCCGCATCACCCCCGAGCAGGCCGGGCTGCCCGCTTACGGCGGCCACCGGCGGGTCAAGGGGCTGCGCCGCGAGGAGGTGGCGATGCTGGCCGGCGTCTCGGTCGACTACTACGTGCGGCTGGAACGCGGAAACCTCTCGGGAGCCTCCGACAGCGTCCTGGACGGCGTGGCCCGCGCCCTGGGCCTCGACGACGCCGAACGCCAGTACCTGTACGACCTCGCCCGCCGCGCCCCCGCACCCGCCGCCGCCCGCCGCCGCGCCCCCGCCCGGCGCCTGCGGCCCGCGCTGCAGCACATGCTGGACGCCATCAGCGACGCGCCCGCCATGATCCACAACGAACGCCAGGACCTGCTGGGCGCCAACCACCTGGCCCGCGCCCTGTACACGTCCCTCCTCGCCGACCCGCGCCGCCCGGCCAACCTCGCCCGGTTCATCTACCTCGACCCGGCCGCCCGCGCGTTCCTCCCCGAGTGGGACAGGGCCGCCGACGACATCGCCGCGATGCTCCGCGGCGAAGCCGGCCGCAACCCCTACGACAAGGACCTCAGCGACCTCATCGGGGAACTGTCCACCCGCAGCGAGATCTTCCGGAAGCGCTGGGCCGACCACAACGTCCGCCGGCACCGCACCGGTCCCAAGAAGCTGCGCCATCCGGCCGTCGGAGACCTGGAACTGATCTTCGAGACCATGACCCTGGCCTCCGACCCCGCCCTCACGCTCGTGATCTACACCGCCGTTCCCGGCACCCCGAGCGCCGACGCCCTCCGCCTCCTGTCCGCCTGGGCGGCCACGCAGGACCAGCCGGAACCCGGCCGCCACGAGCGCCTGAACTGACCGGCCGGGGTGGACGGGCTCACTGACTCGCCCTCAAAGAGTCGGCCAGGCACCCCTTTTAGGCCCTGTTCGGACGGCGAGGGTATGCGTACCGCAAGATCCAGCCGCCAAGATGCACGTCCGGTACATCCGTACCTACGATCGAAGAAGGGCCCGCGGGGGCCGCTGACCAGGCCTGTATGGATGTCCGCCCGCGTAAGCGAGGGAATCGAGTCCCGACCGCTCCGGCCTTCGGCGTCACCAGGGAAGGACACGCTGTGAAACTCGATCAGATCCTCCCAGCGCACATCGGGTTCGGTTGTGCGCCGCTCGGCAACATGTTCCGCTCGGTTCCCGAGGAAGAAGCCGCGGCGACCGTCGACGCCGCCTGGGAACAGGGCACGCGCTACTTCGACACCGCGCCCTTCTACGGTTCCGGGTTGTCGGAAATACGCCTCGGGAAGGCACTCTCCGGCCGTCCGCGCGACGACTACGTGCTCAGCACAAAGGTCGGCCGCGTCATCCTCGACGAGGAGGAAGACCCTGCCGCGCGTGATCTCGGCGAGAAGGGAAACCTCTTCGCCCACGGGCGCCCGAACAAGATGGTTCACGTGTGGACGGCCGACGCCACGAAACGTTCCATCGAAGACAGCCTGAAGCGCCTGCAGACCGACCGGCTGGACATCGTGTGGGTGCACGACATCGCCCAGGACTTCCACGGCGACGTATGGCTGCAGAAGATCGAGGAGGCCCGCACGGGCGCCTTCCGCGTCCTCACCGAATTGCGCGACGAGGGTGTCATCAAGGCCTGGGGACTCGGCGTCAACCGCACCGAACCCATCGAAATCACTCTCGCGCTCGAAGAGCCACAGCCCGACGGTTTCCTGCTGGCCGGCCGGTACTCCCTGCTCGACCACGCGCACGCCTTGCAACGACTGCTGCCCATGGCCGAGGAGCAAGGCGTCGGCATGGTCGTCGGAGGCCCCTACAGCTCCGGCATCCTCGCCGGCGGCGACCACTTCGAGTACGTCACCGCCCCGCCCGAGATCGTGGCGAAGGTCGAGCGGCTGAGGGAACTCACCGACAGGCACGGCGTGGGCATCAAGGCCGCCGCCCTGCAGTTCTCACTCGCGCATCCCGTCGCCGACGCGGTGATCCCGGGCGCGACCCGGCCCGCCCACACCATCGAGGACCATGCCGCGCTCAACGAGAAGGTGCCCGCCGGGTTCTGGACCGATCTGCGCGCCTCCGGCCTGGTCAGCCCCCTGGCGCCCCTGCCGGGCGGGGCATAGGGCCGGGCCGTATCGCCCGTCAACAGCCGTCCGACGAGTTCCGAGGAGCGACACATGGCATCCACATCGGTGAGCAGGGTCGTCCCGGCCTCTCCCGCACGCGTATGGCAAGTGATCGGCGGTTTCGGATCGCTGCCCGACTGGCTGCCGTACATCCCCGATAGCGCCTTCTCCGAAGGCGGTCGAGTGCGGCATCTGAAGAACCCCGACGGCAAAACCATCGTGGAGCGGCTGATGGCGTTCGACGAGGAACAGCGGTATTACAGCTACCACATTCTGCAGGCGCCTTTCCCGGTCGTCGACTACCTGTCGACCGTGCGGGTCTACGAGATCAGCGGCAACGAGAACGCCGCCGAAGTCCAGTGGTCCGGCCGCTTCGTTCCGAAGGGAGCCACGGACGAGGAGGTCATCGACCTCTTCACGGGCATCTACCGTGACGGCCTCGACGCTCTGGAAAAGACCCTCGGCGGCTAGGCGCACCGGCACCTTTCCCGTACATTCTCGCGACGCCACACCCTTTACTCGTCCGGCGGCTCACTGTGCGCCGGTACCAATCTCCTGGTACCGCTTCGTGCGCTTGTGACCTGGACGCCGCCTCATTTCCCTCGCAGGGTGGAAGAACCGGTGCTCCGGTCTCTTCCGAAAGGCCGTGTCATGAAGGGTTACACCGTCCCCCTGTCCCCCCGTGGCATCGCGAACTTGGCGCCCGCTCCGCCGTGGCACTACGCAGGCACCGTGGTGAGCGCGGAGTTCTTCACCGATCCGGCCGCCGCCACGGCAACCCTGCCCGAGGGCCTGGCCCCCGACCCGGACTACGCCGGCCACGGCGTCGCCATGTTCATCGACTGGCAGTACTCCGCCGCGAACCTGGAGTACCTGGACCCCGCACGCTCGCAGTACCGGGAATTCTTCATCACCCTGGACGCCCACTACGAGGGCACCCCGGTGTCCTGGTGCCCCTACATCTACGTCGACAACGACTCCGCCATGGCTCGTGGCTGGGTCCAGGGCTTCCCCAAGAAGCTCGGCGCCGTCCACCAGACCCGCGCCTACTCCGTCGGTGGACCCGGCACCCCTGTCCTCGGCCCGGGCGGGCAGTTCGGCGCCACCGCGTCCTCCACGGGGCAGCGGATCGCCGAGGCCAGGATCACCCTCGAAGAGCCGGTCCTCGACCCCGCCGCCCTGATGACCCGGCCCCTGGTCAACCTCCGCCACTTCCCCCGCCTGGCCGCCGGGCAGCACGACAAGCCCGCCGTCCACGAACTGGTCATGTCCGTACTGGACGACGCCGCCGTCAGCGACGCCTGGGCCGGCACCGCCGACCTCAGCTTCCTCCCCGCCCACGGCGAAGAACTCGCCGATCTGCCGATCCGGCGCACCGGCAGGGGATTCCACTACGACCTCGCGTACACCGTCACCGATCTCAAGACCCTGATCGACCAGAGCAACTGATCACCCAACACAGCCACGCCTCCGCTGCCTTGGACGTTCTCACCCCTCAGGAGTCGACGTGCCGATGTACACCTGCACCACCGCTGAGGGAACGCTGAAGGCCGGCGCCAAGGGCGAACTGGCCGCCGAGATCACCAGGATCCACGCGGAGATCAATCACGTTCCGCCCGACTGCGTCAATGTGGTCTTCTCCGAACTGCCCCAGGAAAGCGTCTACGTCGGAGGAGAACCCGGCGCGCCGCTGCTGATCGCCGGCTGGGCACGCCGCGGCCACCCGCAGAAGGAGACGACCCGCCTGGCACTCGAACTGTCGGCGGCCGCTTCGCGTTCCTCCCTTGCCTGGATATCGGAGTAAAATGGTAAAGGATTCGAATGGGCAGTTTCAGCTTCGGCAGTCCCCAGGGGGCCACAGATGGATGCCTCGGACGGACTCCTTCGAAGGGCTGACCCCGCGGCTCTTTTGACGCCGGACGGTGTCATCAGCGGTCTCAACCCCGCGATGGCCACGGCGCTCGGCAGGCCGGCCGACCACTGTCTGGGCCATGGCTTCGGTGATGTGTGGCCCGCAAGCCAGCGACCCTCGGCCGAGAGTCTCGTGGCCCACGCCGTCGGGACGAATGGCGTCGCGATGCGGGTACTCGAGTTCCCCGGGCGCGACGGAGCACCCACGGCCTGCTTGATCGAGGCGCAGCCGGTCGCAGTCGGCGGCGAGCGGCTGGTCTGGGTGCACGCGCTGAACGCGCGCAACGACCTGAACAGCCTGCTGATCCCGTTCCGGCTGGCGGCCAAAGCCGCCAACCTCGGCCTGTGGATGTATTCGCCGCACGCGCACCAGCTGGAGTGGCTCGGTGGCGCGCCTGCCCTGGCCGCGACCTTCCCGGATGCCAGAACCTACCTGGGTACCGTGATCTCGGCGGTGCACCCTGATGACCGTGAGGCCTTGCGGCATCTCCTGCGTCCGTCCCCCTCCCGGTCCTCCTGGGTGAAATTGCGGTACCTCACCCGGCACGACGACTGGCACCGACTGGCCGTGCAGACCCGCCGGATCCGGCTGGGATACGGCGGCCCCGAGCGGGTCTTCGGGGTGGTCCGCGACGACACCAAGCAGGAGAAGAGCAAGGAGCAGGCGCAGGCCGCGCTGGCTGCCGAGCGGCAGCGTGCCAAGGAGATCGCGGAGTTCTCCGCCGCCTTGATCACCGCGGCCACGGAGCAGGAGCTGCGGCAGGTCGTCCTGACCCGGCTCGCCGCGACGTTCTACGGAACCGGCGCCGTGCTCGCGCTCGTCGACCAAGGCCGCCTGCGCGTCTCCACCGATGCCGGGATCGGTGCGGGGGAGGTCGAGGCCCTGCACGACCTGCCGTTGGACCGTCCGTGCCCGGTGTCCGAGGCGATCCGCTCCGGCGAACCGGAGTTCATCCCCAACCGGGACGATTACATCCGCCGCTGGCCCCACGCGTCCGACTATCCGCGGCTTGCCCGGCTCGGCTCGGACTACGCCGTCTCGATCACCCCGCTCGGCGAGGCCGGCACTCAGCCGCTCGGGGCGTGGATGGTGTTCTCCGCCGGCGGATACCGGCCGGAGCGGGAGGAGCGGACCCTCATGGGCACGCTGGCCGACCTGGCCGGCCAGGCACTGAGACGCATCCGGTTGCAGCAGGCACGCGTCGAGCTGGCCTCGGCCCTGCAGCACACCATGCTCCCCGCGCTGCCCGAGCACCTCGGGGGCCTGGAGGTCGCCGCCCGCTACCGGCCGAGCCGCGACGGGCTGGACATCGGCGGGGACTGGTACGACGCCTTCGTGCTGCCCGACGGCGCGGTCGCCCTGGGGATCGGCGACGTCCAGGGCCACGACGTGGACGCCGCCGCCTTCATGGGCCAGGTCCGGTTGTCCATGCGGGCGATCGCCGACCAGGAACCGGACCCGGGAACCGTGCTGCGGCGCACCAACGAATTGCTCGTCACGATGGATCCGGCACGGTTCGCGAGTTGCACGTTGCTGCACATCGATCCACTGGACGGACAGGTCACGGGCGCCAGCGCCGGCCACGTGCCGGTGCTGTGCGCGCGCAAGGACGGGAGCCACCGCATCCACGAACTGCCGGGCGGGCCGGTCCTGGGAGTGGTGTCCGACACCGAGTACCGCGAGGAGACCTTCACCCTGGATCGGGACAGCGCGCTGGTCATGGTCACCGACGGCGTGGTCGAAGGACCGGGCCTGACGCTGGATGCAGGGCTGGAGCGGGCCGGGACGCTTGCCGGCGGCGCCCTCCACGATGGACTGACCGCGGAGGAGACCGCCGACCGCGTCCTCGACGCCGCGGTCGCGGTGGACCACGCCGACGACGTGGCCGTCCTGGTCATCCGGCGCACATGACGGATCCGGGCCGACAGCGTCGCGCTGCCGGCCCGGATCGGGGGCTCGAAGGCCGTGGCCTCGGAGCGGCTGCCGGCGGGCCGCCAGATCAGCGTTCGGCGAAGACCGGCGTCCAGTCCAGGGTCCCACCCTCGCCCGCCTTGCTGAAACCGCTCAGCGGTACTGCCTCGTCGCTCCCGATCGTGACGAGCGCGAGCCGGAAGCGGGGTTCCTTCGTTCCAGGTGCGTAGTCCCAGGCGATCAGCCGCTTGTTGTCGAGCCAGGCGAGCAACTCGTACCCGCGTACCGTGGTGACCGGTTTGCCGGTACGGGGGTCGATGAGGATCCAGCGGGACTGCTCGCTTGGGCGGTGGGGGCGCTGGAAGCCGCCCCCGACGAGCTTGCCGTCCGGGGACAGCTCCAGCCCGTTGCGCCAGGACACGTGCGCCTCGTTCGCGGGCGCGGCGACCTGGTTTCCCGCGAAGTCGTAGTACTGGCGGTAAGGAGGCGAAGTGGTTCCGGAGTGGATCAGCTTGCCGTCACGGCTGAAGGAGAAGTCCTGGTTGAGGCTGCGCTGGTCGGCGACATCGGCTTCGCTCCAAGCTCCCTTCCCGGAGGCCACGTCCAGGACGTAGAAGCCGGTGTGACTCTCCTCGTCGCCGAACATCACCCAGTCCTTGTCGCCGTCGCCGTCGCCGTCGCGGTCCGCCCTGCGCAGCAGCAGGTCGGGGTTCTTGCTGTACGTCGTCGCGACGAGCTTGCCGCCGTCGGGCGAGAACTCGACGTCAGCGACACCGTGATCGACCGGGATCCAGCGCTCGACCTCTCCGGTGACCATGTTGAGCAGGCCGATCCGCTTGGCGGGCAGGTTCCTTTCCAGGACGGCCGCGGTCCGCATGCCGGGGGCGACGGCGACACGGGACCACTTGGTCGTCTTCACGTACGTGTCGGTCTTGGGGTCCAGGAGCCGGTAAGTGCGGACGGCGAATTCACGGCCGTCGGCCTGCTTGGCGGAGTCCCATGTGTAGTACGCGGCCATTGCGACGTCCCCCGCCGCGATCAGGTCGTGCGGCGGTGTCTGGTCCGGGTGGGCGAGGACGTTCGCGAGGCGCACGTCGTCCTTGCCGGAGTGCAGGAGGGGGACGGCCACCGCGAGAGCGACCACGGCGGCGGTGGCCGCGGCGGCGGACGCCAGCGCCCGGGCCCGGCGACGCCGTCGGACCGTAAGCACCCGTTCGGCGAAGCCCGGCCCCAGCGCCGGCTGTTCGTCGGCCTGTTCGCGCAGCGAGTCGCGCACCAGCTCATCGACGTTCACGAACGCACCTCCACAGGCGAGAAGTCACGGGACGGCTGCTGCTCGGCGTCCGCGGGACCGAGTGCGGCCAGTTCGGGGGCCAGGCCCCGCAGCCGGGCCAGGGAGCGGTGCGTGGTGGACCGCACCGTGCCGACCGAGCAGCCCAGCAGACGCGCGACGTCGGCCTCGGGCAGGTCCTCGAAGTAGCGCAGGACCAGGACGGTGCGCTGCCGGGCGGTGAGCCGGGCCAGTGCCGAGCGCATGACGATGCGCAGGTCGGCCGCGCCGGGCCCGTCGTCGGCACCGTGGCGCACGCGGCTCTCCAGCGGCTCGGCGACGCTCAGTTCACGCCGCGGCCCCTTCAGCCGCCAGCGGCTCACCTGCTGCCGGTAGAGGACCTGCCGTACGTACGCCTCGGGCTCCTCGATGCGGTGCCAGCGTCCCGCGGCCTTGATCAGGGCGTTCTGCAGCAGATCCTCGCCCGCGTGCCGGTCACCACCGCAGAGCAGGACGGCGGTCTTCAGCAGCGCGGACGACCTGCTCTCCACGAACTCCCTGAAGTTTTCCTGACCCTCGGCATCCATCGTCACCTTCTCTTGCTCGTTCCGGAATCATCCTCGACCGGCTTGCTGCCCTAGATGACGCCCCCGGCGGCCCCCCGCTATGCCTGCGCGCACGCAAAAAACAAGCGAGCGGCCCGCACCGGCATCCGCACGCCGACGGCACATCCGGGGCCTGCGTGTCGACGGCCTGTGCGAGCCCGTTGAGGTTGAGCCCCAAGCACCTGGCCGGTGGGCCGGTGGTGGTGTACGTGGAGCCAATGGCGGCTTCCTCGCCGAAGACCGCGGCCCAGAGACGGGACAGCCGAGCCTCGAACCCGGAGGCAGTATCTGCCCCTCGTGCCATCATCCTCACGTGCTGAAGATCCCCGGTTACGAAGACGGCCCTCTGGTGCAGGGCACTGCTTACCTGGACGATCCGCTGTTCTGGCCCGTGCATCTCGGCTCCTGCTTGCGCGATGAGGATGCACAGCGAGCGGCGTTCGGTGCCGACTGGGACGCGGCCACAGAGCTGTATCGCGTGCTGTCGGCTGAGCGGGAGTGGCCGGTGTTCAGCGTGCCTCTGTCCTCGGGGCACACGATCCATGTCGTCTACCGCAACATCGAGGGCGACCGCGGGGTGGACTACCTGATACATCACCCGGCGTGGTCCGCAGCGGAAACCCTTGCCGTGGATGACGGCCACTTCATGGGGCCTGGCTTGGCCTGGCCGGAGTTGCTGTCCACTGCCCGGCAGCCGGTCACGGAAGGCATTGCCGACCCCGACGCCCGTCTCTTGCTTCTCTTCCCGACACTTGGCGACGCGCGACTTCCCGACGACGCAGCCGTTGCCCTCACCACCGCGCTCACAGCTCTCACCGTGATCGAAGAGACTGCCGAAGTGGCGACCATGCTTCTGGAGAACCAGGGCCAGTGGTCTCCTGCTCACTGGCGGCTGGCGGACGGCGTCTGGATCAACGACGGTGGGCACTCGTATCGAAACCCTGCCAACACCTTCGCTCTGCCGGCGGGCCGCCTCTCGGAGATCAACCACGCGTTGAACGGGGAAACAACGGCTCAGCGGGCATCCATCTGAAGCCCTGAGCTTGCGAATCACCGGCCCGGATTGGCTCTATGAGGCTCTGAACAGGGACGATTCCTCGCTCGACTGCCGATGCTGCGCGCATTGTTGACCCGTCGAGGACCGTGATTGACCGTCCGTTCCGGCATGGATCTGGCACGGTGCTCTCCGGTCCAGCGCCTCCTCGAAGGACTCTGCGACCAGCCAGTGTTTCCATTGGGTGTGGCAGACCGTGGTACCGCTCGCTGACGCGTAGAGGCCGTCGACGTACACCAGCGCGACGGGCCACACCGACGCGGGGTTCATGCTTCGCATCTGTACGCACCTGATGCCGAGCAGCGAGGGACGGACCGCCGGGCCGGACGGCCCAGAGGCGGCCCCGAGCGAATGAGACGACTCCGGGCCGGCAGCTTCGCGCTGCCGGCCCGGATCGTGTCGTTCGCGGGAAACCCCGCTGACCTGCGACTACAGGTTCGGGAGGTTCTTGCGGAGCTCGAAGGCCGTGACCTCGGAGCGGTACTCCTCCCACTCCTGCTTCTTGTTGCGGAGGAAGAAGTCGAAGACGTGCTCACCGAGCGTCTCGGCGACCAGTTCGCTGCGCTCCATGAGGTGGATGGCCTCGCCGAGGTTCTGCGGCAGGGGCTCGATGCCGAGGGCGCGGCGCTCGGCGTCGGACAGTGCCCAGACGTCGTCGTCGGCGCCCGGGGGGAGTTCGAGGCCCTGCTCGATGCCCTTGAGGCCCGCCGCCAGGAGGACGGCGTAGGCGAGGTAGGGGTTGGCGCCGGAGTCGATGGAGCGGACCTCGACGCGGGTGGAGCCGGTCTTGCCCGGCTTGTACATGGGCACCCGGATGAGCGCGGAGCGGTTGTTGTGGCCCCAGCAGATGTACGAGGGGGCCTCGCCGCCGGCGCCCGCGGGGCGGTAGGCGCCGCCCCAGATGCGCTTGTAGGAGTTGACCCACTGGTTGGTGACCGCGGAGATCTCGCCGGCGTACTTCAGCAGGCCCGCGATGAAGGAGCGGCCGACCTTGGACAGCTGGTACTCGGCGCCGGACTCGTGGAAGGCGTTGCGGTCGCCCTCGAAGAGCGACAGGTGGGTGTGCATGCCGGAACCGGGGTGCTCGCTGAAGGGCTTGGGCATGAACGTGGCGTTCACGCCCTGCTCCAGCGCGACCTGCTTCATGACCAGCCGGAAGGTCATGATGTTGTCGGCGGTGGACAGCGCGTCCGCGTAGCGCAGGTCGATCTCCTGCTGGCCGGGGGCGCCCTCGTGGTGGGAGAACTCCACCGAGATGCCCATCGACTCCAGCATCGTGATCGCCTGACGGCGGAAGTCCTGGCCCACGTTCTGCGGCGTGTGATCGAAGTAGCCGGAGTTGTCCGCCGGGACCGGCACGGTGCCGTCGAGCGGCAGGTTCTTCAGCAGGAAGAACTCGATCTCGGGGTGCGTGTAGAAGGTGAACCCCAGGTCGGAGGCCTTCGCCAGGGACCGCTTGAGGACGAAGCGCGGGTCCGCGTACGACGGGGAGCCGTCGGGCATGAGGATGTCGCAGAACATCCGGGCGGTGCCGGGCGCCTCGGCGCGCCAGGGCAGAATCTGGAAGCTGCCGGGGTCCGGCTTGGCGATCATGTCGGACTCGTACACCCGGGCGAAGCCCTCGATCGCCGAGCCGTCGAAGCCGATGCCCTCGTCGAAGGCCTGCTCCAGCTCGGCCGGCGCGACGGCCACGGACTTCAGATAACCCAGCACGTCCGTGAACCAAAGCCGCACAAAGCGGATGTCCCGCTCCTCAAGGGTGCGGAGAACGAACTCCTGCTGCTTGTCCATAGCTACATCCTTGCAGGTCATACGGCCTGTGCACCACAGCCAATGGCATGGCGGGGGCACGCCAGTATCACCCGCCGCGGTTTCGACCAGATTACGCATGCGTCGCGCCGCTCCGACAGTCGGAACGGGCAGGACGTGGGCTGCGCCACACAGCGCGCGCTCCTACATCGCGTCGGTTTGACGATTACACTGGGCGCCGTGCCTCAACTACGCCTCGCTCTGAATCAGATCGACTCCACCGTGGGCGACCTCGCCGGCAACGCGGAGTCGGTGGTGCGCTGGACCCGGCACGCGGCCGAACAGGGAGCCCACCTCGTGGCCTTCCCGGAGATGGCGCTCACCGGGTACCCCGTCGAGGATCTCGCGCTGCGCTCCTCCTTCGTCGAAGCCAGCCGGACCGCCCTGGAGCAGCTCGCGGCCCGTCTGGCCGCGGAGGGCTTCGGGGACCTGCCGGTGATCGTCGGCTACCTCGACCGCAGTGAGAAGGCCCAGCCGCGTTACGGCCAGCCGGCCGGCTCGCCCCGCAACGCCGGCGCCGTGCTGCACGGCGGGAAGGTCGTGCTGAAGTTCGCCAAGCACCACCTGCCCAACTACGGCGTCTTCGACGAGTTCCGCTACTTCGTGCCCGGCGACACCCTGCCCGTGATCCGGGTGCACGGGGTGGACGTCGCCCTCGCCATCTGCGAGGACCTCTGGCAGGACGGCGGCCGCGTACCCGCCGCCCGCACCGCGGAGGCCGGGCTGCTGGTCGCGATCAACGCCTCCCCGTACGAGGTCGCCAAGGACGACACGCGGCTGGAGCTGGTGCGCAAGCGGGCCCAGGAGGCCGGCTGCACCCTCGCCTACGGCGCGATGATCGGCGGCCAGGACGAGCTGGTCTTCGACGGCGACTCGATCGTCGTCTCCGCCGAGGGCGACGTGATCGGGCGCGCCCCGCAGTTCGAGGAGGGCTGCGTCCTGCTCGACCTCGACCTGCCGGCCGCGGACCCCGCCAAGGTGCCGAGCGGCATCGCGGACGACGGCCTGGAGATCGAGCACGTCACGCTCTCCGCCGAGCCGCTTGCCGCGTACGAGGCGGAGGTGCGCGGCGAGGAGGCCCCCCGGCTCGGCGACGACGAGGAGATCTACACCGCGCTCGTGGTCGGCCTGCGCGCCTACGTCGCCAAGAACGGCTTCCGGTCCGTGCTCATCGGGCTCTCCGGCGGCATCGACTCGGCCCTCGTCGCCGCCATCGCGTGCGACGCGGTCGGTGCGGCCAACGTGTACGGCGTCTCCATGCCCTCCCGGTACTCCTCGGACCACTCCAAGGACGACGCCGCCGAACTCGCCCGGCGCACCGGGCTCAACTTCCGCACCGTCCCGATCGCCCCGATGTTCGACGCCTACATGGGCGCCCTCGGGCTCACCGGCCTCGCCGAGGAGAACCTGCAGTCCCGGCTGCGCGGCACGATGCTCATGGCCATCTCCAACCAGGAGGGCCACATCGTCCTCGCCCCGGGCAACAAGAGCGAGCTCGCGGTCGGCTACTCCACCCTGTACGGCGACTCCGTCGGCGCGTACGGGCCCATCAAGGACGTCTACAAGACCACCGTCTTCCGCCTCGCGCACTGGCGGAACCGCGCGGCCGGGGAGCGGGGCCAGACCCCGCCGATCCCGGAGAACTCCCTGACCAAGCCGCCGAGCGCGGAACTGCGGCCGGGGCAGGTCGACACGGACTCCCTGCCGGACTACGACGTCCTGGACCGGATGCTGGCGATGTACGTCGACCAGGACCAGGGGCGCGACGCGATCGTCGCGGCCGGGTTCGACGCGGAGCTCGTCTCGAAGGTGCTGCGGATGGTGGACGCGGCGGAGTACAAGCGGCGGCAGTATCCGCCGGGGACGAAGATCTCTGCGAAGGGGTTCGGGAAGGACCGGCGGCTTCCGATCACGAATCGCTGGCGCGAACACGCCTGACGCTTCGCGTCCGGACCGGTCAGGTTTTTCCCCCGCCCGCCCTCCCGGGTGCCCTGTGAAGTCCGGGCGGCCCGGCGCCCGTTTCAGTGGGTGCCGGGTCCGGGGCCTCCGGGGCTGGCCATTCTGGACTGGGATATTTACGTGCGTTTCCAGCACCTGCTCATCCCATCCCGCCCCGGATGCCGCACACAAATATCCCGCACCGTCCAGAACACCCACCCTCCCCCAGCCTTCGGCCGGGGGTGCCCCCAACTCCCCCGCCCCCTCCGTCTCGTCATGCGCCTGATCCTCAGTGGGGGGTATGGAGGCGGACCGGGGCGGCTGCGGTTGCCTGGAGACAGCCCCCATCGGCCCGCCAGGCCTGCCCCAACATTCGACCGGGGGACCCGCTGTCGGCGCGACGTGGCGGCCGGCGCGGTGTGTGTGAGCGGTGACGGCTGGGCGGCTGATGTGCCGCCGCACCAACCCTCGGCCTGTGCCATGGCCGCCCTAACACCCCCCACTGGGGATCAGGCGCGACAACTCACCGAGGGGGCGGGGGCGTAGGGGTGGGCGTTCTGGACTGTGGAGCATATTTGGGTGCACAACCCGGAGTGACCAGCGGAGAGTGCCCGAGGCACCAAAATGTGCTGTCCAGAATGGCCAGCCCCGGAGGCCCCGAACCCGGCCCACCACGAAACGCGCGCCGGGGCGCCCAGACTTCACAGGGCTGGGGGCACCCCCGGCCGAAGGTTGGGGGAGGGAGGGCGGGCGGGGAAAAAAACCTACCCGGAGAGCCCGGCGCTAGCCGACCCGCTCGGGGGCCGGCCGAACCGCCCCCGCCGCCACCACCCGCGAAGCGGACCCCGTACGCCGCTCCAACAGCCCCGCCCCCACCGCTATCGCGACGCCGCTGACCGCGAGACCCGCGCCCGCCACCGCGGGCGCGATGTAGCCGAAGCCGCGGGCGATGACGAACCCGCCGAGCCACGCGCCGCCCGCGTTGGCGAGGTTGAACGCCGCCTGGTTCGCGGCGGAGGCCAGTCCGGGGGCGTGCCGGGCCTTGTCCATGACGAGCATCATCAGGGGCGAGCCCGCGGCGAACGCGGCGATCCCGAGGAGCACGACGGTGAGCGCCGCGCTCCACCGCGCGTGCGCGGTGACCGTGAACAGGAGCAGGACCACCGCGAGCGCGGCGAGGCTGCCGAGCAGGGCGGGCCGCATGGCCCGGTCGGCGAGGCGGCCGCCGAGCAGGTTGCCTATGGTGGCGCCGACGCCGAAGAGCGCCAGCACGATCGTGACGCTGCCCTCCCCGAACCCGGCGACCTCGGTCAGCAGCGGCGTGACGTAGCTGTAGACCGTGAAGACCGCGGCGAAGCCGAAGATCGTGGTGGCCAGTGCCAGCCAGACCTGTCCGTTGCGGAAGGCCGACAGTTCGTGCCGCAGTCCGCCGCCCGGCGCCACGGGCATGCGCGGGACGAGCAGCGCGATGCTGGCCATGGCGACGAGACCGATCACGCCGACGGTGAGGAAGGTGGCCCGCCATCCCAGGTGCTGGCCCATGAGCGTCGCCGCGGGGACGCCCACGATGTTGGCGACGGTGAGCCCGGCGATCATGAGGGAGACCGCGCGGGCCCTGCGCGCCGGGTCGACCATGCCGGCCGCCACGACCGCGCCGGCGCCGAAGAAGGCGCCGTGCGGGAGTCCGGCGACGATGCGTCCGGCCAGCAGCCAGCCGAAGCCGGGGGCGAGCGCGGACAGGGTGTTGCCGACCGTGAACAGGCCCATGAGCATCAGGAGCAGGGCCTTGCGCGGCATGCGCGTGGTGAGGGCGGCCAGCAGGGGCGCGCCGATGACGACGCCGAGGGCGTAGCCGGAGACGAGGTAGCCGGCGGTCGGGATGGAGGTGTGCAGGTCGTCCGCGACGTTGGGCAGCAGGCCCATCATCACGAACTCCGTGGTACCGATGCCGAATGCGCTGATCGCCAGTGCGAGCAGGGCGAGAGGCATGACTGACCCTTCAGGAAGGTGGGAGGCGGGGAGCCTTATTAGTTTATCCGCGGAACAAACTCTCCCCGACCATTCTTCCCGTGGTGTCACCCACAGACGAACGGCGTGTTAAACCCGTCTGCTAGGAAAGTGCCACTTTCGCCGCCACCGGCCGGTGGTCGCTGTCGGTCGCCGGCAGCACCCAGGAGTCGGTGGGCTCCGCGCCCTTCACGAGGATCTGGTCGATCCGCGCCATCGGGAAGCCGGCGGGCCAGCTGAAGCCGAATCCGTGGCCGGCCGCGCCCTGCGTGGAGCGCATCTGCGAGGTGATGTTGGCGAGCGAGCGGTCGTTCATGGTGCCGTTGAGGTCGCCCATGAGGATCACGTCGGGCAGCTTCTCCCCGGCGATGGCCTCGCCGAGGTCGTCGGCGCTGTGGTCCCGCTCCCCCGCCGTGAAGCCCGCGTTGAACTTGACCCGCACCGAGGGCAGGTGGGCGACGTAGACCGCGGCCTCGCCGTCGGGAGTGGTGACCGCGGCCCGCATGGCGCGGACCCAGCCGAGCCCGATGTCGACCGGACGCACGCCGGTGAGCGGGTACTTGCTCCACAGCCCGACCGTGCCCTGCACCGAGTGGTACCGGTAGGCGCCCTTCAGGCCCTTCTCGTACGAGGGCGCCTGGCCGGCCGCGATCTCCTCGAGGGCGATCACGTCGGCACCGGAGGCGACGAGGTCGCGGGCGGTGCCGGCGGGGTCGGGGTTGTCGGCGTTGACGTTGTGCGTGAGCACGGTCAGGTCACCGCCGCCGGTGTGCTTGTCGGACAGCAGGCCGCCGAAGAAGTTGACCCAGACCAGCAGCGGCAGCAGGAGCGCGATCAGCGCGGTCGCCGAGCGCCGCAGCAGGGCCACCACGAGCAGCACCGGGATCGCCAGCCCGACCCACGGCAGGAAGGTCTCCAGCAGGCTGCCGACGTTGCCGATCCGGTTGGGCAGGGCTCCGTGAAAGCCCATCACCAGGGCCGTGAGGACGGCCAGTACGGCGGTGATGATGCCGCGCCGCCACATGCCGTCCCTGAACTTCCCGACATAACGCCTGAATCGTCCCGCCGCGCCGGACCCGCGTCGCGGCTTGCCGCCGCCTTCGGTGGTCACGTCCGCGTCGTACGCCTGCGCCATGGGGGAAGTCCTCACTGTCTTGCGAAGTGCTCAGTCGACCATAGGGGATCGACACAGGAAGGACGGGGCGCGCCGGGCGGCGGGTTCCCGCAAGGCGCGGCGGGCGGCCGCCTGTGACACAACGGGCACATTCCGCCCGTTTGCTCCCTGCTCAGGGCGCGGCGCGCACTCCGCGCAGCACCGAGTCCACGATCTGCTCGGACAGCCCGTCCGGAAGCGACGCCTCCGGACGCAGCATCACGCGGGAGAGCATAGGGCCCACGAAGAGGTCGCCGAGGAGTTCCAGGTCGACGTCGTCGCGCAGTTCGCCCTCGCGGATGCCGCGCGCCAGGACCTCGGCGACCTGCCGGCGGCGGGTGACGATGACCGTGTCGTGGTACGCGGCCCACAGCTCGGGCACGTTCTGGAACTGGGCCAGTACGTTGCGCATGAGCGCGGACGACCGCTTCATCAGGGCGCGGCGCCGTATGAACTCCACACAGGTCACCAGGTCGTCGCGGACCGAGACCCCGGCGAGCTCCGGCGCCTCCTCGTCGAGTGACCGCAGGACGTCGAGCATGAGGGCGTCCTTGCCGGGCCAGCGCCGGTAGACGGTCGACTTGCCGACGCCCGCGGCGCGGGCGATGCCCTCCATGGACAGCCCGCCGATGGTGGCGCCCTCCTCGATGAGCCGCAGGACGGCCTCGACGATCGCGGAGTCGGCCTCGGCACTGCGCGGACGCCCGCGCGGGTACCGGGGCCGTACGGCCCCGGAGTTCTCCCGCGCGGGCGTCACCGGCGCCGGTACCGGCGCAGTCATCTGCCCGCCTCCACCGGACGGGCCTCACGCTCCTCGCCGCCCGTGGACCGCGCCGCCGCGGCCTTGCTCGGCAGGAAGAGCAGCACGACGACCATCCCGAGCAGGGCGACGGCGGTCGAGGCCCAGGCGGTGACGTGGATGGCGTGGATGAAGGCGTCGGTGGCGGGGCCGATGAGCGCCTTGCCCGCGGGCCCCATGTGCTCGGCGACGGCCCTGGTCGCCTCGATGGACTCGCCGGCCTGGTGCTGTACGCCGGCGGGGAGGCCGGTCAGATGGTCCTTGATGCCGTCACGGTAGACCGTGGACATCACCGAGCCGAGGACTGCCACGCCGAGGGCGCCGCCGACCTGCCGGAAGGTGTTGTTGACGGCGGAGCCCGAGCCGGCCTTCTCGCGGGGCAGCGAGGACATGATGGCGACGGTCGCGGGCGGCATGACGTGCGCCATGGCCGTGCCCATCAGGAAGAACAGCAGCTCCAGGATCCAGATCGGGCTGTCCCCGTCCAGCAGCTGGAAGCCGAGGAAGGACAGCGCGATCAGCCCGAGGCCGGCGCCGCAGGTCGCCCGGGCGCCGAAGCGGTCGACGACGAGCCGGGCCCGCGGCGCGAAGATCAGCTGGGCGACGGCCAGCGGGAGCAGCAGCAGACCGGACTCCAGGGCGCTGTAGCCGCGCACGCTCTGCATGTAGAAGACCATGAAGAACGTCACGCCCATGAGCGCGAAGAAGACCAGGCCGATCGCGGAGACCGAGGCCGAGAACGTCGGGTTGCGGAAGTACGCCACGTCGAAGGCGGGGTGCGTGCTGCGCGCCTCGAACCAGACGAACGCCCCCAGGATCAGCAGGCCGCCGACGATGGTCGTCCAGGCCTCCGGGGCGCCGAAGTCGGCCAGCTGGCCGCCCTTGATGATGCCGTACACCAGCAGCACGAGGCCGACGATGGACAGCAGCACACCGATCGGGTCGAGCCGACCCGGCCGAGGGTCGCGGGAGTCGGGGACGAGCAGCACCATCGCCACCAGCGCGACCGCGATGATCGGCACGTTGACCAGGAAGACCGAGCCCCACCAGAAGTGCTGCAGCAGCAGGCCGCCGGTGACCGGGCCGATGGCGATGGCCAGGCCCACGGCGCCGGTCCAAATACCGATCGCCTTGGGCTGCTCCTCGCGCTCGAAGACGTTGATGATGATGGCGAGGGTCGCCGGCATGACGAAGGCGCCGCCGAAGCCCATGACGGCGCGGAAGCCGATCAGCTCCCCGGAGGAGCCGGCGAAGGCCGACAGCACCGAGCCGATGCCGAAGACGACCATGCCGAAGAGCAGCACCTTCTTGCGGCCGATCCGGTCGCCGAGCAGACCGGCGGTGAAGAGCAGGCCGGCGAAGACCAGCGTGTAGGAGTTGATCGCCCATTCCAGCTGGCTCTGGGTGGCGCCCAGGCCGGTCGGGGCGGGCTCGGCGATGGTCTTCATCGCCACGTTGAGGATCGAGTTGTCCAGCACCACCACGAGGAGGCTGAGCAACAGGACGCTGAGGATCGCCCAGCGGCGGCGATGGACCGCCTCCGGGACGCTGAGGGGCCGGTTCTGCGGCACGTCGGCGGACATGTTCTCACGCTAGACCCGCATTTCGATACGGGACCGTCTCGTATTGTAAAACCTCGGCAAAGCGACGTGACCGGACTCCCTCTTTGCGCGGACGGCAGGTCGTGTCAGCATGGAAACGGTCCGGGGACGCCGTCAGGGCGCCTCGAGATGACATACAAGGAGCGTTGCGATGACGCACGCCGTTTCGGCTGCCCAGCCGCCTGCCCCGTCCGCATCCGACAGCAGCAAGGCGCTGTACGGGGGCAAGGGCACCCGGCGCATCACGGTCCGGGACATCGCCGCCGCCAAGGAGCGCGGCGAGAAGTGGCCCATGCTCACCGCCTACGACGCGATGACCGCCTCCGTCTTCGACGAGGCCGGCATCCCCGTGCTGCTGGTCGGCGACTCGATGGGCAACTGCCACCTCGGCTACGACAGCACCGTCCCCGTCACGCTGGACGAGATGACGATGCTCTCCGCCGCCGTCGTGCGCGGCACCAAGCGCGCGATGGTGATCGGCGACCTGCCCTTCGGTTCGTACCAGGAGGGCCCCACACAGGCGCTGCGCAGCGCGACCCGCCTGCTGAAGGAGGCCGGGGTGGGCGCGGTGAAGCTGGAGGGCGGCGAGCGTTCCGCCCACCAGATCGAGCTGCTGGTCCAGGCCGGCATCCCCGTGATGGCCCACGTCGGCCTCACCCCGCAGTCGGTCAACGCCTTCGGCGGCTACACCGTGCAGGGCCGCGGCGAGGAGGCCGCGCAGCAGTTGCTGCGGGACGCCAAGGCCGTGCAGGACGCGGGAGCCTTCGCCGTCGTCCTGGAACTGGTCCCGGCGGAGCTGGCGGCGGAGGTCACCCGCAGTCTGCACATCCCGACGGTCGGCATCGGCGCGGGCGCGGAGTGCGACGCCCAGGTGCTGGTGTGGACCGACATGGCGGGGATGACGGGCGGCCGCGTGCCGCGCTTCGTCAAGCAGTACGCCGCGCTGCGCGAGACTCTCGGCGGCGCCGCGAAGGCCTTCGCGGAGGACGTGACCGGCGGTGCCTACCCCGCCGCGGAGCACAGTTTCCACTGAGGTTTCACCGGGGTCCCGCCGGGATCCCACCGAGGCCTCAGGCCGTCCCAGGACCCTCCTGAACGGCGGTGCGCCATGCCGCCTGCTTCCGCCCCGGGAATCCCCCTCCCCGGGGCGGAAGTTTTTTCCGGGGCGGTTGAGTACACCCGGCCCCCCGCGCGTATGAGTGGGCAACCGCCCACCAGGGGGCGGAGCACCGACCAGGATTGCCGGGGGCCTTGGCATGAGCCTTACCAAGCTGCACCGATCAGTGGTCGCGGGGGCCTTCGCCGCCGCGATGCTGGTCGCTGCCACCGCCTGCAACGCGGGCGGCGGCAGCGGACCCCCGGTGGACGCGGTCCTCCCCCAGCCCTCCGCCTCTCAGCCGGCGGCGGGACTGCGGACCGTGGACAACGCCCAGCTGGGCACCCTCGCCACCGACAACCAGGGCTGGGTCCTCTACCGCTTCGACCAGGACAAGAACGTCCCGCCGACCTCGACCTGCGTCGGCCCGTGCGCGACCCGGTGGCAGCCGGCCGCCGCGGTCTCCGACACCCAGGTGCAGGGCGTGGACCAGAACCTGGTCGGCAGCGTCAAGCGTCCCGACGGTTCCCTCCAGCTCACGCTCAACGGCTGGCCGCTCTATCGCTTCACGGGCGACAAGAACCCGGGCGACACCAAGGGCCAGGGCGTGGACAGGGTCTGGTTCGCGGCGGACACCCAAGGCGAGAAGGCCGGGCCCGGTGCACGGGCGAAGAGCGCAACCACCCAGAACGGGTCAGACGGATACTGATGGGACAGCAGGCATTGCGCGGACTCGACCCGCGGCGATCAGTAGGGCAGGATGCGCTCGTGGCCGACCATCGCTCTGGTGGGGTCCCCGAAGAGGACCTCATGCGGGCGCTCTACCGCGAACACGCGGGCGCGCTCTTCGCATACGTCCTTCGGCTGGTCGGCGGTGACCGCTACCTGGCCGAGGACGTCGTGCAGGAAACCCTCCTGCGCGCGTGGAAGAGCGCTTCCCGGCTCGACCCGGGCGCCCGGTCATTGCGGCCCTGGCTGGTGACGGTCGCCCGGCGGATCGTGATAGACGGCCACCGGAGCCGTCAGGCACGGCCACCGGAGGCCTCCCCGGCCGCCCTCGACCAGCTCCCGGCCGAGGACGAACTCGAACGCTCCCTGAGGCTGATGACGATCTCCGACGCACTGGAAGATCTCACCGAGGCCCACCGCCAGGTGCTGATCGAAACGTACTTCAAGGGCCGGACGGTCAACGAGGCCGCGGCGGCGCTGGGGGTACCGCCCGGCACCGTGCGCTCGCGGGTCTTCTATGCCCTCCGCTCACTGAAAATCGCTCTTGAGGAAAGGGGTGTGACCACCTCGTGACGGTCTACGGTTACGGTTCCGGGGCAGGTACCCCCCACGACCCGCACGTCGACGTCGGTGCCTACGTCCTCGGTGTGCTCGACGACGCCGACATGGCGCGCTTCGAGGAGCACCTCGCCATCTGCCACCAGTGCGGGCAGCAGCTCGACGAGCTGAGCGGGCTCGTGCCCGTCCTCGCCGAACTCGCCCCCGCCGGCGCCGGCGCCCCCGTCCTGCCCAGCGGCGACGCGGGCCTCGGCAAGCTCCTGGGCAAGGTCTCCGACGAGCGCAAGACCCGGGCCCGGCGCAGGATGTTCGCGCTCGCCGCCTCGGTCGCCCTCATCATCGGCGGCCCCACGGTCGCGGTGGTGGCCTCCGGCGGCGGCTCGGACTCCGGGGCGACGCACACGTACGCCCAGGAGTTCAAGAGCTCCGACACCTCCACGGGCGTCAAGGCCACCGTCGGCGTCAACGACAAGAAGTGGGGCACCGACATCGGCCTCACCCTCTCCGGCGTCCAGGGCCCGCTCACCTGCCGCCTCGTCGCCATCGGCAAGGACGGGGCCCAGCAGACCGTCTCCACCTGGAGCGTCCCCACGGCGGGCTACGGCACCTCCGCGCAGCCGCAGCCGCTGTCGCTGGGCGGGTCCGCGGGGATGCACCCGGACGACATCGCACGGTTCGACGTCATCACCTCGCAGGGACAGCGGCTGGTGTCGGTGAACGTCTGAGCCTTGCCGGCCCGGAACGGCTGAGGGGGGACGCGCGATGCGCGTCCCCCCTCAGCCGTTCTCCCGGCCCTGTCCGGAGACCTGCTCCGGGGCGCGCGCGTAGACCTCGCCCGCGCCGTCGTCCTGCAGGAGGTACATCTCCGCCCGGTCCGGCCGCCGCAGGACCGTCCACACCGTGCAGGACCGCACCGGCCCGTCCGCCGGGCGGAAGTCGATCACCGCGCCGGGTGCCTCGTCGGGGAACGCCCCGATCGTCCAGCGACCGGTCCCGGAGACGCGGGCGCCCTCGGGGCGCACGCCGTCCGGGTCGCACGCGGGCGCCAGGGTGATGTTCCCGGCGGTGACGCGGCCGTCCCCGGAGAACTCCAGCCGTCCGCCGCGCGGGCTGGTCCAGACGCCGGTGACGTCCGCGGCGTCCGGCTCCGCGTCCCCTGAGACCAGCGGCCAGGCGGCGCCCACCCCGATCGCGCACCCCGCCACCACCAGCGCCGCCGCCGTGATGCCCCCTGCGTGCCGCATGCCGTCCGCCCCCTCCGTCCCCTCGGCGCCCCGTGCCGGCGGCCCGTCAGTGCCGCGTCGGCACGATATCGGTGTCCTGTCAGCGGACCCCGCCAAGGTGGGGGGCATGACACAGCGAGACGTGAAGAGCGCGGACGCCGCCGTGAGGGTGCGGGGGCTCGTGAAGCGCTACGGGGAGACGAAAGCCCTCGACGGAGTGGACCTGGACGTGCGGCAGGGGACCGTACTCGGGGTGCTGGGACCGAACGGGGCCGGGAAGACGACGCTGGTGCGCATCCTGTCCACGCTGATCCGGCCCGACGCCGGCACGGCGATGGTGGCCGGGTACGACGTGATGGCGCAGCCGCGGCAGCTGCGGCGGGTGATCGGGCTGACCGGGCAGTACGCCTCGGTGGACGAGTCGCTGTCCGGCCGCGAGAACCTGTACATGATCGGCCGGCTGCTCGACCTGCCGCGCCGCGAGGCCCGGTCGCGGGCGGACGAACTGCTGGAGCGGTTCTCGCTCACGGAGGCGGCCCGCAAGCCCGCCAAGGAGTACTCCGGCGGTATGCGCCGCCGCCTGGACCTGGCGGCATCGATGATCGGCCGCCCCTCGGTGCTCTACCTGGACGAGCCGACGACCGGTCTGGACCCCCGCACCCGCAACGAGGTGTGGGACGAGGTGCAGAACATGGTCGCGGAGGGGTCGACCGTGCTGCTGACCACGCAGTACATGGAGGAGGCCGAGAAGCTCGCCCACGAGCTGACGGTCATCGACCGCGGCCGGGTCATCGCCGGCGGCCGGGTCGAGGAGCTCAAGGCCAAGGTCGGCGGCCGCACCCTCCAGGTGCGCCCGGTCGACCCGGGCACGCTGAACGCCATGGCGACCGCCCTCGGCACGGGCGCGCAGGCCGTCCCGGACCACGCGCACGGCGTGCTCAACGTGCCGATCATCAGCGACGAGCAGCTGACCGAGATCGTGGCCGCGCTCGGCACGCACGGCTTCGCGATCGCCGGCATCGACACCCATCTGCCCAGCCTGGACGAGGTGTTCCTGGCCGTCACGCACGGCAGCAGGACCCCCAAGGAGCGAGAGGAACTCGCCGCATGACCGCCATCACCGCCCCTGCCGCGCCCGCCGCCGTGGCCGTGGACGCCGATCCGCGGATCGGGCTGCGGGCCAACCTCCGGCACATCGGCGCCCTCGTGCGGCGCAACGTCCTGCAGATCCGGCAGGACCCGGAGTCGATGTTCGACGCGCTGCTGATGCCGATCGTCTTCACGCTGCTGTTCGTGTACGTCTTCGGCGGCGCGCTGGAGGGCAGCCAGGAGAAGTACGTCAACTACATGGTGCCCGGCCTGATGGCCATGATGGGCATGAACATCGCGATGGCCGTCGGCACGGGCGTCAACTCGGACTTCAAGACCGGGGTCATGGACCGCTTCCGGACCATGCCGATCGCCCGCTCCTCCGTGCTGATCGCGAAGATCGTCGTCGAGATCGGCCGGGCGCTGGTCGCCACCGTCATCCTGCTCGCGATGGGCTTCATCCTGGGCCTGCACGTGGACAACGGCGTCTTCGGCCTGGTGAGCGCGGTGGTGCTCTCCCTGACCTTCGGGGCCTCGCTGATGTGGGTCTTCATCCTCCTGGGTCTGGTCGCCCGGACCCCCCAGTCCGTCCAGGGGCTGTCCATGATCGTCGTCCTGCCGCTGCAGTTCGGAAGCTCGATCTTCGCCAAGCCCACGACCATGCCGGGCTGGCTGGAGGCCTTCACCCGCTACAACCCGCTGTCCAACCTCGCGGACGCCTCCCGCAACCTCATCAACGGGGGCGCGGTGGCGCACTCGGTGATGATGACGCTGATGTGGGCGGTGGGCATCACCGTGATCAGCGCGCCGCTGGCGGTGGCGAGGTTCCGCAACAAGACCTGATCCTGGAGGCATGGACCCCGTCGAGGCGCTGGACCGGATCGCCTTCCTGCTGGAGCGGGACGGCGCCCCGACCTACCGGGTGAAAGCCTTCCGGGGCGCCTCCGCCACGGTCGCCGCGCTGCCGCCGGACGAGCTCCGGCGGCGCGCGGCCGTTTCCGGCGCCCTGGAGGAGATCAAGGGGCTGGGGCCGAAGACCGCCGCCGTCGTCCGGGAGGCGGTGGCGGGCGCACGTCCCGCCTACCTCACCCGGCTGGAGGAGGGCGGCGGGACGGACGCCGTGCCACGGCCCGAAGGGGACGCGGGGCAGCGGCTGCGGGCGGCGCTGCGCGGCGACTGCCATCTGCACTCCGACTGGTCCGACGGGGGCAGCCCCATCGAGACCATGGCCCGCACGGCGGCGGCGCTCGGCCACGAGTGGGCGGTGCTCACCGACCACTCCCCGAGGCTGACCGTCGCCCGCGGCCTGACCGCCGACCGGCTGCGCGCCCAGCTCGCGGTCGTCGACGAACTGAACGAACGGCTGCCCGTGCCCTTCCGGCTGCTGACCGGCATCGAGTGCGACATCCTCGCGGACGGGTCCCTCGACCAAAGCGCGGATCTGCTGGGCCGGTTGGACGTGGTGGTCGCCTCCGCCCACTCCAAACTGCGGATGGGACGGGACGAGATGACCCGCCGCCTGGTCTCCGCCGTCAGCAATCCCCTGGTGGACGTGCTCGGCCACTGCACCGGCCGCCTGGTGCGCGGCAAGTCCCGCCCGGAGTCGGAGTTCGACGCGGACCTGGTCTTCGCCGCCTGCGAGCGCTTCGGCGTGGCGGTGGAGATCAACAGCCGCCCCGACCGCCTCGACCCGCCCCGCCGGCTCCTGCGCGAGGCGGTCGACGCCGGGGTCCTCTTCGCCGTCGACAGCGACGCCCACGCGCCCGGCCAGCTCGACTGGCAGATCTTCGGCTGCGCCCGCGCCGAGGAGTGCGGCGTCCCGCCGGAACGGGTGGTCACCACCTGGGACGCGGACACGCTGCTGCGCTGGGCCAGGACCCGTGAGGTCCCGGGTCCGGCGCGTCAGGGCTGAGCCGGGGCCCGGTCCACGGCAAGCCCGAGCAGTCCGCGCAGCTGCGAGGTGTCCGGCTCCGCGCCGTCCGACGGGGTCAGGGCGGCGTCCAGCGCGCGGTCCAGGGCGGCGTGCACGCCCTCGTCGAACTCCAGGTGCTTGCCGCGTTCCCAGTCCAGGTCCCAGCGGGCCCGGCCGGACCCGACCAGGGACGTCAGCGCCAGGGAGTACAACTGGTCGGCGGCGGCGGCCTCGTTGCGGGCCCGCAGGGAGTCGTCGAGGAGCATGTGGCCCACGTCGCCGGTGCGCGGCATGCAGTCGACGACCTCCGGCCACCGTCCGGCGTCGACGGTGTCCAGCAGCGCCGCGAGGTCCGCGGGGCTGCGCAGGACCGCGCGGCCCGCCCGGAGCACCGGCACGGTCTCGGCGTCGAGTTCCGCCGTACCCGCCGCGGCGGCCAGTTCCCGCCACGGCAGCTGCCGCAGCCCGGCCGCCTCCGGGAGCGCCAGCACGGTGCGGGAACCGATTCCCGCGGGGTCGTCGAGCAGGCCGGCCGCCACCGGGGACGGCCCGTCGGGGAACGTCCCGGCGGCGTCAGGGGGCAGCGCCTCGATCAGCGCGACCCGCTCGCGCATCGGGGGGTGCGAGTCGTAGGGCGAGGTCTTCTCGCGCGGCGGGTCGGCGATCAGCCGCCGCTCCTCCTCGCGCCAGGTGTCGCTGTCCAGGAACGCGGCGAAGCCGGAGTGCACCTCCCCGGCCGGCGGGAGCAGACCGAGCTCGATGCCGATGCCGGCGTACTCGCGCAGGTACCGGGTGTGCGCGGCGGTGACGAGAGGTATACGGCGGAGGGCGGCGGCGGTGGTGTCGCGTCCGGCGATCCGCGCGGCGGCGCGATCCGCGGCGAGTTCCCCGAGGCGCGCCTCGGCCTGGGTCACCCGCAGGCAGAAGCGGGCGTAGCCGGCGAACAGCGAGCCCATCGCGTGGCCGATGCCGCTGCCGTCCTCGGCGTACCGGTCGAGGACCCGCGTCAGGCCGGCGCGGTTGCGGGCGGCCAGTCCCGCCAGGAAGGTGTCGCGCCGGGCGAAGTGGCCGAGTTCGTGGGCGATGACCGCGTCGAGCTGACGCTCCGTCAGTCCGGTGAGGTACGGGATGCCGAGCACCATCCGCCGCCGCCCGGCGACCAGCCCGAGCAGCCAGGAGCTCTGCCAGACCGCCGCCACCGGCTCCGCCACGAGCCAGAGTTCGGCGGGGGCGGACGTGTCCATCGCCGCGGCCACCTTGAGGACGCGCGCCCACAACTCCGGCTGCTCGTCCGGGCTCACCCGCAGCGCGGCGGGCCGGTGGCGGTTCATCCCGCGGACGGAGGCGAGCAGTCCCGACACCAGCGGCGAGGCGAAGGCGACGCTGACGCCCACGAACAGGAAGGTCACGTAACCCCCCTTGAGTGCCGCGTCGAAGAGGACGACGTTCGCGGCCACTATCGCCGCGAGCAGGCCGAGAGCCATGACGTAGAAGCCGAGCAGGAGCCCGAGGAGGCGGACGGCATGGAAGAACGCGCGCATGGCGGAAGGGGTCTCCTGGGAGCGGGGGATCACGGGTGGCGACGGCCGGGTGGCGACGCGCCATCGTATGCGGGCACCGGCCGCCGCTCAACGGCCTTTCCGCCGGGGTGCCGGGCCTCTTCCGCGAGGTCACGGCACGGGGCGCAGGCGCAGCACCGTGGTGAGGGCGTGGCGGCCGGCGCCCTGGAGGATCTCGACAGGGAGGGGCCGGGGCAGCGGGCGGTAGGGGGTGCCGTCG
Organism: Streptomyces sp. NPDC058691; assembly: GCF_042714775.1. Classification (NCBI taxonomy): domain Bacteria; kingdom Bacillati; phylum Actinomycetota; class Actinomycetes; order Kitasatosporales; family Streptomycetaceae; genus Streptomyces; species Streptomyces sp. NPDC058691. Next base: position 20,052 of record NZ_JBHXSO010000041.1, on the reverse strand, counting down.
TCGAGGGCCGCGGTGGCGCGGGGTGAGGGGGTCAGGAGGGGGGCGAGTTGGGCGCGCAGGGGGGCGTCGAGGGCGGCGGAGGCCAGCGGGCCGTCGCCGAGGTCGAGGACGAGGGCGCGCGGGGCGCGGGGGGTGCCGGTGAAGCCGATGGCGACGGCGTCCTGCGGGACGGAGTGCCGGAGCTTGAGCCAGTCGCGGCGGCCGGGCCGGTAGCGCTGGGCGCGGCCCTTGACGACCAGGCCCTCGATGCCGGAGGCGGCCAGGGAGGCGTACCAGTGCAGGGCCTCGTCGCGTTCGGTGGTCATGGGGACGGGCTGCAGCGGCGGGCCGAGCGGCGCGAGGAGGGTGGTCAGGGCGGCGCGGCGCTCGTCGTAGGGGCGGCCGCGCAGGTCGGTGCCGCCGGCCGCGAGCAGGTCGAACGCCGCGTAGTTGGCGGGCGGCGGTGCCGTCGGGCGCCTGCGGGTGCCGCCCAGGGCGCGCCGCTGGAGCGCGCCGAAGTCGATCCGCCCGTCGCGCCAGATGACGACCTCGCCGTCCACGACGGTGCCGGGCGGCAGCGCCCGCGCGGCCTCGGCCAGTTCGGGGAAGGTGTCGGTGACGATCCTTCCGGAGCGGGTCTGGAGCCGTACCGGGTCGGTGAGCACGACCATCCGGTGGCCGTCGAACTTCGGCTCGTACGCACAGCCGCCGGGCAGCGCGTCCGGTTCGGGGACGGTCTCAACGCGCCGGGCGAGCATCACCACGACGGGCGGCGGGACGGGATCGGTCACGGCAGCCGGGCCCGGGCGGCACCGTCGTCGAGGCCGGCCAGCAGGTCGCCGTGCCGGTCGGCGCGGCCGAGCACGTCCTCGGGACCGAAGACCAGGTCCCCCGGCGCTCGGCAGGCGGCGACCTCGTCCCAGGTGACCGGGGTGGCCACTCCGGGGCGGTCGCGCAGCCGCAGGGTGTAGGGGCAGGCGGTGGTCTTCGCGGAGGCGTTCTGCGACCAGTCGATGAAGATCTTGCCGGGGCGCAGGCTGCGGGTCATGGAGACCAGGACGAGACCGGGGTGCTCGTCGCGCATCCGCCCGGCCAGCGCCCTGGCGTAGCCGCTGACCGCCCTGCCGGTCGCGGGCTCCAGCGGCGCGTACAGGTGCAGGCCCTTGCTGCCGGAGGTGACGGGGAAGGCGGTGAGCCCGTCGTCGTCCATCATCTGGCGGAGCCGTTCGGCGACCCGGCAGCACAGGACGAGGTCGGCGCCCTCCCCGGGATCGAGGTCGAGCACGAGCCGGTCGTGGGCCTCGCGCCCCGCGGCCGCCGTCCACTGGGGGACGTGCAGCTCCCAGCCGCCGAGGTTGGCCATGGTGACGAGGGTGGCGGTGGAGTCGACGACGACGTGCGGCTCCTTCGGATCGCCGGCCGTCGTCACCCAGGAGGGCGTGCCGGCGGGCGGCCGTTTGGCGAACCACGCCTGCCCGTGCGGCCCCTCCGGCGCCCGGACGAACGAGGCGAGGCGGCCGGCGGCGTGCGGCAGCATCACCGTGGCGATCCGGGCGTAGTAGCGCAGCAGCCGCGCCTTGGTGTGGCCGGTCGCCGGAAAGACGACCTTGTCCAGGTGCGTGAGGACCACCTGACGGCCGTCCACCTCGGCCGGCTGCCGGTCGGGCGAGGCTGACGGGGCGGGCATAGTGTGGAAAGTCCCCGGAAAGGGACGAAAGTATGCGATCCATGTGGAAAGGTGCGATCGGCTTCGGGCTGGTCTCCATTCCCGTCAAGCTCTACGCGGCCACCGAGGAACACGGCGTCTCCCTGCACCAGGTGCACGCCGAGGACGGCGGCCGCATCCGCATGAAGCGGTTCTGCGAGAAGGAGGGCAAGGAGGTCCCCTACTCGGAGATCGCCAAGGGGTACGAGGACGAGAGCGGGCGCACAGCGGTCCTCAGCGACGAGGACCTGGCGCAGCTGCCGCTGCCGAGCCGCAAGCTCATCGACGTCCTCGCCTTCGTCGACACCGACGAGATCGACCCGCTCTCGCTGTCGCGCGCCTACTACGTGGGGGCCGAGGCCGCCGCGTCCAAGCCGTACGTCCTGCTGCGCGAGGCCCTGGCCACCAGCGGCAAGGCAGCCGTCACGAAGATCGCCCTGCGCACCCGCGAGTCGCTGGCGCTGCTCCGCGTCCACGAGGAGCTGCTGGTCCTGCACACCATGTACTGGCCCGACGAGGTGCGCGACGCCGGGGGGCTGGCGCCGCCGGAGAACGTCGCCGTGCGGCCGCAGGAACTGAAGATGGCGCAGAGCCTGATGGAGACCCTTTCCGAGGACTTCGACCTGGAGTCCCTGCACGACGAGTACCAGAAGGCGCTGGACTCCCTGGTCGCCGCCCGCCTCGAGGGCGAGCCCGTGCCCGAGACGGCCGAGGTGACCTCCGCCCCCGACAACGTGGTGGACCTGATGGCCGCGCTCCAGGCCAGCATCGACGCCCGCGGCGGCGAGAAGACGGGGAGCACGGCGAACACCGCGAAGACCGGGACGGCCGGGAAGCCGGCCGCCGCCAAGAAGACCGCCGCCAAGAAGGCCCCGGCGAAGAAGGCGGCCGCCAAGAAGACCGCCGCGAAGAAGACCACGGCCAAGAAGACGGCGGCACGCAAGAAGGCCGGCTGACCGGGCCGGTCAGACGGGCTCGCGCAGCAGCGCCATCGCCTCGGGGAACGTCAGCGTCCCGCCCTCGCGGTACGCCGCGTCGTACGCCTCCTCGCCGAGATGCACGCGCAGCCGGGCCGCGTCCTCGTCGAGGCTGACGCGCTCCCACGGGGTGCAGGCGGTCTGCCGCAGGCTGTCGTGGGCGCCGAGCACGAGCGCGGCACGGCGGGCCGGCTCCCGCGCGCCGTCGGCGTCCCGCAGTCCGGCGATGCCGGTGAAGAGCCCGACGCCGGGCGGGAAGAGCAGGATGCCCAGGCGCGGCCCGATGACCGGGCTCAGCGGATGCGCCTCCATGTAGTCCATGGCCTCGCGCAGATGCGGCAGCCCGCCGTACGGGTCGCCGGCCATGCCGGTCAGCCAGCCGCGGATCGCGGCCAGCAGCCCGAAGATGAAGGAGGGCATGCCGCGCGGGGGGTCGGCCTGCATGGCGTCGAGAAGTCCGAAGGCCTCGTCCAGTTCGCCGCGCCGGGCGAGGATCGCGACGAGCAGCACCCGGCCGTAGTAACTGGCGTCGTCGCCGACCGGCCGGAAGCGCTCGGCGTCGGCGATCCCCTCGCGGATCAGCCGCTCCCCCTCCTCGATCTCGCCGCTGTTGGCGAGGGCGTCACCGAGGCGGATCGTCATCATCGGGACCTGCTGGTGGGCACCGAGCTTGCGCGCGATGGCGATGGCCTCGCGGCAGCTCCCCGCGGCGCGGACCCAGTCACCTGAGTTGGCGGTGGCCTCGGCCTCCGCGGCCAGCACCTCCGCCAGACCCCAGTCGTCGCCGATCCGGCCGAACAGCGCCCGGGCCTCGCGGATGTCCTCCATGGAGGCGCTGAGCCGGTCCTCGACGTCGTTCATCACCTTGGCGCGGAGCTGCAGCGCGAACGCCAGCTCCCACACCCGGCCGTGCCGCCGGCAGCTGGTCACCGTGGCGTCGATCAGCTCCGGCATGATGTCGAAGCGGCCGGTCAGCATGGCGCCCATCATGCGGAACAGCCCCGGCCGCAGGCTGGACTGCGGCAGCTCGGGCGGGTAGACGTCGATGAGCGCCTTTCCGAGCGCGACGAACCGCGGGTCGTCCCAGACGTCGGTCTTCTCCATGTGCGCGAACACCTCGGCGGTGCGCACCCATCGCCGGGCCTCGGTCAGCAGCTGGGGCGCCATCGGCAGCGGGTCGTCCAGCGGTCCGCGGTCCAGCGGCGGCAGCGCGAGCTGCCCGGCGAAGGGGTCCTCCGGGCTCATCCGCGCCACGACCGAGGGCCAATGGCCCATCTCACTGCGGTAGTTGCGCATCTCCCAGAACCAGCTGCAGGCCAGCACCAGGCAGAGCGCCTCCTGCTCGTCGCCCGTCTCCACCGCGCGGCGGATGGCCGCCCTCAGGTTCTCGTGCTCGCGCTCCAGCCGCTCCAGCCACAGCAGTTGGCGGGGCCCGCGCAATTCGGGGTCGGCGGTGCGGATGTACTCGCGGAAGTACGCGGTGTGGCGGCGCCCCACGGCGGCGCGCTCACCGGCCTCGTCGAGCCGTTCCGCGGCGTACTCGCCGATGGTCTCCAGCATGCGGAAGCGAGCGCCGTCCTCGGCCAGGTCGGCGACCACGAGCGACTTGTCGACCAGCGACGCGAGGAGGTGGGCGACGTCGCGCGGGTCCACGGAGCCGTCGCCGTCGCCGCCGTCGCACACCGCCTCGGCGGCGGCCAGGTCCCAGCCGCCGGCGAAGACGGCGAAGCGGCGCAGCACCGTCCGTTCGGCCTCGGAGAGCAGGTCCCAGCTCCAGTCGACCACGGCGCGCAGCGTCTGCTGGCGGGGCAGCACGGTGCGGCTGCCCGCGGTGAGGATGCGGAAGCGGTCGTCGAGCCGGTCGACCAGCTGACGTGGCGTCATCATCCGCAGCCGGGCCGCCGCGAGCTCGATGGCCAGCGGCAGCCCGTCCAGCCTGCGGCACAGCTCCGCACACGCCTCGGGGTCCTCGTCCGGGGTGAAGCCGGGGCGGGCCGCGGCGCCGCGGTCGGCCAGCAGCCGCAGCGCGGGCGGCTCGGGCAGCGGGTCCAGCGGCCGTATCGACTCCCCCGGCACACCGAGCGGTTCGCGGCTGGTGGCGAGCACCGCCAGGTCCGGGCAGTGCGCGAGCAGCCGCTCGACCAGTTCGGCGGCGGCCCCGATCACGTGCTCGCAGTTGTCCAGGACGAGCAGCAGCCGGCGATCGGCGCAGTACTCGGTCAGTTGCAGCAGCGGGTCCTTGGCGGCCGCGCCCTTCGCCTCGGCGGCGAGCGCGGCCTCGGTGGCCGAGCCCGCGTGCAGCAGGGTCTCGCGCAGACCGAGCGCGTTGACCACGGCGACGGCCACCGTACGGGGGTCTTCGACGGGGGCGAGTTCGGCGAACCACACGCCGTCCGGCCACTGGCCGGCGACCATGTCCCCGGCCTCCTGCGACAGCCGGGTCTTGCCGGTGCCGCCGGGCCCGGTGATCGTCACCAGCCGGGCGGCCGACAGATCGGCGGCCAGCGCCGTCAGATCCGTCTCCCGTCCGACGAAACTGGTCAGCCGGGCGCGCGCGTTGCCCCGGCGCTGCGGCTCCGGCGGGGGCGGCGCGGCGGCCGGAACGGGCGCCGGCGTCGCCGGCACGAGCAGTTCGGCGTGGAGGGCGCGCAACTCCGGGCCCGGGTCGGTGCCGAGCGTGTCGGCGAGTTCCCGGCGCACCTCCTCGTACGCGACCAGCGCGTCCGCCGTCCGCCCCGCCTCACGCAGCGCCCGCAGGCGCAGGGCCTGCACCTGCTCGTTGAGCGGATGCGCGGCCGCCAGCTCCGCGATCTCCGGGAGCACCTGCTCGGCGCGGCCCACGGCGACCTCGGCGGTGATCCGCAGGCGGCGGGCGTCGAGCCGCAGCGCGTCGTAGCGGGAGGCGACGGAGGCCCGGTCCGGAAGGTCGGCCACCACGGGGCCGCGCCACAGCCCGAGCGCGCTGTCCAGCGCGTCGGCCGCCTTGGCGGCGTCGCCGTCGGCCAGCGCCCGTCCGCCGTCCTCCACCAGACGCTCGAAGCGGAACAGGTCCACGGCGTCCGGCCCCGCGTCCAGCCGGTAGCCGCCGTCCACGGAGGCGACCGCCCCGTGGCCGATCGCCCGGCGCAGCCGCGCCACCAGCGCCTGCAGCGCCCCGTTCGCGTCGGCGGGCGGCTCGCCCTCCCACACCTCGTCGATCAGCGCCTCGGTCGTGCGCACCCGCCCGGGGCGCAGGGCCAGCGCCGCCAGCAGGGCCCGCAGGCGGGTCCCGGCGAGGGGCACAGCGGTGCCGTCGTCGCGATGGACCTGCGTCGTCCCGAGGATGCCGTAGCGCACGCCCCCATTGTGTCCGAGGCCACGGCCGCCTCGCCCCCGGGTTACGGCGAGCCCCCCTTCAGAGGCCCCGGCACGCCTCCGAGCGGAAGACGTCGGCCGTGACGGTGGCGTAGCCGTCGTCCTTCCAATAACGCACCTGACCGGGTTCGAGGCGCGCCAGCTGCTCAAGTGTGAAGTCCACGTGCTCAGTCGACCACGAGTTGTCACGGGTCCAGCCGTACAGGCTGTACGTGCGCCGCGGCTCCAGCGCCGCCACGGGCATGTCGGTGGTCCAGCCCCGGCCGCCGGTGTCGAGCCGCCAGAGCGTGTATCCCTTGGCCGGCTTCCCGCGGATCCACCGGCCGAGGTAATCCGCCTCCTCCTCATCGGAGTACAACGTCGCGCCGTCGATGCGGTCGTGGCAGACGAGCATCACGCCGAGCGGCTTCCCGTCGTCCGTCACCGCGATGCCCGTGACGCCCGCGACGGGCACGGTGCAGCCGGAGAGCGTGCTGCACACGGCGACGGCGAGCCCCACCAGGCCGACGAGCCGGTTCCGTCTCATCGCTCCCCCTCCGGGCGGGCCGCCCCGCGGCCCGGTCCCTTGCGATCCCGGTAGGTTTTTTCCCCGCCCACCCGCCCTCCCCCAACCTTCGGCCGGGGGTGCCCCCAACCCCGTGAAGTCACGCGCCCCGGCGCGCGTGGTTCCTGGGCCGGGTGCGGGGCCTCCGGGGCTGCACGTCCTGGACTGGCATATTTACGTGCGTGACGGGCACTTGCCCATCCCTTCCCGCCCCGGATGCCGCACACAAATATGCCGCAGCGTCCAGAACATCCACCCCTACGACCCCGCCCCCTCCGTTTCGTCATGCGCCTGATCCCCGGTGGGGGTGGAGGCGGTCCGGGGTGACCGCGGTTGCCTGAATACGGCCCCATCGGTGTGGGCGGTGACGCCTGGGCGGCCGATGTGCCGCCGCACCAACCCTGAGCCTGTGCCATGGCTGCCTTCCACCCCCCACTGAGGATCAGGCGCTCGCAACTACAGAGGGGGCGGGGTCGGAGGGGTGGGCGTTCTGGACTGTGGAGCATATTTGGGTGCACAACCCGGGGTGCCGCGCGGAGAGTGCCCGAGGCACCGAAATGTGCTGTCCAGAATGGCCAGCCCCGGAGGCCCCGAACCCGGCCCACCCCGCACGCGCGCCGGGGTCACTGACTTCACAGGGCACACGGGCGGGAGGGCGGGGAAAAACCCTGGGCGGAACGTCTCGCGTTCGCAGAGCGTTATCGGCCCGTGGGTATGCCCGGCGCCAGCCGAATGACATGATCGGGCGGCCAGCACAGACCTCCCCGTACAGCCCTCCGCAGGAGCCCGCACGATGACCACCGCAGCAACCCGCAGTGAGCGGCAGATCAGCCCGATTTTCCTGGGCCTGGTCGCGATCATGGCCGTCTCCGGGTGGGCGGTGTGGACCGGGTTCTCCGCGAACACCGGCTTCGCCGTCTTCCTGTTCGTCGTGTCCGGCTGGGTGGTCTCCCTGTGCCTGCACGAGTACGCGCACGCGCGCACCGCCCTGCACGGCGGTGACATCTCGATCGGCGCGAAGGGTTATCTGACCCTCAACCCGCTGAAGTACACGCACGCGCTGCTCAGCATCGTGCTGCCGGTGGTCTTCGTGATCCTGGGCGGCATCGGCCTCCCCGGTGGCGCGGTGTTCATCGAGCGAGGCCGGATCAGCGGCCGCTGGAAGCACAGCCTGATCTCGGCGGCGGGCCCGCTGACGAACATCCTCTTCGCGATCGCGCTGATGCTGCCGTTCACCCTTGACGTGGTGGACCCGTTCAACCCGGAGCAGCAGCCGTTCGCCGCGGCCCTGGGTTTCCTGGCCATGCTGCAGGTGACGGCGGCGATCCTGAACCTGCTGCCGGTGCCGGGGCTGGACGGCTACGGGATCATCGAGCCCTGGCTGTCCTACAACGTGCGGCGCCAGATGGAGCCGTTCGCGTCGTTCGGCCTGCTGGCAGTCTTCGGCGTGCTGTGGATCCCGGAGGTCAACGCGGCCTTCTTCGGTTTCGTGGACTCCGTGACACGCGCCTTCGGGCTGCCGAACGGCCTCTCGGACCTGGGCTACCAGCTCTTCCGTTTCTGGAAGGACGCCCTCTAGTCCGCGGAGACGGCCGCCGCCTTCTCGATCCTGGCCTTGCGCACGTAGTACCAGCACATGTTGCTGGTCAGGCCGGTGATCGCGATCCAGACGATGCCCAGCCAGCTGCCCTCGACGAAGGAGACGACGGCGGCGACCACGGACAGTGCGCACACGATGAGCGCGTAGACGGCGAGGCGGGGCATGGGGGCGGCTCCTGTCGGGTCGGTCACGAACCCGCCCATTGTCCCCCATGCCCTCGCACGGGCCTCGCACGGCCCCACGGCGGCTACACGTCGGTCAGGCGCACCCCGGCGTGGGCCTTGTAGCGGCGGTTGACCGAGATCAGGTTGGCGACCAGCGCCTCGACCTGGTGGGCGCCGCGCAGCCGGCCCGCGAAGACCCCGCGGACGCCGGGGATGCGCGCGGCCAGCGCCTGCACCAGGTCGGTGTCGGCGCGGGACTCGCCGAGGACCAGCACGTCGGTGTCGATCGTCTCGACCTCCGGGTCCTCCAGCGTCACCGCGGACAGGTGGTGGAAGGCGGCGGCGACCCGGGAGCCGGGCAGCAGCGCGGCGGCCTGCTCGGCGGCGCTGCCCTCCTCGGGCTTCAGGGCGAAGGCGCCCTTCTTGTCGAAGCCGAGCGGGTTGACGCAGTCGACGACGAGCTTCCCGTCGAGTTCCTCGCGCAGCGACTCCAGGGTCTTGGCGTGGCCCTCCCACGGCACGGCGACGATGACGATGTCGCTGCGCCGGGCGGTCTCCGCGTTGTCCGCGCCCTGGACGCCGTGTCCCAGCTCGTCCGCCGTGGCCTGCGCACGCTCGGCCGCGCGGGAGCCGATGATCACCTGCTGGCCCGCCCTGGCGAGCCGGTAGGCCAGGCCGCGGCCCTGCGGCCCGGTGCCGCCGAGGACGCCGACGACGAGGCCGGACACGTCGGGCAGGTCCCAGGGGTCCTTGGCGGGAGCCTTCGCGGCGGGGGTGTCATTGCCACTGTCAACAGTCATGTACGTGATCCTGCCAGCAAGGGGCGGCCCGCGGCGTGCCGGTCACGCCGTGACGCTCCCCTCGCTGAGGCCGCCCCGCCAGTACCGCTGGAGCACCACCATGAGCAGCATCAGCGGCAGGACGGACAGCAGCGCGCCGCCGACCGTGTACTGGTAGAGCTCGGGCTGCCGGTCGGCGTAGCCCTGCCAGGAGGTCAGCCCGAGCGTCACCGGGTACAGGTCGCTGTCGGAGAGCATGACCAGCGGCAGGAAGAAGTTGTTCCAGATGTGGACGAATTGGAACAGGAAGACGGTGACCAGCGCCGGTGACATCAGGCGCAGCCCGAGGACGTGGAAGATCCGCCACTCCCCCGCTCCGTCCAGCCGGGCGGCCTCCAGCAGGGAGCGCGGGATCGCCGCCGTGGCGTAGATCCGGCACAGGTAGACCCCGAACGGGCTGACCATGCCGGGGACGAGGACCGACCAGTAGGTGTTGGCGAGGCCGAGGTCGGTGAAGAGCAGGTACAGCGGCAGGGCGAGCGCCGTGGACGGAACGAGGACCCCCGCGACGACGGCGGTCAGCACCGCCTCGCGCCCCGCGAAGCGGTACTGCGCGAGGGCGTACCCCGCCGCGGCCGACAGCCAGGTCGCCCCGAGCGCGCCGACGCCCGCGTACAGAAGGCTGTTGCCGAACCAGCGGACGTACACGCCGCCGTCGTAGGTCAGCACCCGGCCCAGGTAGTCGATGGGGTGGGGGTGCGCGAACCAGAGGCCGAAGCTGCCGAAGAGGTCCGCGCTGGACTTGGTCGCCGAGACCGCGAGCCAGTACACGGGGACCAGGAAGTAGACGGCGGCGAGCGCCAGCGCGGTCGCGGTCAGGACGCGGTAACGGAGCGGGACGGTCATCGCAGCGCCCCGTCCCCGCCGCGGCGGCGGCCGACGAGGCTGAGGAAGCCGAAGGACAGCGCGCACGCGACGAGCGCGAGCAGCACCGCCTCGGCGGCGGCCACGTGGTAGTCGTTGGCCGCGAACGCCTCGTTGTAGGCGTGCAGGTTGGGCGTGTAGCCGGAGTCGATGGCCGGGGAGAGCGGACGCAGCACGAGCGGCTCCGAGAACAGTTGCAGCGTGCCGATGATGCTGAAGACGGCGGTCAGCACGAGCGCCGGCCGGATCAGCGGCAGCTTGACGTGCCAGGCGATCCGCGCCGCGTTCGCGCCGTCGAGGCGGGCCGCCTCGTACAGCTCGGCGGGCACGGCCTTGAGCTGGGCGATCAGGACCAGCATGTTGTAGCCGGTGAACTGCCAGGTCACGATGTTGGCGATGGACCACAGCACGGTGGAGCGGGACAGGAAGTCGACCTGCCAGCCGGCCGAGTGCAGGATCTGCACGATGGGGCTGATGCCGGGGACGTAGAGGAAGCCCCACAGGATCGACGCGATCACCCCGGGCACGCCGTAGGGCAGGAAGTACGCGGTGCGGAAGAAGCCGATGCCCCGGGCGGAGGCGCTGTCCAGGAGCAGCGCGAGCGCGGCGGCCAGCGCGAGCATGAGCGGCACCTGCACGACCCCGAAGAGCAGGACGCGCCCGAAGCCCGCGAGGAACGAGCCGTCGCGCAGTGCGTGCGCGTAGTTGGCGAGGCCCGCGAACACGTCGTGCGAGCCGCCGAAGCCGAGCGGCCCGGTGCGCACGGTCCGCAGCAGGCTCTGCTGCACGGCGTAGCCGATGGGAACGACGAAGCAGAGCAAAAACAGCGCGCAGAACGGCAGGAGGAAGGCGGCCGCGGTCCGCGCCTCGCGGGAGCGGGTACGGGAACGGGCCCGGGGGCGGGTGGGGCCGGCGTGGCGCGGCCGGGTCCCGGCGGCGGGCACGGCGGCGGAACCGGGGGCGGCCGGCGGCACGACGTCCGCCCGCGCGGTCACGCGGCCTCCGCCTTCAGGCCCTTGTCGCGCAGGTCGGCGAGGGTACGGGCCTGGAGTCCCGGCAGGGTCGCGGTGAGGGAGGTGCCGGAGCTGACGGCGCCGCTGAGGGCGTCGGTGAGCCGTTGGAAGAAGGTGTCCATGGTGGGGCCCCAGGTCCAGGCGCGGTCGACCGCGGCACCGGACGCGGCGACCACCGCGCCGTAGTCCTGGCCGCCGAAGTAGGCCGCGCGGGTGTCGAGTTCGGCCGGGGTGAAGCCGGAGACGGGGGCGGGGTAGCCGTAGCCGCCCCGGATGAGCAGGCGGACGCTGGCGGGGTCGCTGTTGAGCCACACCGCGAAGTCCAGCGCGGCCCGGGGGTGCCGGGTGCCGGCGAGGACGGCGGTGGTGGAGCCGCCCCAGTTCCCCGAGGACGGGGCGGCGCCGGAGCCGGCGGTGTGCCACTGCGGCATCGGCCGGACCCGCCACTTGCCCGCGCCGCCGGGGGCGTTGCCGGTCAGCAGCGCGTCGCCCCAGCTGCCGCCGGTCCAGCTGACGAGGTCGCCGGACTGGAGGCCGGCGTACCAGGCGCTCTGCATCATGGGCTGGGTGGCGACCAGCCGGTCCTTGATGAGCCGGTCCCAGTAGCGGGTGACGCGGCGGGTGGGCTCGTCGTCGACGGAGACCAGCCAGGTGTCGCCGCCGGCGCGGAACCAGCGGGCGCCGGCCTGCCAGGCCAGGGCCGTGAACCAGCCGGGGTTGGACGGCGAGAAGGCCGTGAGGTGCGCGCCGCGGCGGCGTACGACGCGGGCGGCCGCGGCGAAGTCGTCCCAGGTGGCGGGGGTTTCGATGCCCCACCGGTCGAGGAGGTCCTGGCGCTGGAACAGCACCATCGGCCCGGAGTCCTGCGGGATGGCGTAGACCCCGCCGGCGTACACGGTCTGCTGCCACAGCCAGTCGGCGAAGCGGGCGCGGTAGCGGTCGGCGCCGTACCGGGCCAGGTTCACCAGGCCCTGGTCGAGAAGGAATCCGGGCACCATCTGGTACTCGACCTGGGCGAGGTCGGGCGGGCTGCCGGCCTTGAGCGCGGCGTGCATCTTGGCGTACTGGGCGCCGCCGGCGGCGGCCACCTTCTCCAGTTCGACGCGGACCCCGGGGTGCAGCCGGTTCCACAGCGCGACGTTGCGCTCGATGCCGGGCACCCAGGACCAGAAGGTGAGGGTGGTGGTGCCCTTGCCCTCCGCGCCGATGGAGGGGGCGCAGCCGGGCAGGGCGAGCGCCGCCGCCGTGCCGCCGGCCGCCGCCAGCACGCCGCGCCGGCCGATCAAGAGACCAGCTCCGCGAGGGGGACGCGGCGGAAGGTGATCGTCTCGTAGGGGCCGAAGTCGCCGGTCTCGTAGAGCAGTCCGATGGTGTCCTCGTCCAGGAGCACCAGGTCGGAGTAGGCGGCGGGGAGCCCGTCGACGATGTGCGCGGTCCGCCAGGTGACGCCGCGGTCGTGGCTGGCCCGGATGGTCATCGCGGCCCGCGCGGTGGGATGCCCGGGGCCGGAGAAGAGCAGCACGTCGGGCGTGCCGGGGTGCAGGACGCTGCACTGCACGACGGGGGCGACCAGGCCCGCCTGCGGGCGGAAACGGCGTTCCAGGGTGGCGCCGCCGTCGGCGGAGACGGCGTCGGCGCGGTTGCCGGGGCTGCGGGAGTCGGTGCGGGTGTTGAAGTAGACCGTGCCGTCGGGGAGTTCCGCGGCGGTGGTCTCGTTGGGGTTGACGTAGTCGTCGGACGTGTCGTCGACGTAGCCGAGTTGCCAGGTCTCGCCGAGGTCGTCGCTGTAGAGGCAGTGGCCGCCGTTGTAGCGGGGCTCGGCGCCGGTGTCGGGGGCCTCGGGCGGGTTGGTGTGGTTGCCGGCGACGACGATCCGCCCGGCGTGCCGGCCGGCGCGCAACTGGAGCGCGTGGCCGGGGGTGGTGGCGTACCAGCGCCAGCCGGGGCGTTTGACGGCGGCGGTGATCTCGCGCGGCTCGGACCAGGTGAGGCCGTCGTCGTCGCTGTACTGGACCCAGATCCGGCGGCCGTCCTCGTCGGGCACCTTGCCGCGGATGATGGCCCGTTCCTCCGCGGTCCCGGCGTTGCGCACGTGGACCAGCACGACGCGGCCCTCGGCGGTGACGACGGGGGCCGGGTTGCCCGCCGTGCCCGAGCCGTTGGACGTCACCACCCGCAGGTCGTCCCAGGTGCGGCCGCCGTCGGCCGACCGTCGCAGGACGAGGTCGATGCGCCCGGTGTCCGCCGCCGACTCGTGCCGGCCCTCGGCGAAGGCGAGCACGGTGCCCGTGCCCGTCACGACGACCGCGGGGATGCGGAAGCTGGCGTAGACGGCCCCCGGGTCTTCCCCGGAGGTTCCCCCGGTACCGGCTCGGTAGGGGACTGATGTGAGGTATGACATCGGTGTTGCCTCCGATGCGCCCTTGCATGGCAGACGTAGGACGTCCCTTGTCGTCAAGGGACGGTAGACAGACACTGACGGCACGTCAAGAAAGCACGACAGCACGAGGGAAAGGCGGCCACTTGTGACCAGAACCGCCGGCGGGGGCCGCGGCCCGACGCTCCAGGATCGCATCATCGAGCTCATCCACGAGCAGCGACTCGCCCCCGGCGCCACATTGCCCACCGAGCCCCAGCTGATGGATCTGCTGGGCGCCGGCCGCAACAGCGTCCGCGAGGCGGTGCGCGCGCTCCAGGCACTCGGCATCGTCGAGATACGCCACGGCACCGGCACCTTCGTGGCCGACGCGCCGCTGCGGGTGCTGCTGCCCTCGCTCACCTTCCACATCCGCTCCCGGGTACGGGCGCTGGCCGATTTGGTGGCGGTGCGCGAACTGCTGGAGGTCGGGCTGATCGGCGAGGTGGCCGGCACCATACCGGCGGAACGGCTGGACGAACTCGACACGCTCGCCTCGCGGATGGTCACCGACCCGGACGCCGACCGCACGTTCCACGCGCTGTTGTACGCGACCTGCGACAACGAACTGGTGCTCCAGCTCATCGACCTGTTCTGGAGCGTCTACCAGGACGTCGGCTCGGCTCTCGCGCCCGCCGACGACCCCGTCGAGCGCATCATCGCCAACCACCGCGCGGTGGTCGGCGCCCTGCGCACCGGTGACGCGGGCGCGGCGCGGGCGGCGATGCGCCGGCACTTCACCGACGTACGCGCCAGGGTCTCGCGCGCCCTTCCCGCACAGTGACCCCGATGACCACCTTCGGGTGAGCCGGGCGGGGAAGCCCCGCTTGGCGGTGGGTGCCTGCGCCAGGATGCCGTGGCATGGATGCCGTACGCGTCGAGGTCGTCCGTGAACTGCTGGCCGGCAGCGAGTGGCCGGAGCGGACCGGGACGTTCGCGGGGGCGCTGCGCGGCGCGGTCCGCCGCGGCTCCCCGGGCGGACTGCTGCTGGTGGGCGGCGGCGGGTACGAGCCGTGGCACATGGCCGCCCATCTGGACGACGAGGCCGCCTGGAGCGGGCTGCCCGAGCTCTCCCCCACCCTGGTGCGGCAGCATGTGCCGCCGGGCGCGCCCGCGCATCTCGCGGTCGGCACGGCCCGGCTGGAGGCCGCGCGGCGCGGCGAGACGGTGCTGGTGGTCACGCCCGAGCGGGCGGAGGCGGCGCTGCTGGAACGGGTGGACGGCGCCCGGCGGGCCGGGGCGACGGTGCTGGCGATGGAGGCGGGCGACCGGGAGCTCGCCGGGCTCGCCCATGAGGCGCTGTCCGTGCCGCCGGAGCCCGGGGAGCCGGGGCTGGACCTGCTGCAGCACCTGGTCAGTGCCGCCGCGGGGCGGCGGGTGCGGTTGCGGGACCGGCTGCCGCGGCTCGCGCGGCTCGCCGAGCAGTTCGTGTCGCCACCGCCTGCAAGCTGGTAGAAGTGGGCGTTATGACCGTTATGCACGCACCTTTGTGCGGCGTCGTACCTCCTCTGTGCACTCCTCTCACACCCGCGGGCGACGTGGACACCGACGGGCTGCGCGCCCTGGTCGGCCATGTGCTGTCGGCGGGCGTCCACGGCGTCTTCGCGCTCGGGTCGAGCGGCGAGACGGCCTATCTGTCCGACGCGCAACGCCGGATCGCGCTCACCACCGTCGTCGAGGCGGTCGGCGGGCGCGTCCCCGTGCTCGCCGGGGTCGTCGACATGACCACGGCCCGGGTGCTGGACCATGTCCGCGCGGCCGTCGCGGCGGGCGCGGACGCCCTGGTGGCCACCGCGCCCTTCTACACCACCACGCACCCGGTCGAGATCGCCGACCACTTCCGCCGGGTACGGGACGGCGCGGACGGCCTGCCGCTGTTCGCGTACGACATCCCCTCCGCCGTGCACACCAAGCTGCCCGCGGCGACGGTGCTCGCGCTGGCGGAGAACGGCACGCTGGCCGGCCTCAAGGACAGCAGCGGGGCCGACGGCGGCATGCGCCGGATGCTCGTGGAGCTGCGCCGGCGCGGTCTGAGCGGCTCCTTCTCCCTGCTCACCGGCTCCGAACTCACCGTCGACGCCGCCCTGCTGGCCGGGGCCAACGGTGTCGTGCCGGGCCTCGGCAACGTCGACCCGCACGGCTATGTGCGGCTCTACGAGCACGCGCTGGCCGGTCGCTGGCGCGAGGCCGCCGCCGAGCAGGACCGGCTCGCCGCGCTCTTCTCGATCGTCGACGTCGGCGCCGAGGCCGCCCCGATGAGCGGCAGCGCCTCGGCGCTCGGCGCCTTCAAGGCCGCGCTGCACCTGCGGGGTGTCATTCCCTGCCCGGCCACGGCGGCGCCGCAGGTGCCGCTGGACGACACCGCGGTGAAGGCCGTCCGCGAGCGCCTGGAGGCGGCCGGCCTCATGGCGTGACTTCTTTCGCGGGCGGGCGCCTGCGGCGGCGGCGGCGGAAAATCCGTTGCGCCCCCGGCGCCCGCCCGCGAAACATGCGGGGGTGCGAAATCTCCTCCCCGACCTCGCGCCCTGGCGCAGCTCCCGCGACTTCCGCCTGATGTGGTGCGCCGGGCTGATCACGAGCTTCGGCAGCTTCCTGACGTTCGTGGCCCTCCCGGTCCAGATCAAGGACCTGACCGGCTCGACGCTGGCGGTCGGCGCCCTGGGCGCGGTGGAGCTGGTCCCGCTGGTGGTGTTCGGGCTCTACGGGGGCGCCCTGGCCGACGCCCTCGACCGGCGGAAGCTGATCCTGTGGACGGAGGCCGCGCTCGGCCTGATGTCGGCCCTGCTGCTGGCCAACACCCTGCTCCCGCGTCCGCTGCTCTGGCCGTTGTACGTGGTGGCGGCGCTGACGAGCGCGCTCGGGGGCCTGCAGCGCCCCGCGCTGGAGGCGATCGTCCCGCGCATCGTGCCGCACGACCAGCTCACCGCGGCGGCCTCGCTGAACGCGCTGCGCTGGCAGCTCGGCGCCATCGCGGGACCCGCGCTGGCCGGTGTGCTGATCGCCTTCGCCGGCCTGCGCTGGGCGTACGCCATCGACGCCGTGACCTTCGCGGTGTCGCTGCTGCTGGGCCTGGGGCTGCGGCCGTCCCCGCCCGCGCACGACGCGGAGCGCCCGTCGCTGCGCTCGATCGGCGAGGGCGCGCGCTACGCCTGGAGCCGCAAGGAACTGCTGGGCACGTACGTGGTGGACATCGCGGCGATGGGCCTGGCGTTCCCGATCGCCGTGTTCCCCTTCATGGCGGACGACCTCGGTGCGCCGTGGTCGCTGGGCCTGATGTACGCGGCGCTGCCGGCCGGGGCGATGCTGATGAGCCTGACGAGCGGCTGGTCCAGCCGGGTGCACCGGCACGGCGTGGCGATCGTGCTGGCCGCGGCGGGCTTCGGGCTGTGCATGGCGGCGGCCGGACTGACCCGCAACGTCTGGCTGGTGCTGCTCTTCCTGGCGCTGGCGGGCGCGCTCGACATGATCAGCGGGGTGTTCCGCTCCACGATCTGGAATCAGACCATCCCGGACACCCTGCGCGGCCGGCTGGCCGGCATCGAGCTGCTGTCGTTCATGACCGGGCCGCAGCTGGGGCAGGTGCGGGCCGGTGGCGCGGCGGCGGTGCTGGGGCTGCGGACCTCGGTGTGGACCGGCGGCCTGGCGTGCGTGGCGGCGGTCGGGACGCTGGCGGTGTGCCTGCCGACGCTGCTGGCGTACGACGCGCGGACCAACGAGCACGCGGTGAGCATGCGGACGGCGGCGGAGGACGTGGTGTCCCCCGCCGCCTGACCCGTGGGGCGGTCGGTGGGCCCGGCCGGTTCACCGGCCGGGCCGCGTTCAGCCGGTGAACCCGGCGGTGATGGAGGTGAACTGCCAGGTGCTCTGGTTGATGCCGGAGCAGTTGCTGGTCACACCGCCGCCCGCGCAGGGGCGGTCGCGGTTGACGGCCCAGTAGGCGAGCCGGGCGATGTGGTGGGAGTTGGCCCAGTCCCGGATCTGGGTCCAGATGGCCGGGGTGGTGTTCTCCTGCTGGTCGCTGAGGCCGTTCATGCCCGAGATGCCGATGTGGGCGTAGGCGGTGGCGTCGTCCCAGCCGAAGGTGGACTTCAGCTTGGTCTTCAGCCCCTCGGCGGCGTTCACGGTGTTGCCGTACATGTCGGCGCCGCCGCCGAAGTCGAACGGCATGATCGTGAAGACGTCGATGTTGGCGCCGAGCGCGTTGGCCCGCTCGATGAGCCGGCCGCCCCAGTAGGTCGGGCCGGTCGTGGAGGTGCCGAAGGTGAGGATCGTCCGGATGCCGGGGTTGTTCTGCTTGACGATCTTCAGCGCGTTCAGGACGCGGTCCTGGACGACCTCGCTCTCGAACTCGTCGGTGTTCTCGATGTCGACGTCGATCGCCTTGAGGCCGTAGGCGTTGATCACCTGCTGGTAGGCGCCGGCCAGCGCCTCGGGGGTCGAGCAGTTGGGCCCGAGCTTGTTGCCGCTCCAGCCGCCGATGGACGGGACGATGTCGCCGCCCGCGGCCCGGATCGCGTTGATGGTCGACTGGTCGTTGCCGCCGGTGAGCGGACGCGAACCGTCCCAGGCGGGGTTGCAGCCGCCGGAGGAGAGGATGAAGGCCATCGTGAACCACTTGACGCCGGTGGCGCTCATCACCGTGGACGGGCTCGGCGGGTCGCCCCAGCCGAGGTACAGGTAGGGCGCGGCCTGCTTGAAGCCGGTGCCACCGCCGCCGCCGGCGCTGGTGGTGACGCTCACCGCGTTGGAGGCCGCCGAGGTGTTGCCCGCGGCGTCGCGCGCCTTGACGGTGAAGGTGTACGCGGTGCTCGCGGCCAGGCCGGTGACGGTGGCGGAGGTGCCGGTCACGGTGGTGGCCAGGGTGCTGCCGCGGTACACGTCGTAGCTGGTGACGCCGACGTTGTCGGAGGAGGCGTTCCAGGACAGCGAGACGCTGGAGGAGGTCTTGCCCGTGGACGTCAGGCCGCTGGGCGCGGTGGGCGCCTGGGTGTCGCCGCCACCGCCGCCGCCCGGGCCGTCGAGGCTGATGTCGTCGGCGTTGTAGGTGCCCTGCGCGTACCAGCCGTGGACGTACAACTGCACGCTGGTCTGCGAGGCCCCGGTGGTGAAGGGGACCGTCAGCTGGGTGTACGAGGCGGCGGACGGGGTCCAGGTCGAGGCGCCGCCGGTGACACCGAGGTAGACGTAGGCGCCGCGCACCCAACCCGTCAGCGAGTAGGCGGTGTTGGGCTGCACCGAGACGGTCTGGGTGCACTGGGCGGTGTCGCTGCTGCTGACGGCGCCGGCCAGCGCCTTGGTGCCGCTGTGCACCGGGCTGCCGACGACCGAGCCGCCCGAGCAGGACCAGCCGGACAGGCTGCCGCTCTCGAAGCCGGGGTTGGTGACGAGGTTGGCCGCCTGGGCGGTGCCGGGCAGGGCGATCAGGGTGCCGGCGGCGGCCAGGAAGGCGGCGGTGACGACGGAGAGGATGCGGGATCTGCGCGATCCGGTACGCGGGACATGACGACGGAAGAGCACGTGACCTCCCAGTGGGGGGCGGGGGGTTCAGACAGTGCCGGGCAAGTGGTCTGGACCGTTGGTCTGGACCTGTCACGCCGGATTGAAGCGGAGTGTCGTGCCCTCGTCAAGAGGTCCGGGCCACCGCCGCTTCCTGGATCGGCGGTGGCCCGGACGGCTGGGGGGTCGGCCCGGATCGGCCCGGGTCAGCGGACGCGCTCGATACGCGCCTTCCGGATCAGGAACTTGCCGGGCTCGCGGACCTGCTCGAAGGCCGCGTTGTTGAGCAGCACACAGCTTCCGGACGTCGATGTCACGGCGACCGTCGTCGACTTGCCGTTGTCCAGGTTCGTCACCTTGAGCCTGGTGCCCATCGGGAACTGGTTGCTGGACGCGGCCGGGGCGCCCGCCTCGCCGGAGAGCGTCACCGTCGAACCCGGGCAGACGACCTGGCCGGTCGCCGCTCCCGCGGGCGGCGCGGCGGGCGGCTGCGCCTGGTTCTGGCCCTGACCCTGCCCCTGGCCCGCGGCGGGTGCGGCGGGAGGCGCGGCGGGCGCCGCGGCCGGGGGCGCGGGGGCCGCCGGTGCCGCGCCGCAACCCGACGCCTGACGCTGAACGTTGATCTGCTGGATGACCGCCTCACGGTTGGCGATCCGGGCCGCCGACTGCGCGTCGGGGTTGGCCCGCTGGCCCGCGATGAAGGCCTGGTTGTTGCGTATCGCCTGGTCGAGGCCGTCGCACACCACGGAGGCGTGGCCGCTGGCCATCGTCGCCACCGCGAAACCGCCGGCGAGCGTCGCCGCGCCCGTCATCAGCGCGATCTTCTGCTTGGTCCCGAGCCTGCGTTTCCTGGACATGGGGCCCCTTTCCTCCGGCTTCGTCCGACCTTCCGTGGTCGGATCCGGTCCACATGTCCTGTGAAACGGAGCGCCCTTGGTCTGAACCTCAATGCGTTCGAAACCTCGGACGGGAGCGGGGCTGATGTGCTACGCGCGGGTAGCCGCCGGGACACACGGGCCATACGGGACCCACCGGGCGATCCCGGCCGGGGCCGGGACTGCCGATCGGGTGAAGCGCAGGGCGGCACGAGGGGCTGAGGCC
>NZ_JBHXSO010000040.1:81101-85173 GCF_042714775.1 Streptomyces sp. NPDC058691 | reverse complement strand
GTGGGCCCGCGCCCCCCGCCTATTTTGGTTTTGTGTCCTCCCTTCCGGGGTTCGGGCTCCGTGTGTGTGGGGGGGGGCCCCCGGGCCCGGGCGGGCCCCCCCCTCACATGTTCGCGCTCCTACTTCTTGACGCGGATCTCGTCACGGATCTTCGCCGTGCTGTCGGCCCACTCGGAGATCGAAGGGGTCTTGGTGGTGCCGCCGATGTCCAGGTTCATGTTCATGGCCATGGCGACCGTGCTGTCGTCGGCCCAGGCGCAGTACGGGAAGCTGACACCGCCGGAGCCGAACGTGCCGCACTTCATGATGTCCCCGTCGAAGCCGGCGGGGTGCTGCTCGGCGGGGTCCTGTCCTGTGGAGGAACCGGCGTTGTTCTTGAAGCCGGTCAGCATCGCGTCCAGGGCGGCGCCGGGGTCGGTGATGTCGCCGTAGGCGCCGGAGACGACCAACTGGGAGTTCGAGGAGTTCTTGTACGCCCCCGAGACCGTCTTGGCGCTGCTGATGCCGGCGTCGTTCCCGGTCCTGCCGTTGCTGAGGCCGGAGTTGGCGCCGCTCGACTGGTCCTTGGTGTACTCGCCGCCCAGCAGAGTGGCCGGCATGGACAGCGTGTAGTCGCTGCCACCGCCGCCGAGGCCGCCGTCCTCGCTGCCCAGGAGGAACACCAGGCCGCCGCCGATCAGGGCGATCGCGAGGAGGACGCCGATGACAATGCCGACCACCTTGCCCTTGCCGCCGCCGGAGGGCGGGGGAGGGGCGCCCCAGCCGGCGGGCTGCCGGCCCCAGGGCCCGCCCTGCGGCGGGTGCGGGGGCTGCTGCGGGTAGCCGAAACCGGGCTGCGGCGCGCCCCCGTAGCCGGGCTGGGCCTGCGGCTGGGGCTGTGTGGGCGGCTGCGGGGGGTAGCCGTAGCCGGGCTGGCCACCCCAGCCTGGCTGGGGCGGTGGCTGGTTGAAGCTCATGTGGGGGTCCCCTCGTTGTTCACTGCTGTCTGGTGCTCATCCTGGCGATTGTTCAACCCGCCTTTGCCTCCGGAGCGTCCGGAGTCCGTAACAAGGTTGTAAGAGTGACCGGTTGGGACGATTCAGGGTGAACCGAACGTCATTCCGCGACCGTTCGGCCGACTGTCCTGCCATTTGTCCTGCCGTCCGGGCTGCCGTCCGTGCTGCCCTGCGCCGACGGGCGGGTGCCTGCGGATCTCCTCCTGCCCTTGTCGGTGCACGGTCATTCATCCGGGGTGTCGGTCCCGCCCGTACACCCGCACGGCATCGGATTCGTTGGCGGGGCCGCCGCGCCCGTAAACTGAGCGCCGTGACCGACAACACTCAGCAGGCCGCCGCGAGCGGGCCGAACAGCGTGACCCCCGAACTGCCGACCCAGTACGCGCCGGCCGAGGTAGAGGGGCCCCTGTACGAGCGCTGGGTAGAGCGCGGTTACTTCGAGGCCGACGCCAAGAGCGACAAGCCGCCGTACACCATCGTCATCCCGCCGCCGAACGTCACCGGCAGTCTCCACCTGGGCCACGCCTTCCAGCACACGCTGATGGACACCCTCACCCGCCGCAAGCGGATGCAGGGCTTCGAGACGCTGTGGCTGCCCGGCATGGACCACGCGGGCATCGCCACCCAGAACAAGGTCGAGCAGCAGCTCGCCGAGGAGGGCAAGTCCCGGCACGACCTGGGCCGCGAGGCCTTCGTCGAGCGCGTGTGGCAGTGGAAGGAAGAGTACGGCGGCCGGATCCTCGGCCAGATGCGCCGCCTCGGCGACGGCGTCGACTGGTCGCGCGAGCGCTTCACCATGGACGAGGGACTCTCCCGCGCCGTCCAGACGATCTTCAAGAGGCTCTACGACGACGGGCTGATCTACCGCGCCGAGCGCATCATCAACTGGTGCCCGCGCTGCCTGACGGCCATCTCCGACATCGAGGTGGAGTACCAGGAGGACGCCGGAGAGCTGATCTCCATCCGCTACGGCGAGGGTGAGGACTCCATCGTCGTGGCCACCACCCGCGCCGAGACGATGCTCGGGGACACCGCCGTCGCGGTCCACCCGGACGACGAGCGGTACCGCCACCTGGTCGGCAAGCAGATCAAACTGCCGCTCACCGACCGCCGTATCCCGGTCGTCGCCGATGAGCATGTCGACCCGGCGTTCGGTACCGGCGCCGTGAAGGTGACCCCGGCGCACGATCCCAACGACTTCGCCATCGGCCAGCGCCACGAGCTGCCCGCGCTGACGATCATGGACGAGCACGGCGTGATCACCGTCCACGGCCCGTTCCTCGGCCTGGACCGCTTCGAGGCCCGTTCCGCGGTCGTCGGGGCGCTGCGCGAACAGGGGCGCATCGTCTCCGAGAAGCGCCCGTACATGCACTCGGTCGGACACTGCTCGCGCTGCCAGACCACGGTGGAGCCGCGGCTGTCGATGCAGTGGTGGGTCAAGGTCGGCCCGCTCGCGCAGGCCGCGGGTGACGCGGTCCGCGACGGCAGGGTCGCGATCCACCCCGAGGACATGTCCCGCCGCTACTTCGACTGGGTCGACAACATGCACGACTGGTGCATCTCG
This sequence comes from Streptomyces sp. NPDC058691, assembly GCF_042714775.1. Classification (NCBI taxonomy): domain Bacteria; kingdom Bacillati; phylum Actinomycetota; class Actinomycetes; order Kitasatosporales; family Streptomycetaceae; genus Streptomyces; species Streptomyces sp. NPDC058691. Next base: position 82,614 of record NZ_JBHXSO010000040.1, on the reverse strand, counting down.
CGCCAGTTGTGGTGGGGCCACCGCATCCCGATCTGGTACGGCCCCGACGGCGAGGTCGTGTGTGTCGGCCCCGACGAGGAGCCCCCGGCCGGCGAGGGCTGGACGCAGGACTCCGATGTCCTGGACACCTGGTTCTCCTCCGGCCTGTGGCCGTTCTCCACGCTCGGCTGGCCGGAGCGGACGCGGGACCTGGAGAAGTTCTATCCGACCGACGTCCTGCTGACGGGGCACGACATCATCTTCTTCTGGGTCGCCCGGATGATGATGTTCGGCCTGTACGCGATGGACGGCGAGGTCCCGTTCCGGACCATCGCCCTCACGGGCCTGGTCCGCGACGAGTTCGGCAAGAAGATGTCGAAGTCCAACCCGAACGCGGTGGATCCGCTGGACTGGATGGACAAGTACGGCTCCGACGCGGTGCGCTTCACCCTGGCCAAGGGGGCGAACCCGGGTGCCGACGTCCCGATTGGCGAGGACTGGGTCCAGGGCTCCCGGAACTTCACCAATAAGATCTGGAACGCCACGCGCTTCGCGCTGATGAACGGCGCCACGGTCGAGGGCGCGCTTCCCGCGCCCGAGGAGATGTCGGCCACCGACCGCTGGATCCTGTCCCGGCTGAACGCGACGGTCGCCGAGGTCGACGCGCTCTACGACGACTACCAGTTCGCCAAGCTCAGCGACGCGCTCTTCCACTTCGCGTGGGACGAGGTCTTCGACTGGTACGTGGAGCTGTCCAAGACCACCTTCATGGCGGGCGGTCACGCGGCCGAGGTGTCCCGGCGCGTGCTCGGCGAGGTCCTGGACAAGCTGCTGCGGCTGCTGCACCCGGTGGTCCCGTTCGTCACCGAGACGCTGTGGACCACGCTCACCGGCCGCGAGACGCTCGTGACCGCCGACTGGCCCGCCGACTCCGGCTTCCGGGACAAGGCGGCCGAGAAGGAGATCGCGGCCGTCCAGTCGCTGGTCACCGAGGTCCGCCGGTTCCGTGCCGACCAGGGCCTGCAGCCCGGCCAGAAGGTCCCGGCCCGCCTGGACCTGACCGGTACCGGCCTGGATGCCCACGAGGCCGCGGTGCGCCAGTTGCTGCGCCTCCAGCCGGAGGGCGAGGGCTTCGCGGCCACCGCCACCCTGCCGGTCGCGGGTGCCACGGTCGCCCTGGACCTGTCCGGCGTCATCGACGTCGAGGCCGAGCGCAAGCGGCTCGCCAAGGACCTCGCGGCGGCGGAGAAGGAGAAGGCGCAGGCCACGGCGAAGCTCGGCAACGAGGCGTTCCTGGCCAAGGCCCCGGACCCGGTCGTCGCCAAGATCCGCACCCGGCTGGAGACGGCCGAGGCGGACATCGCCCGCATCACCGCCCAGCTGGCGTCCCTGCCGCAGGCGTGACCGGGAGCCGTGGGGGGGGGGGGGGGGGCCCCCCCCCCCCCCCCCCCCCCCCCCCCCCCCCCCCGGGGGGGTGGGGGGGGGATGTGGGACCCGCCACCCCCCCCACCCCGCCCCCCCCGCCCCCCACGCG
>NZ_JBHXSO010000040.1:8919-81091 GCF_042714775.1 Streptomyces sp. NPDC058691 | reverse complement strand
GCCGCCGCCGGGCGCCCACCCCCCCCCACCCCCCCCCGGGGGGGCGCCCCCGCGGGGGGGGGCCGGGGGGGGGGGGGGGGGCGCCGCCCCCCCCCCCCACGGCCCGGACCGGTCCGTCCGGTTCGTAGACTGGGGTCGTGAGTACTTCGCGCCCCGGCAACGGCCACGACCCGGACCACGACTCCGACCTCGATGACGAGTCACCCCTCTCCGACCCGCTGACCGCGCTCGGCCTCAACGCCGACGCCGGCGAGGGCGGCCACGACGAGGCGGAGGACGAGGAGGACGGGCCCGTCCGGGAGGCCGACCTCGCGGTGATCGAGGCGGGCAGCCGCACCCTGCGGGCCGGGGGACCGGTGCCCCAGGAGGACGACGTCCCCGGCCGCCCGGCCGACCCGGAGCTGGACAAGGCCCTGCGCGAGGTCGAGACGGAGCTGGCCGGCCGCTGGCCGGAGACCAAGCTGGAACCGTCGCTGGACCGCATGACGGCCCTGATGGACATCCTGGGGGAGCCGCAGCGCGCGTACCCCTCGATCCACATCACCGGCACCAACGGCAAGACCAGCACCGCGCGCATGATCGAGCAGTTGCTGCTCGCCTTCGAGCTGCGCACCGGCCGGTACACCAGCCCGCACGTGCAGTCCGTGACCGAGCGCATCAGCCTGGACGGGCGGCCGATCGCGCCGGAGACGTTCATCGAGACCTACCGCGACCTCCTGCCGTACGTGGAGATGGTCGACGGCTCGCAGCCGCACCGCATGTCGTTCTTCGAGGTGATGACCGGCATGGCCTACGCGGCCTTCGCCGACGCGCCGGTGGACGTCGCCGTCGTCGAGGTCGGCATGGGCGGCAGCTGGGACGCCACCAACGTCATCGACGCCTCGGTCGCGGTCGTCACCCCGATCGCCCTGGACCACACCGACCGGCTGGGCAGCACACCCGGCGAGATCGCGGTGGAGAAGTCCGGGATCGTCAAGAAGGACGCCACCGTCCTGCTGGCGCAGCAGCCGGTCGAGGCCGCTCAGGTGCTGCTGAAGCGCGCGGTCGACCTGGGGGCGACGGTGGCCCGGGAGGGCATGGAGTTCGGCGTCGTGCACCGGGAGGTCGCGGTCGGCGGGCAGTTGCTGACGTTGCGCGGCCTGGGCGGGGAGTACGAGCAGGTGTTCCTGCCCCTGCACGGTGAGCACCAGGCGCACAATGCGGTCGTGGCCCTGGCTGCCGTGGAGGCGTTCTTCGGCATCGGCAGCGAGCACGACCGCACGCTGGCCATCGACACCGTCCGTACGGCCTTCGCCGGCGTCACCTCGCCGGGCCGGCTGGAGGTCGTCCGCCGCAGCCCCACCGTGGTGCTGGACGCGGCGCACAACCCCGCGGGCGCGCGGGCGGCGGCGGGCTCGCTCGCGGACGCGTTCGGCTTCACCCATCTGGTGGGTGTCGTGGGCCCCAGCGGCGACAAGGACGTGCGCGGGCTGCTGGAGGCCTTCGAGCCGGTCTTCACGGAGGTCGTGGTGACCCAGAACTCCACGCCCCGCGCGATGGACGTGGACGAGCTGGCCGCGCTCGCGGTCGAGATCTTCGGCGACGAACGGGTGCAGGTCGAGCCGCGCCTGGACGACGCCATCGAGGCGGCGGTCACGCTGGCGGAGGATCAGGGCGAGTTCTCCGGTGCCGGAGTGCTGATCACCGGATCGGTGATCACCGTGGGAGAGGCCCGGCTGCTGCTGGGCCGCAAGTGACGAGCGGGAAGCGGAACAAAGCGGATGCGGACCCTGTGCGCGAGCACTCTGATCGGTGAATTCTTCGTGATCGGTTTCGCGGGGCTGGTCGCGATGAAACAGCCGGACCTCTCGGCGGGCACCGTGTGGACGGTCTGCGGCATCGCCATGGCACTGTGCGTGCTGCTCTGCGGAATGCTGGGCCGCCGCGGCGGGTTGGCGGTCGGCTGGGTGCTCCAGGCAGGGCTGATCGTGAGCGGCTTCGTCGTCCCGGTGATGTTCTTCCTCGGCGTGGTCTTCGCCGCGCTGTGGTGGGCCGCCGTCCACTACGGCCGCAAGGTCGACGAGGCCAAGGCGGCCCGGGCGGCGCAGACCGCCTGACCAGTGCCGAGGGGGTGGGCCGTGGCGCGTACCGGCGCCCGGTAATGTCGTCGTACCTGCTATCCCGCACATAGGAGTAACACCGTGTCGCAGCGCACCCTCGTCCTTCTCAAGCCGGACGCCGTTCGTCGCGGCCTGGTCGGCGAGATCCTCGGCCGCATCGAGCGCAAGGCCGGCTGGAGCATCACCGCGCTGGAGCTGCGCACACTCGAGCGGCAGGTGCTGGAGCAGCACTACGCGGAGCACGTCGGCCGCCCCTTCTACGAGCCGCTGATGGAGTTCATGGCGGCCGGCCCGTCCGTGGCCCTGGTGGTCGAGGGCGAGCGGGTGATCGAGGGCGTGCGCGCGCTGGCGGGCCCGACGGACCCGATCGCCGCCGCGCCCGGCTCGATCCGCGGCGACTTCGGCACCATCGTCCGGGAGAACCTGATCCACGCCTCCGACTCCGAGGAGTCGGCCGAGCGGGAGATCAAGATTTTCTTTCCCGGTCTGGCCTGATTCGTCCCGCCATCAGCCCCGGATTCCCCGCTGACGCCCGATCAGCGCAATGGGTGGCCGGAATTTTCCCGGCCACCCCGCGGCATATGCCGGTCGTACGGGGGAACCAATTCCGCCGACACGGCGTCACCATTGCCGGGGGCCGCTGTGTGTTCTGACGACAATGGCGGCGGATCCCTGACCCCGCGCCCCTACGGGCGCGACTAGGATGGAATCTCCGCTCCTCAGGCTTCGCGCACAGCGCCCCGCCGTGCTCACCCCCACACTGCTCCAGCTCGGGAAGGCCAGACGTACCCTCATGGCGAACAACATGTCGTTCATCGGCCGTGACATGGCTGTCGACCTCGGCACTGCCAACACGCTGGTGTACGTCAGGGGTCGCGGGATCGTCCTCAACGAGCCGTCCGTCGTCGCCATCAACACCAATACGGGCGGCATCCTCGCGGTCGGCTCCGAAGCGAAGAAGATGATCGGCCGGACCCCCGGCAACATCGTCGCGGTCCGTCCTCTCAAGGACGGTGTGATCGCCGACTTCGAGATCACCGAGCGCATGCTGCGCTACTTCATCCTCAAAATCCACAAGAGGCGCTACCTGGCCCGTCCGCGGGTCGTGGTCTGCGTTCCCTCCGGCATCACCGGCGTCGAGCGCCGCGCGGTCATCGAGGCCGCCACCCAGGCCGGCGCACGCCAGGTGCACATCATCGAGGAGCCGATGGCGGCCGCGATCGGCGCCGGGCTCCCGGTCCACGAGGCGACCGGCAACATGGTCGTCGACATCGGCGGCGGCACCACCGAGGTCGCCGTCATCTCGCTCGGCGGCATCGTCACCGCGCAGTCCATCCGGGTCGCCGGCGACGAACTGGACAACGCGATCATCCAGCACATCAAGAAGGAGTACAGCCTTCTGCTGGGCGAGCGCACCTCGGAATCGATCAAGCTCACCATCGGCTCCGCCTTCTCGGTGGACGACGAGGAGCACACCGAGATCCGCGGTCGCGACCTGGTCTCCGGCCTGCCCAAGACGGTGGTCATCTCCGCCGCCGAGGTCCGCAAGGCCATCGAGGAGCCGGTCAACGCCATCGTCGACGCGGTCAAGACGACCCTCGACAAGTGCCCGCCCGAGCTGTCCGGCGACATCATGGACCGCGGCATCGTCCTGGCCGGCGGCGGCGCGCTGCTGCGCGGTCTGGACGAGCGCCTGCGTGCCGAGACGGGCATGCCCATCCACATCGCCGAGAACCCGCTCGACTGCGTGGCGCTGGGCGCCGGCAAGTGCGTCGAGGAGTTCGAGGCACTCCAGCAGGTCCTGGACGCGCAGCCGCGCAGGTGAGTTCGCACGATCCTTCGTACGGGCGAACTCCGGCCCGTACGCCGGATCGTTCTCCTCTCCGGCACGGCACATCGGGCCCACGGCCCACACGCTCTGACGAGGAAGGCACGGACTGGCCCCCGTGAGGGACACACGAGAGAGCCGGCTTCTGCTGGTGCTGCTGGTGGCGATCGCGTTCGCGCTGATCACCGTCGACATCCGCGGTGGTGAGGACTCGCCGCTGGACGGCGCCCGGTCCGCCGCGGCCGCCGTCTTCGGCCCCGTGGAGAACGGGGTCGCGGCCGCGGTCGATCCGGTGGACAACGCCGTGGACGCGGTACGCGACTCGAGCGGCCGCAGCAGCCGGATCAGCGAACTGGAGCGGGAGAACGCCGAGCTGAAGCAGCAGCTCGGCAGCAAGGACGCCACGCGCGCCCGTGCCCGCGAACTCGACAAGCTGCTCAAGACCGCCGGGGCCGGCCAGTACCGCGTCAAGGGCGCCCAGGTCATCGCCATAGGAGCCGCGCAGGGCTTCTCATGGACGGTCACCATCGACGCCGGCGCCAATGACGGCATCGAGCGCGACATGACCGTCATCAACGGCGACGGGCTCGTCGGCCGCGTCACCACCGTCGGGCCGTCCACCTCCACCGTGCTGCTGGCCTGCGACCCGGACTTCACCGTCGGCACCCGCCTGGAGAAGTCCTCCGAACTCGGCTTCGCCTCCGGCCAGGGCAACCGCCCCATGCAGGTGCAGCTGCTCAACGGCAAGGCGCACGTGAAGAAGGGCCTGCGGCTGGTCACCTTCGGCTCGCAGGCGGACAAGCCGTTCGTGCCCGGTGTCCCGGTCGGCACGATCACCAAGGTCGACCGCGCGGGCGGCGGCCTCACCCGCACCGTCGAGGTCACCCCGTTCGTCGGCTTCACCAAGCTCGACATCGTCGGCGTCGTCATCCAGGGCCCGCGCAAGGACCCGCGCGACTCGGTGCTGCCCGCCGGCCCGAAGCCGATCCCGACGGTCACCGTCACGATGACGCCGAGCGGCAACCCCTCGCAGTCCCCGCCGTCCTCGCTCGACGGGCAGGAGGAGGTCCGATGAAGCGTGTGCTGCTCTCCACCGGCCTGGTGGTCGCCGCCATGGTGATCCAGGTGTGCGTCCTGGCCCGCCTGCACCTGCCCGGCGCGGTGCCCGACCTGCTGCTCCTGGTCGTTCTCGGTCTCGCACTGACGTACGGCCATGTCGCCGGTGCCCTCATCGGGTTCGGCGCCGGCCTGCTCGCGGACCTCGCCCCGCCGGCCGACCACGCCGCCGGGCGCTACGCGCTCGTGCTGTGCGTCATCGGCTACGCCGCGGGCCTGGCCAAGCCCGACAGCGGCCAACTGCGCTCGGCCACCCGGCCGATGCTCGTCGTCGTCGCCGCGGCCATCGGCTCCACCGTGCTGTACGCGGCCGTCGGCGCGCTCGTCGGCGACACCGCCGCGCAGCATGTGGGCCTGGGCAAGCTGCTGTTCACCGCCGCCCTGTACGACCTGCTGCTGGCGCCCTTCACCGTGCCCTGGATCATGGGGCTGGCCCGCCGCCTGGACAACGATCCCCTCGCCGACGACGCCTCCGCGACCGGCTTCGGCGCCCGCATCGGCGGCCAGCGCCCGAGCCTGCTCGGCAAGGTGGGCAGCGTCGCCAAGGGAGGGCGTCGGCTGTGAGCAACATTCCCGAGACCGGCCGCACCCCCCGCGTCACCATCCGGCTGGTGGTCCTCCAGATCCTCGTGCTGTCGCTGCTGTTCACCCTCGGCGGCCGCCTGTGGTTCCTGCAGATCCGCGACGGCGACCAGTACACCGCGCAGGCCAACAGCAACAACGTCCAGGAAGTCGTCACCCCCGCCGTGCGCGGGGCGATACTGGACGCCAAGGGCGTGCCCCTGGCCGACAACGAGACGCGCCTGGTGGTCTCCGCCAGCCGGACCGACCTGCTCAAGCAGAAGGACGACGGCAAGGCGGTGCTGACCCGGCTGGCGTCTGTGCTGCACATGAAGCCGGACGAGGTCCGCAAGAAGGTGCGGCTCTGCGACTCGAAGACCCCCAAGCCGTGCTGGAACGGTTCCCCGTACCAGCCCATCCCCATCACCGACGAGGCCACCACCCAGCAGGCGCTGCAGATCATGGAGCGCCGCGAGGACTTCCCCGGCGTCACCGCGGAGCCCACCGCCGTGCGCCGCTACACCGCGCCGTTCGGGGCCAACGCCTCCCAGTTGCTCGGCTACCTCTCGCCCGTCACCGACGACGAGATCACCGACGCGGAGAAGCAGGGCCGGTCGCTGCTGCGCTCGGACCAGATCGGCCGCTCCGGCCTGGAGCGCACGTACGACACCCAGCTGCGCGGCACGGCCGGTGTCACCCGCTACGAGGTGGACAACCTCGGCCGGGTCATCGGCAAGGCCGGCGAGACCGCCGCCGTGCCCGGCAGCAACCTGGTCACCAGCATCGACGCCCGCGTCCAGTCGGTCGCCGAGAAGGAGCTGCTCCAGGCGATGAAGGTCGCCCGCAAGACCTTCGACACGGTCACGGGCAGCTACTACAAGGCGGACTCCGGCGCGGTCGTCGTCATGGACGTGCACACCGGCCAGGTCATCGCCATGGCCAGCGCCCCGACCTACGACCCCAACGTCTGGGTCGGCGGCATCTCGGCCAAGGACTACGCCAAGCTCACCGGCAAGAAGTCCAACTTCCCGCTGCTGAACAGGGCCATACAGGGTCAGTCCGCCCCCGGTTCGACGTTCAAGGCGATCTCCACCTCCGCGGCGGTGAAGGCCGGCTACTCCATCAACGGGCACTACCCCTGCCCGTCCTCGATGACCATCGGCGGCCGGGTCTTCAACAACTTCGAGGGCGAGAGCGCCGGCGAGATCACCCTGGCGCACGCGCTGGAGATCTCCTGCGACACCGTCTTCTACCACCTGTCCTACGACCAGTGGCTCAAGGACGGCGGCACCAAGCCCAAGAAGCACCCCGCGGACTGGTTCTACAAGACGGCCAAGGCATACGGCCTGGGTTCGCTCACCGGCATCGACCTGCCCTCCGAGGTCACCGGCCGCATCCCCGACCGGCAGTGGAAGCGCGACTACTACGAGGCCAACAAGACCTACTGGTGCAAGGTCGCCAAGAGCGACAAGCAGGACTACGCGAGCCAGATCGCGCGCGAGAACTGCGTCGACGGCTATGTCATGCGCGCCGGTGACTCGGTCAACTACGCCATCGGCCAGGGCGACACGCTCGTCACCCCGATCCAGATGGCCCGCATCTACTCGGCCATCGCCAACGGCGGCAAGCTGTACCAGCCGACCATCGGCAAGGCGATCATCAGCGCCGACGGCAAGACGGTCACCAGGATCAAGCCGAAGGTCACCGGCCAGGCCCCGGCGAGTGCGAACACCCTGAAGTACATCAACGAGGCTCTCGAAGGCGTCGTCACCAGTGGTACCGCCGCCTGGCGCTTCGGCGGCTGGCCGCAGGACAAGATCGTCCTGCACGCCAAGACCGGTACCGCGGAGGTCGCCGGCAAGCAGACCACCTCGTGGTTCACCACGTACTCCAAGGACTACGCGGTCATCATGACGATCTCCCAGGGTGGTACCGGTTCCGGCGGTTCCGGCCCGGCCGTCCGCGCCATCTACGAGGCCATGTACGGCGTCCAGAAGGACGGGTCGATCGACAACAAGAAGGCGCTGCTCCCGCACCCCGAGACCGCACTGCCCAAGATCACCGCGGACGGCACGATCCAGGCCCGCAAGGTCTCCTACGACGTGCCCTCCCTGCCGTCCGCCCCGGGCGACACGGTGTTCACCGCCGCCGCGCTGCCCCCGGACCGCGCCGAGAGGTTCCTGCTGGGCAGGAGGCACGGGGCATGAGCACCAGCGGCTACACGATGCGGCGCTTCACCCCCGAGCGGGGCGCCCTCGGCAAGCTCATGGCGCGCGACTCGATAGTGCGCCGGATGGACTGGGTCCTGCTCGGCGCGGCGCTCGCGCTGTCGATGATCGGCGCCGCCCTGGTCTACTCGGCGACCCGAAACCGCACCGAACTCACCCACGGCGACCCGCTGTACTTCCTGCTGCGGCACCTGCTCAACACCGCGATCGGCTTCGGCCTCGCCGCCGGCACGGTGGCGCTCGGCCACCGCCGGCTGCGCGGGGCGGTGCCGGTGCTGTACGCGATCTCGGTGCTGCTGGTCCTGGCCGTCCTGACCCCGGTCGGGTCGACGGTCAACGGCGCGCACGCCTGGATCGTGCTCGGCGGCGGCTTCTCCCTCCAGCCGTCCGAGTTCACCAAGCTCACCATCATCCTGAGCATGGCGATGATGCTCTCCGCCCGGGTGGACGCCGGCGACCGGCTCCACCCGGACCACCGCACCGTCGCCCAGGCGCTCGGCTTCGCCATACTGCCGATGGCCATCGTCATGCTGATGCCCGACCTCGGCTCGGTCATGGTCATGGCGGTCATCGTGCTCGGTGTGCTCCTGGCCTCCGGCGCCTCCAACCGCTGGGTGCTCGGCCTCATCACCGCCGGCGCCGGCGGCGCGGTCGCCGTGTGGCAGCTCGGTGTCCTGGACCAGTACCAGATCGACCGCTTCGCCGCCTTCGCCAACCCCGCCCTCGACCCCGCGGGCGTCGGCTACAACACCAACCAGGCGCGCATCGCGATCGGCTCCGGGGGACTGCTCGGCAAGGGCCTGTTCCACGGCAGCCAGACCACCGGCCAGTTCGTGCCGGAGCAGCAGACCGACTTCGTCTTCACGGTGGCGGGGGAGGAGCTCGGCTTCGTCGGCGCCATGCTCATCGTCGTCCTGCTCGGTGTCGTCCTCTGGCGGGCCTGCAAGATCGCCCGCAACGCGACCGACCTCTACGGCACGATCATCGCCGCCGGCATCGTGGCCTGGTTCGCCTTCCAGGCCTTCGAGAACATCGGCATGACGCTGGGCATCATGCCGGTCGCCGGTCTGCCCCTGCCCTTCGTCTCGTACGGCGGATCGTCGATGTTCGCGGTCTGGGTAGCGATCGGGCTGCTCCAGGCAGTGAAGATGCAGCGCCCGATGTCGGCCTGAACGAGTCCCCTGGGTGAACGCACCATTGCGGTGACCCGAACCCCCGATTACGGTCCAGTCATGGGAAAGCGTGTCGCGGAGACCGAGCGCAAGTACGAGACCGCCGGACGGAGCCGTGAGCCGGATCTGGACGGACTGCCCTCCGTGGCGTCCGTACGGGCGGTGGAACCGGCCGAGCTCGACGCCGTCTACTACGACACCCCCGATCTGCGCCTGGCGACCCGCCGCATCACCCTGCGGCGGCGCAGCGGGGGCGACGACGCGGGCTGGCATCTGAAACTGCCCACGACCCTGGCCGACACGCGCACCGAAGTGCACGCCCCGCTCGGCAAACAGGGCCGCAAGGGCGGCCCGCGCGTCCCCGCGGCCCTCGCCGACGAGATCGCCGCCGTCGTCCGCGGCCGCGAACTCGTCCCCGTCCTGCGGCTGCGCACCGACCGCAAGCGGGAGCGGCTGCTCGACGCCCACGGCGACGCGCTGCTGGAGATCGCCCGCGACCATGTCACCGCCGCCGTCCTCGACAGCGGCGGGCACCCCACCTCGGAGACCACCTGGGACGAGGTCGAGGCCGAACTCGTGGACGGCGGCACGGACCTGCTCGACGCCCTGGAGAAACGCCTCGTCAAGGCCGGGCTGCGGCGCTCCGACAGCCCCTCCAAGCTCGCCCGCGCCCTGGGCGACCGCCTGAAGACCGCCCCCCGGCCGTCCGCGCCGCCCGCCTCCGTCGACACCGCGGGCGACGTCGCCATGACCTACGTCCACGAGCAGATCGACGCCATCGCCGCCTGGGACCCCGCCGTCCGCCGCGACGAGGCGGACGCCGTCCACCAGATGCGGGTCTCCACCCGGCGGCTGCGCAGCGCCCTCAAGAGCTTCCGCCGCGAACTCGACCGCCGGGTCACCGACCCGATCGGCGACGAACTGAAGTGGCTGGCCGGCGTCCTCGGCCTGGAACGCGACCGCGAGGTGCTCGCCGAACGGCTCCGGGACCGCCTCGACGACCTCCCCGGCGACCTCCTCGCCGACGAGCTGACCGAACGCGTCGGCGGCGACGCCCCCGTCCACGAGGGCGCCCGCGCCGAAGTCCTGCGGGAACTCGGCGGCGCCCGCTACTTCCGGCTCCTCGACACGCTCGAGGCGCTGCTCGCCGATCCCCCGTACCTCGACCGCGCCAAGGCCCCGGCCGCGCCTGCCGCCGCCAGGGCCGTCAGCCGCGACCACCGCCGTCTGCGCAAGCGGGTCGAGCCCGCGCTCGCCATGGAACGGGGCCACGAGCGCGACCTCGCCCTCCACGAGGCCCGCAAGGCCGCCAAGCGCGCCCGCTACAGCAGTGAGGCCGTCCGGGCCGTCCCCGGCCTCCGCAAGCCCGCCAAGAAGCACACCAAGCGCATGAAGTCCGTTCAGCAGATCCTCGGCGAGCACCAGGACAGCGTCATCTGCCGCGACGCCATCGCCCGCCTCGCCGAAGGCGCCCGCTCCACGGGCGAGGACACCTTCCCCTACGGCGTGATGTTCCAGCTCGAACGCGACCTCGCCGACACCGCGGAGGACGCCCTTCCCAAGGCCTGGGGCAAGGCCGACCGCGGCAGTCTCGCGGGGTGACCGCGCCCTGCCTCGTTCCCGTTCCCTGCGGCGCTCCCTCCGGGGCCGCCGCGGGGAACCCGTGAGCGGCCGGGGAGCCGACCATGACGCGTTACGCTGAATGGTCACCACCCTGCCAGCTCACGAAAGACACCTCTCATGCCTGTCGAGTCGGTCTTCCCTCGCCTGGAAGCGCTTCTCCCCCACGTTCAGAAGCCCATCCAGTACGTCGGCGGAGAGCTGAACTCCACCGTGAAGGACTGGGACTCCTGTGACGTCCGCTGGTCTTTGATGTACCCGGACGCCTACGAGGTCGGGCTCCCCAACCAGGGCGTCATGATCCTTTACGAGGTGCTCAACGAGCGCGAGGGCGTGCTGGCCGAGCGCACCTACAGCGTCTGGCCGGACCTGGAGGCGCTGATGCGGGAGCACGGCGTCCCGCAGTTCACCGTGGACGCCCACCGCCCGGTGAAGGCCTTCGACGTGCTCGGCCTCAGCTTCTCCACGGAGCTCGGCTACACGAACATGCTCACCGCCCTGGACCTCGCGGGCATCCCGCTGGAGGCCAAGGACCGCACCGAGGACGACCCCGTCGTCCTCGCGGGCGGCCACGCCGCGTTCAACCCCGAGCCGATCGCCGACTTCCTGGACGCGGCCGTGATCGGCGACGGCGAGCAGGCCGTCCTGGAGATCACCGACGTCATCCGCGCCTGGAAGGCCGAGGGCCGCCCCGGCGGCCGCGACGAACTGCTCTTCCGGCTGGCCCGCACCGGCGGGGTGTACGTGCCGAAGTTCTACGACGTCGAGTACCTGGCCGACGGCCGGATCGCCCGCATGGTGCCCAACCGCTCCGGCGTGCCGTGGCGTGTGTCCAAGCACACGGTCATGGACCTCGACGAGTGGCCGTACCCCAAGCAGCCGCTGGTCCCGCTCGCCGAGACCGTCCACGAGCGCATGTCCGTGGAGATCTTCCGCGGCTGTACGCGCGGCTGCCGCTTCTGCCAGGCCGGCATGATCACCCGTCCGGTGCGCGAGCGCAGCATCACCGGCATCGGCGAGATGGTCGACAAGGGCCTGAAGGCGACCGGCTTCGAGGAGGTCGGCCTGCTCTCGCTCTCCTCCGCGGACCACACCGAGATCGCCGACGTCGCCAAGGGCCTCGCCGACCGGTACGAGGAGGACAAGATCGGCCTGTCCCTCCCCTCCACCCGCGTCGACGCCTTCAACATCGACCTGGCCAACGAGCTCACCCGCAACGGCCGCCGTTCGGGCCTCACCTTCGCCCCCGAGGGCGGCTCCGAGCGCATCCGCAAGGTCATCAACAAGATGGTCTCGGAGGAGGACCTGATCCGCACCGTCGCCACCGCCTACGGCAACGGCTGGCGCCAGGTGAAGCTGTACTTCATGTGCGGTCTGCCCACCGAGACCGACGAGGACGTCCTGCAGATCGCCGACATGGCGAAGAACGTCATCCAGAAGGGCCGCGAGGTCACCGGCCAGAACGACATCCGCTGCACGGTCTCCATCGGCGGCTTCGTGCCCAAGCCGCACACGCCGTTCCAGTGGGCCCCGCAGCTCGGGGTCGAGGAGACCGACGCCCGCTTGGAGAAGCTCCGCGACTCCATCCGCGGCGACCGCAAGTACGGCCGCAACATCGGCTTCCGCTACCACGACGGCAAGCCCGGCATCATCGAGGGCCTGCTCTCCCGCGGCGACCGCCGGGTCGGCGCCGTCATCCGCGCCGTCTACGAGGACGGCGGCCGCTTCGACGGCTGGCGCGAGCACTTCTCCTACGACCGCTGGGCCCGCATGTGCGAGAAGGCGCTCCCGGAGCAGGGCGTCGACCTCGCCTGGTACACCACCCGCGAGCGCACCTACGAGGAGGTCCTGCCCTGGGACCACCTGGACTCCGGCCTGGACAAGGACTGGCTCTGGGAGGACTGGCAGGACGCCCTCGACGAGACCGAGGTCGACGACTGCCGCTGGACGCCGTGCTTCGATTGTGGGGTGTGTCCTCAGATGGACACCTCCATTCAGATCGGCCCCACCGGCAAGAAGCTGTTGCCGCTCACTGTCGTGAAGTAGGCACCGGTAGCACCGTCCTGTATCCGGCCGCCCGGCCCCGAACTCGTCGTTCGGGGCCGGGCGGTGGCGTTTGTGCGGTGTTCATCCAGCAAGGTCACGCAGAGCCGCTCCGGGTACGGTTTCGCGGCCTCCAGGGGGCGTATCCGCAGGGAACGTATTTGTCTTGATGATGAGGCGGTCCGCGACGTCGCTGGGGACGTTCAGTGTCCATCGGACCTCCGGCGCCCGTGACTTGGGCACCCTGTGCCGACTGACCTGACAAGTGATGCCCGCACGTAAGGTCTCGCCGTTGTGAATGTGAACCCAGCGGTCCCGCGGGGTCTCGATATCCTCGCCGTGGTGCATCCGGACTTCCGCTCCCGAGGCGTACTTCCGCAGCCTGACGGGTCGGTCACCGAGCAGGGCCATCACCTCGTCGACAAGGCCGCGGTACACACATTCCGGATCGGGAGCGCCCAAGCCGCCACTGCGGACGTATCGTCCGGCCCCGGCAGACCGCCGGGGCCGGCCCCTGTCGTATGACCGGGGTCACACGCGGATGCCGCCGTCGACGCGCAGAACGGCGCCGGTGACGAAGGAGGCGCGGTCGCTGAGCAGCCAGGCGGCGGCCTCGGCGATCTCGGCGGGCTCGGCGGCGCGGCGGAGCGGGGTCATGGCGCCCAGCCGCTCGACGACGCCGGGGGACTCGTGCTCCCACTCGCGGATCATCTCGGTCAGCGTGGTGCCTGGGGCCACGGCGTTGACGCGGATGCCCTCGGGTCCGTAGGTGACGGCGGCGGACTCGGTGAGGCTGTTGACCGCGCGCTTCAGCGCGCCGTAGACGGGCAGCTCCGGATTGGCGCCCCAGCTGCCAACGCTGGAGTTGTTGACGATGGCGCCGGTGCCCGCGGTGGCCCGGATCGCGGCGACCTCGGCCGCCATGGCCAGCCAGGTGCCGCGCAGGTTCACCGCGTAGACGCGGTCGAATTCCTCCTCGGCGACCCGGTCCATCGGGCCGGGCGGCACGATGGTGGCGGCGTTGTTGAAGGCGGCGTCGAGGCGGCCGTGGAGTTCCACCACACGGTCGACGGCGGCGCGCACGCTGGCGGCGTCGGCCAGGTTGCAGACGACGTGGTCGGCGGTGCCGCCCGTCGCGCGGATCTCCTCGGCCACCGCCTTGAGCTGGGTCTCGGTGCGGGCCGCGAGCACCACCGTGGCGCCCTCGCGGGCGAACAGCCGGGCCGCGGCGGCGCCGATGCCGCGTCCGGCGCCGGTGATGAAGGCGACCTTGCCGGCCAGCAGGCCCTGCCCGGTCGCGGGGGTGGAGGTGAGGGTCGTTGTCGTCTCGTTCATACCGGCGAGCCTGCGGCCGGCCGCGCGGCCCATCCAGGCACGGGCGGTACCTGGCTGGGCTCGGCGCACCCGCGCACACTGGAGGGGTGGACAGACGAGAACTGGGGGACTTCCTGCGCAGCCGCCGCGAGCGGATCAACCCCGCCGACGTGGGCCTGCCCGCCGGCACGCGCCGCCGCACGCCGGGGCTGCGCCGCGAGGAGGCGGCGCAACTGGCCTTCATCTCGACGGAGTACTACACCCGGCTGGAACAGGCCCGGGCCCCGCGCCCGTCGCGCGAGGTGCTGGCCGGGCTGACCCGCGCCCTGCGCCTGTCCGACGCCGAGCGCGACCACCTCCACCACCTCGCCCTCGGCGCCCCCGCGGCGCCGCCCGCCGGACCCCCGCGGGAGGTGCGGCAGAGCATCCTCGACCTGCTGGACCGGCTCCCGCACGCCGCCGCGATCGTGATGTCCGCGATGTACGAGGTGATCGCCTGGAACGACCTCGCGGCCGCGCTGCTGGAGGACTTCTCCGCCCTGCCGCGGCGCGACCGCAACCTGGTGCGCCGTCTGTTCCTCGGGACGGGGGACCGCCGGCTGTACGGGCTGTCGGACGTCGAGGCCTTCGCCCGCTTCTCCACCCGCCGGCTACGGGCTGCCACCGCCCGCTACCCCGACGATCCCGAGGTGTCCGATCTGGTGGCCGAACTCCTCGCCGGGAGCGAGGAGTTCACCCGGCTGTGGGAGTCCCACGACGTGACCGGTGAGCTGAACCTGCGCAAGACGCTGCGTCACCCGCTGGTCGGCACGGTCACCGTCAACTGCGACGTGCTGGACCTCTCCGACCGGGACCAGCACGTCGTCATCTACACTGCCGACCCCGGATCGCCGGCCGAGGAGGCGCTGCGCCTGCTGTCGGTCGTCGGTACCCAACGAATGGACGTGCCCGGCTGACCTGTCGGCCCGGAGGTGACGCAGACTGGGGCTGTGCCGCCCTCACTCGTGCGTCCCACCACCGCCGTCCACGCGTCCTATGTCGCCGCGATGGAGGAGTTCCGGGCCGAGGGGCGCGGCGCCCCGGGCGAGATCTCGGCGATCGGGAACGCGCTGCGCGAGTACGGCGGCCGGTGGCGGGACCCGGCGGTCTTCGCCGAGCACGTGGCGAGCGTGCGGGGCCCGACACGCGATCCGGTCGACCTGTGCGTGACGTACTGGTACGTGGACGGCGGCGTCTTCCTCGGCCGGCTCTCCGTCCGCCCGCAACTGAGCCCGCCCTGGGGGGAACTGCTCGGCCACGTCGGCTACGACGTCCGGCCGTCCGCCCGGCGCAGGGGGCACGCCACCGCCATGCTCCGCGCCGCCCTGCCGCTGGCCCGCCAACTCGGCCTCGATCCGGCCCTGGTCACGTGCGACGCCGGCAACGTGGCCTCGCGGAAGGTCATCGAGGCCAACGGCGGGGTCCTCGACGGCGCCACCGGGGGCAAGATGCGCTTCCGGGTGTGATGCCGGCGGCCGGCGGGCGCATGGTGCACGACGGACGCAGGGTGCGGGGCGGACCCCTGGGAACGCCCGGGGCACAAGGCCGCCTGTGGGGCCCGCGGGGCAAGGCGCGGATTCGGAAGTCCGGAACCCCCAGTAACCTGGAAGATGACAAGCAGCCCCACTCGGGGCGACCAGACGCACGAGGGACTGAACGACACTGGGCAAGCGACAGCCCGAAGGCCCGCCGCCCGCACCCGCGGTGCAGCGCATCCGACTGCGCTACACCAAGCGCGGCCGCCTCCGGTTCACCAGCCACCGCGACTTCCAGCGCGCATTCGAGCGGGCGCTGCGCCGTGCCGAGGTGCCCATGGCGTACTCGGCCGGTTTCACCCCGCATCCCAAGGTGTCGTACGCCAACGCCGCACCCACCGGCGTCGGCAGCGAGGCCGAGTACCTGGAGATCGCGCTCGCCGAGGCCCGTGAGCCGGAGAAACTGCGCCTGCTGCTGGACGAGTCGCTTCCGGACGGCCTCGACGTCGTCGATGCCGTGGAGGTCCGAACCTCGGGCCTCGCCGAACGGCTGGAGGCGTCCGTGTGGCAGTTGCGGCTGGACGGTGTGGAGCAGGCCGACGCCGAACGGGCGGTGGCCGCGTTCCTCGCCGCCGGGACCGTCGAGGTCCAGCGGATGACGAAGAACGGCGTGCGCACTTTCGACGCGCGCGGCGCCGTGACCCGGCTCGAAGTGGTGGATCCGCAGGTCGCCGAGGGCCATGGCGGCACTTTCGAACAGGGTGCCGATAGGCCTGGGCCAGCACCTTGTGCGATACTGCGGCTGGTTGTTCGGCATTTGACACCTGCCGTGCGACCCGACGACGTCCTGTCCGGCCTCCGTGCGATGGCCGACCTCGCGCCGCCGGTCCCCGTAGCGGTGACCAGGCTGGCGCAGGGGCCGCTCGACGAGGAGACCGGCACGGTGACCGATCCGCTCGCGCCTGATCGCGATGCCGCGACGGTGCCGGAAGGCTCAGCGTAGGACTGCCGTCGTTGTGCCGCCGAGGAGTCCGGGGTGACCCGGAACCGGCAGCACGCATCAGACGAGACTTTCGTCGGCCCGTCAGGGCGGTGCCGACGAGCGATACGACAGCTCCCGTGTGGCGCCCGCGCCCCCGGGCGGCGGCACCGCGAAGACGCGGGCCGCCGTGGACCGGATCAGGGTGCGGCGCCCGGGAGCGTGACGGGAGAAATGCCCGCATGCTCGAGAACAACGAGCCGAACGAGGCGCCCGAGAACGGCGCCCCCGAAACCGCCGCCGGTGGCACCGGCGGCACCGAGACCGAGGCGACGGCCGCTCCGCGCCGCCGGCGCCGCGCGGCCTCACGGCCGGCGGGTCCGCCCGCTGCCGCCGTGAACGCCCCCGAGGCGGCCGACGCGGCCGCGGGGACTCCGGCCATACCGGCCGAAGCGCCGGCAGAGCCGCTGGAGGCGGAGGCCGCACCCGCGCGCACCCGCCGCCGGGCCACCCGCAAGGCCGTGGCGCCGGAGACCCAACCGCAGGAAGCGGCGCCGGAAGCCGAGGCTGAGGCCGCACCGGCTCCGGCCCGCCGTCGTGCGACGCGCAAGACCGCCGCCCCGGCGCAGACCCCCGAGGCCGCACAGGACACCGCGTCCCCGCAGACCACTCCCGCGCCCGAGGCGCCGGTGGCGGAGCAGGCGGAGCAGGAGCAGTCCGCTGCCCCGGCCCGTACGCGTCGCCGTGCCACCCGGAAGGTGGCCAGCCCCGAGCCGGCCGCGGCCGGTGCGCCGGCGGAGGCCGCCGACACGCAGGCCAGGGAACTTCAGGCGGATCTGCCGCTGCACGCGGAGCCCGCGGCCGCGTCCGAGGCGCCGGTGGCGGAGCAGGAGCAGTCCGCTGCCCCGGCCCGTGCGCGCCGTCGTGCCACCCGGAAGGTGGCCAGGCCCGAGCCGGCCGCCGAGCAGGCCCCGGCGGAGGTGCAGGCCCCGGCCGCCGCCGACGCGCCCGCGAAGGCTCTGCAGGAGCAGACCGGCGGCCGGCACGGCCGCGCCGGGAAGGCCGAGAGGACCCAGGAGGCGGAGCAGTCGAAGGCGCGCCGCAGCCGCAAGCGCGCCGCACCGGCCGCTTCGTTCCTCGCGGCCGACGACGGCTCGCGCCGCCTCAAGCCGGGCGCTCTCGCGCCGCGTGAGGAGGAGGCTGCCGCCGCAGAGGCGCAGGCCTCCATCGAGGCCGAGGCCGAGACCGCTGCCGCCGTCCCGCAGCGACGCACCTACACCGCCAAGGCCATCCAGGACGGATCCGGCTGGGCCGTCGAGGTCGAGGACGCCTACGAGATCCGCGGCTACGGCGACACCGTCGAGGAGGCGCGCGCCAAGGCCGTCGAGGCCGTGGCGGAGGCCTTCGGCGTACCCGTCGGCAGCGTGGTCGTCGAGGTTCAGGGCGAGGTGCGCGGCGGCGAGCGGTCCGCGGCCGTGGAGCCCGAGGCCGTGGAGCCCGCGATCGAGGAGGAGCCCGCGCCCTCGCGCGGCCGCCGTCGCGCGGCCCGCCCGCCGGTGGCGGTCTTCCAGGCGCCGGTTTTCCAGGCTCCCGGTGTGACGCCGGTGGAGCGGCCGCAGGCCGAGCAGCCCGTCGAGCACGAGGACGAGCACGCCCAAGCCGACGAGACCGACGAGTACTCCGCCGCCGAGAGCGGTGGCCGTCGCCGTCGCCGTCGCCGCCGGGGTGAGCCCGCCGGTGCCGTGGAGGCGGCCGTGACCGAGCCCGGTGACGCGCATGGCGCCATCGCCGAGGAGCACGACGCCGACGAGCACGAGACCGACGAGCACGACGCCGACACCGAGTCCGACGAGCACGACGCCGACGACGACCACGAGGGCGACCGTCCGTCGCGCCGCCGTCGTCGCGGTGGCCGCCGCCGTCGTCGTGGCGAGGCCGCCGACGGCGAGGACACCGCCGCCGGTGAGGACGACGGCGAGGACGACGAGGACCACGCCGAGGACGAGGACGACCACGCCGGCGACAGCACGAGCAGCCGCCGTCGTCGCCGCCGGCGCCGTCGTGGCGGTGACGGCCCGGCCGAGGAGACCCTGGGCGAGGACGCCCCCGAGCGCACGGTCGTCAAGATCCGTGAGCCCCGCAAGGCGGCCGAGCCGGTCGACGAGGTGCAGTCCATCAAGGGCTCCACGCGTCTGGAGGCCAAGAAGCAGCGCCGCCGCGAGGGCCGCGAGCAGGGCCGGCGCCGGGTGCCGATCATCACCGAGGCCGAGTTCCTGGCCCGCCGCGAGGCGGTCGAGCGGGTCATGGTCGTGCGCGAGAACGGCGACCGGACGCAGATCGGCGTGCTGGAGGACGGCGTCCTCGTCGAGCACTACGTCAACAAGGAGCAGGCCACCTCGTACGTCGGCAACGTCTACCTGGGCAAGGTCCAGAACGTGCTGCCGTCCATGGAGGCCGCGTTCGTCGACATCGGCAAGGGCCGCAACGCGGTGCTCTACGCCGGTGAGGTCAACTTCGAGGCGCTGGGCATGGCGAACGGCCCGCGCCGCATCGAGGCGGCCCTGAAGTCGGGCCAGCCGGTCCTGGTGCAGGTCACCAAGGACCCGATCGGCCACAAGGGCGCGCGTCTGACGAGTCAGGTCTCGCTGCCCGGCCGCTACCTGGTCTATGTGCCCGAGGGCTCGATGACCGGCATCAGCCGCAAGCTGCCCGACACCGAGCGCGCCCGGCTGAAGCAGATCCTCAAGAAGATCGTCCCCGAGGACGCGGGCGTCATCGTGCGCACCGCCGCCGAGGGCGCGAGCGAGGACGAGCTGCGCCGCGACGTCGAGCGGCTGCAGTCGCAGTGGGAGGACATCCAGAAGAGGGCCAAGACCGGCAACGCGCCGTCGCTGCTGTACGGCGAGCCGGACATGACCGTCCGGGTCGTCCGCGACATCTTCAACGAGGACTTCACCAAGGTCATCGTCAGTGGCGACACCGCGTGGGAGACCATCCACGACTACGTCACGAACGTCGCGCCGGACCTCGGGGACCGGCTGAGCCGCTGGAGCTCCGAGGTCGACGTCTTCGCCACGTACCGGATCGACGAGCAGCTGCTGAAGGCGCTGGACCGCAAGGTCTGGCTGCCGAGCGGTGGTTCGCTGGTGATCGACCGGACCGAGGCGATGGTCGTCATCGACGTCAACACCGGCAAGTTCACCGGCCAGGGCGGCAACCTGGAGGAGACGGTCACCAGGAACAACCTGGAGGCGGCCGAGGAGATCGTGCGTCAGCTGCGGCTGCGCGACCTGGGCGGCATCATCGTGATCGACTTCATCGACATGGTGCTGGAGTCCAACCGCGACCTCGTGATGCGCCGTCTGTTGGAGTGCCTGGGCCGGGACCGGACCAAGCACCAGGTGGCGGAGGTCACCTCGCTGGGCCTGGTGCAGATGACCCGCAAGCGGGTCGGCCAGGGCCTGCTGGAGTCCTTCTCCGAGACCTGCGTGCACTGCAACGGCCGCGGCGTCATCGTGCACATGGACCAGGCCACGGCGGTCGGCGGTGGCGGCAAGCGCAAGCGCCGTCGCGGCGGCGGCGAGGAGCCGGCGGCCGCGGAGGCGGGCGGCGTCACCGAGGCCGACGAGACCGAGGAGTTCCCCGAGCTGGAGCCGGCCGTGGTCGCCGAGGCCGAGCTGGTGCCCGCGGTCGGTGCGGACGAGGAGTGGTTCAGCAGCCCGGCGGAGGCCGAGGCGGCGGCCGGCCGGCGTTCCCGGCGGCGCGCGTCGCGGCGGGTCACCGCCCCGGTGAGCTCGCCCGACGCCACGGCGGAGGTCGTCACGGTCGTCCCGGCCGTGGTCCCGGTCACCGAGCCGCAGGCGGCGGAGGCCGCCGCGGTCGCCGAGACGGCCCCGGCCGTCGTGGCGGCGCAGGCGGCTGAAGGGGTCCAGGAGGCCCAGGAGGCCGTCACGGAGCCGGCGCCCCCGGTCCGTACCCGGCGCCGGGCCACCCGCAAGGTCAGCGCGCCCAGCGCCCCGGCCGGCGAGGCCGAGACCGTGGTGGTCCCGGCCGCGGCGGAGCCGGTCGCCGAGCCGGCGCCTGCCGCCGTGCCGGAGCCCGTCGCGGAGACCGCCGAGGTCGCGCCGCCGGCGCCGCGTCGTCGTGCCACCCGCAAGGTGTCGGCCCCCTCGGGGCCGCCCAGTGCCGACGCCGAGGCCGCCGTCGTGGTCATCCCGGCCGCCGACTCGCAGCCTGCGGAGACGGCCGGGGAGCCGGTGGAGGACGCCGAGGCCGAGGCGGAGCCCAAGAAGCGGGCCACGCGCAAGACCGCGGCCAAGAAGGCCCCGGCCAAGAAGGCCGCCGCCAAGAAGACGGTCGCGAAGAAGACCGTCGCCAAGAAGACGGCGGCGAAGAAGTCCGCCGCCAAGGCCACGGCCGAGGCGCCCACCGAGGCGTCCTGACCCAGGGTCACCGCACGCGGGCCGTCCTCCGTCGGGGGGCGGCCCGCGGCGCGTCCCCCGCCATGCGCATCCCGGTTTGACCCCATCGGGGGCGCCCCGTAACCTTGACCTTCGGCGTTTTAGCGCCCATTCCTGAGCACCTCCCTCCCGGCTCCGGCCGGGAGAGGCCCCCCCACGCTCCGCAGGGACGGCTGGCGTCAGGAGTGACGATCCGAGCGAGAGAGTGAGTTCCGCGTGTACGCAATCGTGCGCAGCGGTGGCCGCCAGCACAAGGTGGCCGTCGGCGACATCGTTGAGGTTGACAAGATTTCCACGGGCAAGGTGGGCGACGCGGTCGAGCTCTCGACGCTGCTCGTCGTCGATGGCGACACCGTCACCAGCGACCCGTGGGTGCTGGCCGGGATCAAGGTCGAGGCCCAGATCGTGGACCACCACAAGGGCCAGAAGATCGACATCCTGCGGTACAAGAACAAGACCGGCTACCGCCGTCGTCAGGGTCACCGCCAGCAGTACACGGCGCTGAAGATCACCGGCATCCCCGCCGCTGCGAAGTAAGGGACTGAAGAGAGATGGCACACAAGAAGGGCGCATCGTCCACTCGGAACGGTCGCGACTCCAATGCCCAGCGGCTCGGCGTCAAGCGCTTCGGCGGCCAGGTCGTGAACGCCGGTGAGATCATCATCCGCCAGCGCGGCACCCACTTCCACCCCGGCGCGGGCGTCGGCCGTGGCAAGGACGACACGCTGTTCGCCCTCGCCGCCGGTGCGGTCGAGTTCGGCACCAGCCGTGGTCGCAAGGTCGTCAACGTCGTTCCGGTCGCCTGAGCGATCGCAGACGTACGACGTCACCGAGGGCGGACGCTGCTTCCCGGTCGGGAAGCAGGTCCGCCCTCGGCGCGTTGCACCACCGGCATCAGCAGATAAAGCACGTATGAGGAGGAAGACGGCATGACAACCTTCGTGGACCGCGTCGAGCTGCACGTCGCCGCGGGTAACGGGGGCCATGGCTGCGCCTCCGTGCACCGGGAGAAATTCAAGCCGCTGGGCGGCCCCGACGGCGGCAACGGCGGACGGGGCGGCGATGTCACCCTGGTCGTCGACCAGTCGGTCACCACGCTCATCGACTACCACCACAGCCCCCACCGCAAGGCGACCAACGGCAAGCCCGGCGAGGGCGGCAACCGCTCCGGCAAGGACGGCACGGACCTGGTCCTGCCGGTGCCGAACGGCACCGTCGTCATGGACAAGCAGGGCAATGTGCTCGCCGACCTCGTCGGCCACGGCACCACCTTCGTCGCCGGCCAGGGCGGCCGCGGCGGCCTTGGCAACGCGTCGCTGGCCTCGGCCCGCCGCAAGGCGCCCGGCTTCGCGCTGCTGGGCGAGCCCGGCCAGGCCCAGGACGTCGTCCTGGAGCTCAAGACCGTCGCCGATGTGGCGCTGGTCGGCTACCCGAGCGCGGGCAAGTCCTCGCTCATCTCCGTTCTGTCGGCCGCCAAGCCGAAGATCGCCGACTACCCGTTCACCACGCTCGTGCCCAACCTGGGCGTGGTCACCGCCGGGTCCACCGTCTACACCATCGCGGACGTCCCGGGGCTGATCCCCGGTGCGAGCCAGGGCCGCGGCCTGGGGCTGGAGTTCCTGCGGCACGTCGAGCGCTGCAGCGTCCTCGTCCACGTCCTGGACACCGCCACGCTGGAGTCGGAGCGCGACCCGATCTCCGACCTCGACACCATCGAGGACGAGCTGAAGGCGTACGGCGGTCTGAGCGACCGGCCGCGGGTCGTCGTGCTCAACAAGGTGGACGTCCCCGACGGGCAGGAACTGGCCGGCATGGTCCGCCCCGAGCTGGAGTCCCGCGGCTACCGGGTCTTCGAGGTCTCCGCTGTCGCCCACAAGGGTCTGCGGGAGCTGTCGTACGCCCTCGCCGGCATCGTCGCGGAGGCGCGGGCCGCCAAGCCGGTCGAGGAGGCCACCCGCATCGTCATCCGGCCCAAGGCGGTGGACGACGCCGGCTTCACCGTCGTCGCCGAGGACGGCCTCTACCGTGTCCGCGGCGAGAAGCCCGAGCGCTGGGTGCACCAGACCGACTTCTCCAACGACGAGGCCGTCGGCTACCTTGCCGACCGGCTCGCCCGCCTCGGGGTCGAGGAGCAGCTCGTCAAGGCCGGTGCCCGCGAGGGCGACGAGGTCGTCATCGGCAGCAGTGAGAACGCGGTCGTCTTCGACTGGGAGCCCTCGATGGCCGCCGGCGCCGAGATGCTCGGCCGCCGCGGCGAGGACCACCGGTTCGACACACCGCGGCCCGCCGCGACGCGTCGCAAGGACCGGGACGCGGAACACAGCGATCCGGACCGGGAGTTCGAGGGCTTCGATCCCTTCGAGGGCTGACGCCGCCGCGTGTGACGCGGTGCGGGACCTGACGGGCGCCGATGGGCGCCCGTCAGGCGTTTTCGGCGTCTGGTGCGGTTGGGGCGTCATGCGGGGGCATGCGGGCGAATTGGCCATATTGTCATGGACCTGAGAAGTGTGGTTCAAGGTGCCGTCCCCGCGGGCCGATGAGCTTCCAGAGAAGGCCCAGGCCGCCCGCGGAGGGGACATGTGATGCCCGAAGAGAAGCCCGTGCCGTCCGGTCGCCGCCAGTTTCTCGCCGCCGGTGCCGTGGTGCTCGGCGCGGCCGCCGGGGGGCAGCTCGCGCGCCCGGCCGCCGCGGGGGCCGCCGCCGCGAGCCCGCTGCCGACGGGGCTGTACACCCTGGGCGTGGCCTCCGGGGACCCGCTGCCCGACGGGTTCGTGATCTGGACCAGGCTCGCGCCGGACCCGCTGAACGGCGGCGGCATGCCGGACCGCACGGTCGCCGTGCGGTGGCAGGTCGCCGAGGACGCCTCCTTCCGCCGCGTGGTGCGCAGCGGCACCGCCGCCGCGACCGCGGCGTACGGGCACAGCGTCCACGCCGACGTGCGCGGCCTGGCCCCCCACCGGGACCACTGGTACCGCTTCCGCACCGAGGGGCAGCTCTCCCCGGTGGGCCGTACCCGCACCGCGCCCGCGGCGTCCGGCTCCCGTTCCGGCGGACGGCTGCGCTTCGCGCTGGCGTCCTGCCAGAACTGGCAGAACGGCTGGTTCACCCCGTACGCCGACATGCGCGACCAGGACCCCGACTTCGTGCTCTTCGTCGGCGACTACATCTACGAGGGCGCTCCCGCCGCGACCGCCGTCCGCCGCCACGAGGGCACCGGCGAGCCGTACACCCTCGCGCAGTACCGCAACCGCCATGCGCAGTACCGCTCCGACCCGGACCTGGCGGCGATGCACGCGGCCGCGCCCTGGGTGGTCACCTTCGACGACCACGAGGTGGACAACGACTTCGCCGGCGCCGTCCCGCAGGACCCCGGCAAGCAGTCGCCAGGGGCCTTCGCGGCCCGCCAGGCGGCCGCCTACCAGGCGTACTACGAGCACATGCCGGTCCGTGCCACCGCCGTCCCGCACGGCCCGCACATCCGCATGCACCGCCGTCTGGACTTCGGACGCCTCGCCCGGCTCAACGTGCTCGACACCCGGCAGTTCCGCAGCGACCAGGCCACCGGCCGGGCCGGCGCCCAGGACCCGGCCAGGACCATGCTGGGTGCCGCCCAGAAGGCCTGGCTGCTGGACGGCATGCGCCGCTCCCCGGCCCGCTGGAATCTGGTCGCCTCGCAGATCATGATGGCCGAGACCGACCTGCGCGTCGGCCCGGGCAAGCGCTGGTACTACGACGCCTGGGACGGCTACCAGGCCGAACGCAACTCCCTGATGCGCGAGTTCGCGACCGTCCGCAACCCCGTGGTACTCGCCGGCGACCGGCACATGACCATGGTCAGCGACCTCCGACGGGACTTCGCCGATCCGTCCTCCGAGGTCGTCGGAGCCGAGTTCGTCGGCACGTCCATCAGCAGCGGCGGCGCCCCGGACCTCGCCGCCTTCCACGCGGAGTGGGACCCGCGGATGCCGGACAACCCGCACTGGAAACTGGTGGACGTCCGCCGCGGCTACCACCTCTTCGACGTCGGCCCGCACGCCGTCGAGGCCCGGGTCCGCACGGTCGCCACCGTGCTCGCGCCCTCCTCCGCCGCGGGCACCCTGGCGCGCCTGCGCGTGGAGGACGGGCTCCCGGGCGTCTCGCGGGTCTGACCCCGGCGACCGGCGCCGAGACGGCCCTGCAGGCGGTTTCACGATGCCGTCCCGGGCTCGTGTGCGGTGTGCGCCGTGCCAACTCACCGCGGGGGCAGGTCCGGGCGGAATCCGCGCTGCCGTTTCCGTCCCGTGGTGTTGGGCCGGCCGGTCGCGGCGGGGGTAGCGTGCATCGGATGACCCCCACACAGCAGCCGGCCGCGGAGCCGGCTCCGGCGGTGATCGCCGGCAGCGGACGGACCCGGGACGCGTTCTTCGACAACGCCAAATTCCTGGCGATCGTGCTCGTGGTGGTCGGTCATGTGTGGGAGCCGCTGATCGAGGACAGCCGCGCGCTGAAGGCGGCGTACATGTTCGTGTACGCCTTCCACATGCCCGCCTTCATCATCATCTCGGGATACTTCTCCCGGAACTTCGACTGGAGCGCCGGCCGGCTGCGGCGGCTCGTCACGGGCGTGGTCGTGCCCTACGTCGTCTTCGAGACGCTGTACTCGCTCTTCAAGCGCTACGCCGGCGGCGACGCGGACCAGCCGATCAGCCTGCTCGACCCGTGGTTCCTCACCTGGTTCCTGATCGCCCTGTTCATCTGGCGGCTGATGGTGCCGCTGTGGAAGCTCGTCCCGTGGCCGGTGCCGGTCTCCCTGGCGATCGCCGTGTTCTCACTGGCCGCGCAGATCGGGCCGGACCTGTCGCTGAGCCGCGTCCTGCAGCTGATGCCGTTCTTCGTCATCGGTATGAACCTGCGGCCCGGGCACTTCGCCCTCGTCCGCCGCCGCGCGGTGCGGATCGCGGCGGCGCCGCTGGCCGTCGTCGCGGCCGGGGCCGTGTACTGGGCCGAGCCGCACGTGAAGGCCAAGTGGCTCTACCACCGCATGAGCGCCGACCAGCTCGGGGTCTCCTTCGGCGAGTCCGTGCTGATCACGCTGGGCACGGTCGGCGCCGCCCTGGTGCTCACCGTGCTGTTCTTCGCCCTCGTCCCCGGCCGCCGTACGTGGTTCACGTCGATGGGCGAGACCACGCTGTACGTCTTCCTGCTGCACGGCTTCTTCATCAAGGGCGCGATCTTCGCCGGCTTCTACGACACCGGCTTCGCCCACAGCCACCGCGGCTTCGTCGTGATGGGACTGCTCGCGGTGGCCATGGCGACGGTTCTGGCCACACCGCCCGTGCGGCTGGTCTTCCGCGCCCTCGTCGAGCCCCGCATGGACTGGGCGTTCAAGCGGCGTCCCGGTCCGACGTCCACGGTGCTTCGTTAGGTTTGTCACGATTCGCTGCGTTAAGACGCACATGTGAACAACAGGAAGTATGAAGGGAAGTCACGGCAACAGTCGAGCGTGTCCCTTCTCAAAAGAGTGCGTCCTGTGGGTTGTGTCACAGTTCTGCCACCACGGCTCCGGCGGATTTCCTGTCGGACCGAAGATGAACTTAGGGTTGCGTACACATGCTGTGCTGGATGTGTCCACCTTGCGAGCCGGTAACGGTGGATGGGAGCATCCCCAGCGCCCTCTGTCCCTCCAAGGTAGGTCGTCTGTGTCCGAGCACATAGCAAAGCCCCGCACCACGGCCGTGGTCCTGGCCGGTGGCACCGGTCAGCGCGTTGGTCTCCAGATCCCCAAGCAGCTGCTGAAGATCGCCGGCAAGGCGGTCATCGAGCACACTCTCGCGATCTTCCAGGAGGCCGACGGCATCGACGACGTCATCGTGCTGATGGCGCCGGGCTTCGTGCCGGAGATCGAGAAGATCGTCGCCAAGAGCGGCCTCACCAAGGTGACGAAGGTCATAGAGGGCGGCGCGACCCGCAACGAGACCACCGAGCGCGCCATCGCCGCCATCGGCGCGGAGCTCGCCGAGGGCGAGGACTGCAACGTCCTGTTCCACGACGCCGTGCGCCCCCTGCTCTCGCAGCGGGTGATCGCCGACTGCGTCGCCGCGCTCGACCGCTACCAGGCCGTCGACGTCGCCATCCCCTCCGCGGACACCATCATCGTGACCCGGACGCACGGCGAGGACGGCGAGTTCATCACCGACATCCCGGACCGCTCCCGGCTGCGCCGCGGCCAGACCCCGCAGGCGTTCAAGCTGTCCACCATCCGGCGCGCCTACCAGGTCGCCGCGGGCGACCCCAACTTCCAGGCCACCGACGACTGCTCGGTGGTGCTCAAGTACCTGCCGGACGTGCCCGTGTACGTCGTGCCGGGCGACGAGTACAACATGAAGGTCACCCAGCCCGTCGACGTCTTCATCGCCGACAAGCTCTTCCAGCTCGCCTCCCAGACCGCGCCCCGGCAGGCCGGTGACGCCGCCTACCGCGAACTGCTCACCGGCAAGACCCTGGTGGTCTTCGGCGGCTCCTACGGCATAGGCGCCGACGTGGCCGAACTCGCCCGCTGCTTCGGGGCCGACGTCTACGCGCTCGGCCGCTCCACGACCGGCACGCACGTCGACAACCCCGAGCACGTCGACGACGCCCTCTCCAAGGCGTACGGCGAGACCGGCCGCATCGACTTCGTGGTCAACACCGCGGGCGTCCTGCGCATCGGCCGGCTCGCCGAGACCGACAACGCCACCATCGAGGAAGCCCTGCGCGTCAACTACCTGGCGCCCGTGCAGATCGCCCGCGCCGCGCACAAGTACCTCGCGGAGACGCAGGGCCAGTTGATGCTCTACACCTCCAGCAGCTACACCCGCGGCCGCGCCGAGTACAGCCTGTACTCCTCGACCAAGGCCGCCATGGTCAACCTCACGCAGGCGCTGGCCGACGAGTGGGCCGCCGACGGCATCCGCGTCAACTGCGTGAACCCCGAGCGCACGGCCACCCCCATGCGGACCAAGGCCTTCGGCCAGGAGCCGGTGGGCACCCTGCTGTCCTCCGAGTCGGTCGCCCGGTCCTCGCTCGACGTGCTCCTGTCCGACCTCACCGGCCATGTCATCGACGTGCGCCAGCAGGACCCCACCAGGGCCGCCGCGGGTGCCTCGGGCTTCGAGCAGGCCCTCGCCTCGGTGCTGGCCCAGGGCGCGGACGCGTAGTTCCCATCCCGCAAGAGACCGGATCCTCACCACCATCCAGGAGTAGGCACCTCGTGATAACGAAAGCCGTCCGGCTGGCCCGGGTGGACACCCGCCCGGAGCTGGGCGCCGCGCTGCTCATGATGCTGAGCTACCCCTGCGTCATGGTTGCGGCGCTGCTTCCGAACCTCTGGTTCTTCGCGGCAGCGGTGACCGTCGGCTACGTCGCCGACTGGTTCCTGACCATGCGCGGGGTCTACCTCCTGAAGCAGCTCAGCAGGGCCCGCGCGGGACTGTCCATCCGCTTCCTGGCGCGCGAGCTGATGGTGATCCTGTTCCTCGCGCGGACGGATCTGGCCAACGACTCGATCTACTACGCGGCGATCGTGTGCTTCCTGCTGTTCTACGCACTGCAGGCCCCGCACAGCGCGCTGCTCACCCTGATCCGCAACCGCCGGCGGCTGCCGTTCGCCACGCGCAACATCGACCTGTCGGGGCTGCGCATCCCGGACGCCCCCTCACCGCTGCTGACCCGCCGGGCCGCGGAGAAGATGCTGCACCTCGACGTGGCCGCGGTGGCCGGTCTGCTGGTCTCGGCCGGCACCGACCGCCCGGTGTTCGGCTTCGTCGGCGGCGGCATCACCCTCGGCCTCGGCGTCCTGTACACCGCGGCCCTCGTGCCCTACCTGCGCGGACGCCGGCTGCCCGCCGGCACGGACACCGCGCTGGCCTTCATGGACGGCCGGCTGGACCGCTACAAGCCGACCACGGTCCTGTACTTCTCGGGCTCCAAGGACTCCGCGTACCAGGTCAACATGTGGCTCGACACCATGGCACGGCTGGACGGCCGTCCGCTGGTGATCCTGCGCGAGCGCTTCATCCTGCCGCAGCTCGCCGACACCTCGGTGCCCGTGCTCTGCGTCCCGGGCGCCGTGCACCTGATGAACATGGACCTGTCGACGGTCCGGGTGGCGCTGTACCCGGCCAACGTCGGCAAGAACATCCACATGCTGCGCGTGCCGCACATCAAGCACGTCTTCATCGGGCACGGCGACAGCGACAAGCTCGCCAGCGTCAACCCGTACAGCAAGGTCTACGACGAGGTCTGGACGGCGGGCAAGGCCGGGCGCGACCGCTACGCGCTCGCCGACGTCGGTGTGCGCGACGACGACATCGTCGAGGTCGGCCGTCCCCAGCTGTCCCGGATCGGGACCTGGAGCGGTGTCCCCGCCGGCCGCATCCCCACCGTGCTGTACGCCCCGACGTGGGAGGGCTGGACGGACGACCCGGGCAACACCTCGCTGATCCTGGCCGGCGAGAACATCGTGCGCCGTCTGGTCGAGGCCCCGGACCCGGTGCGCGTGCTCTACAAGCCGCACCCCTTCACCGGCTCGCGCAACCCCAGGGCCAAGCAGGCCCACGAGCGGGTCGTCGCCCTCCTGGAGGCGGCCGCCGCCCGGCGCGCCGCACTCCCCGAGTGGTCCGCGCTGCGCGAGGGCACCGCCGCGGCGCGCGCCGAGGCGCAGGCCGAGCTCACCCGCATCGAGGCCCGGCTCGCCGCACTCGCGGACACCGGCCGCCCCGGCGCCGACGACGCCGAGGCCTCCCGCGACACGCCGGCCGACCCCGCCCGCGAGGCCGAGACCGCCCGGCTGCGCGAGGAGTGGAACGCGGCCTACTGGCGCTCCTTCGACACCTGGGAGCACCGGGTCGTCACCGGCCCCATGCCGCACCTGTACGACTGCTTCAACGTCTCCGACGCGATGGTCTCGGACATCTCCAGCGTGGTCTCCGACTTCATCGCCAGCGGCAAGCCGTACGCGGTCACCGACTCCGGGGAACTGGGCGAGGCCGAGTTCAAGCGGCAGAACACCGCGGTACGCGCGGCGCTGATCCTCGACAACGCGGCCTCGCAGACGGACAGGCTGCTCGCGGCGCTCCGCGGCGCCGAGCACGACCCGCTCCTGGTGGCCCGCAAGGAGCTCAAGGAGTACCTGCTCGGCCCCGACGAGCCGACCTCCATGGTGCGGTTCGACGACGCCGTGCGCTCCCTCGCCGCCAAGGCCGACGCCCGGTTGGCGCGGCTGCCGCAGGACGGGAGCGTCGAGGGCGCGGAGGACGAGTTCGCGGCCATGATCCCCGCGCAGCGCGCCGAGGACGAGTTCGGCGTGGACGTCTCCCTGGGCACCGACCCCGACTGACCCCCCCACGGGCCGCACAAGACGAACGGCGGCCGCGATCCCGAGGGACCGCGGCCGCCGTTCGCCGTACCGGGGTATCAGCTCAGGCCGTTGAACATCTTCTTCACCGGGCGCATGGCGCGCCGTGCCCGGCGCACCGCACTGCGGCCCTGCACGGAGACCAGCCGCTTCTCCAGCAGCTCGATCCGGGCCTCCAGCTGGGCGGTACGCGCCGCGGACTCCGCCATGAGCCGAGCCGTCGCCTGCTGCTCCTGCCGCGCCCGGTCGGTGTGGTGCTTGAGCCAGCCGATCCGGTACCCCAGGCGCCCGTACTCCTCGCCCTGCCAGGCCTCGATCGCCGGCGGGAAGGAGAGCGAGGCCATGCGCGACTCGAAGGCGGCGCCCCGGTCGCCGTGGCTGTAGGTGTTCTGCAGGCCGTTCCTGTCCAGGAAGGCGGTGAGGCGGCCGAACCGCACCTTGTGGTCGTTCAGCAGCTCGCCGAAGTCGGCCTTCTCGTACAGGATCGCCGGGTCGAGGTCGGGGGTGACGTCCGTGGCGCGCAGGTGCGGGATGCCGAAGTAGCGGCAGAGCTCGAGGGTGCGGGAGTCGTGGCAGAGCACCGTGGCGGGCGTGCCGGCGAGCAGGGCCGCGATGTTGCCGTGGATGCGGCCGCCGAAGGAGTAGTCGTACTGGCGGAGGTCGTCGATCCAGGTCACCGGGTCGACGTAGATCCGCACCTTGTTCTCCCGCAGCAGCCGGTGCGTCCGGTGCGCGGGCACTGCTTGGTGCAGCCCGGCGGCGTCGGAGACGTCGCCCCAGTAGAGGAGTTCGGCGTCCGTAAGGTTCTGGGCGACGTAGGTGAGGTCCGGGTAGCGGTCGATGGCGGCGTCCATCACGGTGCCCAGGTGGCCCGTACGCAGCGCGTCGTGCGAGCCGTTGACGGCGATGCGGGAGTCCGGACCGATCCCGGCCGCCTTCTTCTCGACCGCGAAGTGGTCGCCGTACAGGAACATCGAAGGGCAGCCGATGACGTCGACGTCGCGGAAACCGAGTCCCTTGAGGTACCGCTCGGTGCATTCGCCGCGCACGCCGATGGAGGCGGACCGGTCGAGCACGGCCTTCACGAAGCGCTTCACCGGCCGCTCGATGCCGGCGAGCCGGGCGGTGTCGTAGGTCACCGTCGCCTGGGCGCCGACGCCGAGTACGACCACGGGTATGGTCAGCTGCTCTATCAGTTTGGAGAGCGTGTTCAACTGCTTCGCGAATGAGGGCCGGAAAGCGTTCGCGAGCGGGACGACGAATGCGTCGAATTCCTCGTTGATACGTCCGGCCTCCGCCGGGTCCACCGTGAAGCGGTTGGTGGAGACGACTTCGGTTTCCGGGGTCAGCAGCAATTTGTGCGCCGCGTCGCTGAAGATGAGATTCCCGGAATTCGTGCCGATGACGTTCCGGTGCATCGCCTGTTCGTGGGAGACGACGTCGAACGGGCTCTTGCCGGAACGCAGCAGGATTCTCTTCATGGGCGGCAGTTCTCCCCGCGGAAGTCGAAGGACCTGTGATGAGGCACCAGGCCGACTACCGGAGTCGTGGGTGCGGCGGACAGCGTAACCCGAGGTGAAGGGTGAGTAAAGGCAAGTCATCATGAAAGTAAACTGAAAATGGATGGCCTACGTATGCAACTCTCTGACGACCCGTCAGCCCAGCGGCTCAAGGGGGCCTGTTCGGCAGTTGCCGTCCCCTGTCCGCCCTGCGGAACGGGAAGGCGCCCGACCGCCCCGCTCGCGTAGATTGCGGTGCCGGGAAGCCAGGAGCCAGCCCGGAGCCCGGAGCCGGTCGCAACGGTGTGAGACGCGAGGATGCACGTGGCAAGCGCGAGGCAGGACGTGGTGGACGCCCGCAGGGTCGTGGTCAAGATCGGCTCGTCGTCGCTGACGACGGCGGCCGGGGGCCTGGACGCCGACCGCGTCGACGCCCTGGTGGACGTGGTCGCCAAGGCGCACGGCACGGAACGGGAGATCGTGCTGGTCTCCTCCGGCGCGATCGCGGCCGGCCTGGCGCCCCTGGGCCTGGACCGGCGCCCGCGGGACCTCGCCCGGCAGCAGGCGGCCGCCAGCGTGGGCCAGGGCCTGCTGGTGGCCCGCTACACCGCCTCCTTCGCCCGTTACGGCGTGCGCGTCGGGCAGGTGCTGCTCACCTCCGACGACATGAGCCGCCGGGCCCACTACCGCAACGCGTACCGGACCCTGGACAAGCTGCTCGCCATGGGCGCCGTCCCGGTCGTCAACGAGAACGACACGGTGGCAACGGACGAGATCCGCTTCGGCGACAACGACCGCCTGGCGGCCCTGGTCGCCCACCTCGTCCGGGCCGACCTGCTGGTGCTGCTCTCCGACGTCGACGGGCTCTACGACGGCGACCCGAGCACCCCCGGTACCTCCCGCATCTCCGAGGTGCACGGCCCGCAGGACCTCGAAGGCGTCTCCATCGGCAGCGCGGGCAAGGCCGGCGTCGGTACCGGCGGCATGGTGACCAAGGTCGAGGCGGCGCGGATCGCCGCCGGGGCCGGGATCCCCGTGGTGCTCACCTCCGCCTCGCAGGCCGCGGACGCGCTCGCCG
This sequence comes from Streptomyces sp. NPDC058691, assembly GCF_042714775.1. Taxonomy (NCBI): domain Bacteria; kingdom Bacillati; phylum Actinomycetota; class Actinomycetes; order Kitasatosporales; family Streptomycetaceae; genus Streptomyces; species Streptomyces sp. NPDC058691. Next base: position 48,207 of record NZ_JBHXSO010000040.1, on the reverse strand, counting down.
GGCGGCCGACCGGCACCCTCTTCCACCGCACCGGCAAGCGGTCCGCCGACCGCCTGCTCTGGCTGGCCCACGCCTCCACCCCGCTCGGCGCGCTCATCCTCGACGACGGCGCCGTCCAGGCCGTCGTCAAGCGCCGTACGTCGCTGCTGCCGGCCGGCATCGCGGCCATCGAGGGCGACTTCTCGGCAGGCGACCCGGTCGAGTTGCGCGACGCTTCGGGACATGCCGTGGCGCGCGGACTGGTGAACTTCGACGCCAGGGAACTGCCCCGGCTGCTCGGCCGCTCCACCCGCGAGCTGGCCCGCGAACTCGGCCCCGCGTACGAGCGGGAAGTCGTGCACCGCGACGACCTCGTACTCCTGCACCCCTAGGCAGCCCCCTTCGTGGTTACTTCGTGAAAACGCCCCCGCGGCCGCCCGCCGACTGCTGAACTTTGAATACGGAGAAGGAATTCGGCAGGGACCCGCAGTGGCCCCCAGTGACCCACAGGGACGACAGGTGACGACAGGGAGGCCGCCGGTGAGACGAGGGCGCCCAGGGGCATCGTCGTCCCGCGGGACGGCGGAGCGGACACTGGTGAGCGTGGCGGCCGACGAGAGCGCACCGCAGGCCCACCCGGCATCCCAGCGGGCCCAGCAGCAGCCGCCGCCTCAGGAGCGCACCGCCTCCCGGCTGTGGCACGTCACGCTCAGCGTCTCCGGCCCCGAAGCGCCGCTGGCCGAGGTGCGGCGCGCCCTGGAGCAGCTGGCCAACGACCACCCCTTCCTGCTGACCAGCCGGTACGCGGCCGACCACGCCGAGATCCGGTACTGGGAGGAGGCCCGCGACCTGCACGACGCCGCCGCCATCGCCCTGCGGCTGTGGGGCGAGCACCGGGCCTCCGCGAAGCTGCCGCCCTGGGAGACGGTCGGCCTGGAGGTCATCGGCCGCGACACCTACCACCAGCGCATCGCCGAGGGCTATGGGCCGCCGCCCGCCGCTCCCGTCGGCGTGCACCCGTACTGAACCGTCCGGGTCTCACCGGCTGGAAAGACACCCCCCAGAGGGGTGCCCACACCGTACGCTGACGGCTATGAGCAGCCGCAGCCACAGCAACGACGACCTCGCCGCCTCCCTGCCCTCACCGTGGCCGGCGTCCCCGGTCCTGCAGGCCGCCTACCGCGCCCGGTCCGCCGCCGCCGACCTCGCGCCGCTGCCGCGCGCGGCCAAGGACGACGCGCTGCTGGCGATCGCCGACGCCCTCCTGGTGCGCACCAAGGAGATCGTCGAGGCCAACGCGCTCGACGTCGAGCGCGCCCGCGCCGCCGGGACCGCGGACGGCATCGTCGACCGGCTCACCCTCACCCCCGAGCGCGTCCGCGCCATCTCCTCCGACGTGCGGGACGTGGCCGGGCTGCCCGACCCGGTGGGCGAGGTCGTCCGCGGGTCGACGCTGCCCAACGGGCTCGACCTGCGGCAGGTCCGGGTGCCGCTCGGCGTGGTCGGCATCATCTACGAGGCTCGTCCGAACGTCACCGTGGACGCCGCCGCCCTGTGCCTGAAGTCCGGCAACGCGGTGCTGCTGCGCGGCTCCTCCTCGGCGTACCACTCCAACACCGCCCTGGTCACCGTGTTGCGCGACGCGGTCGGCGGTGCCGGGCTGCCGGCCGACGTGATCCAGCTGGTGCCGGGCGAGAGCCGGGAGTCGGTGCGCGAGCTGATGCGCGCCCGCGGCATGGTCGACGTGCTCATCCCGCGCGGCGGCGCCTCGCTGATCCGCTCCGTGGTCGAGGAGTCCACCGTCCCGGTGATCGAGACCGGCACGGGCAACTGCCATGTGTACGTGGACGCGCAGGCCGACCTCGACATGGCGGTGCGGATCCTGGTCAACTCCAAGGCGCAGCGGCCCAGCGTCTGCAACGCCGCCGAGACGCTCCTGGTGCACCAGGACATCGCGGGCGAGTTCCTGCCGCGCGCCCTGGACGCGCTGGCCGCGGCCGGGGTCACCGTGCACGCCGACGAGCGCGTCCGCGACGTCGCGGAGAAGTCCGGCACCAAGGCGACCGTCGTCCCGGCCACCTTGGAGGACTGGGAGACCGAGTACCTGAGCCACGACATCGCCGCGGCCGTCGTGGACTCCCTGGACGCCGCGGTGGCGCACATCCGGCTGTGGTCCTCCGGGCACACCGAGGCGATCGTCACCGGTTCGCAGCCCGCCGCCCGCAGGTTCACCCAGTTGGTGGATTCCGCCGCGGTCGCGGTGAACGCCTCCACCCGCTTCACCGACGGCGGGCAGTTCGGCTTCGGCGCGGAGATCGGCATCTCCACCCAGAAGCTGCACGCCCGCGGCCCCATGGGATTGCCGGAGCTGACCTCGACCAAGTACGTCATCACCGGCGACGGCCAGACCCGGGGCTGAGGGCCGGGCACAGGGACGTACCCACTTCGTGGCGGACTTTCCCCGGCGGCCTGCCCAATCCGCGTCATCGGCCCTATTCTGGACGGGTGCCGGACGACCTGGGGGGCAAGCCGTTCCCGGACGGCGACGACCACGGTGGCGCGGATGACGAATTCGCGTCCGTGGTGTTCGACGAGGCCTTCATACGTGCGGCGGCCTTCCACGAGCCCAGCGCCCATGAGCGCATGCTCGCCGCCGCCACCGCACAGGCCGAGGCCGAGGCCTCCCGGACCCGTCTCGTCAGCGTCGAGGACGGCTCCGCCCCGTACGAGCAGAGCGCGGACCGCACCGCGGAGGACGACGAGTACGACGAGCTCTACGCCCAGCGCCGCCCCTACCGCGGCCACGGCCGCTGGCACCGCATGGTGGCCTGGCTGCTGGCCGTCGTCATGGGGATCGGAGTGGTCGCGCTGACCTTCGCCGCGGTCTACCGGGGAGCCGGCGGAGGCAGTCGCCAGCCGGCCGTCCCGCCCTCCCCGACGGGCCGTATCGGCGCGCCCTCGATGCCCCCCGTAGTGGTCAGCCCAACGCCCTGAGCGCCGAGAGAAGTTGTCTCGCACCTGGACGTTTTAAAGAGCCCTGACAGACCTACGCTTGTTGTATGACCGGGCCTGGTGACCCACCTGAGGGTATTCCCGAGGGCTCCCCGGGAAGCGGCGACGACGAGTACCGATCCGTCGTGTTCGACGAATCGTTCGTCCGTGCTGCCCGGATACAGGAGTACTCGGCCCGTGAGCGTCTGGACGGCTCGGCCCGCGCGGTCCGCACCCGGCGCTTCTGGTCCAGGGGCGGGGCCACCCGCCAGGCACTGGTCCTGGTGGTCCTGATCGCCGTCGCCTTCGGCACCGCCATCTACCTCGGCGTCCGCAATCCCTACGCGCAGGCCCCCGAGCCCGTCGCCCAGCCGCTGCGGATCACCCTGGTCCCGCTCGCCCCGACCGGCGCGGTACCCGCCGCGGACCGCACGGAGCCCTTCGCCGGCACCGCGGCCGAGGGCTACCGGATCGGCAGCGACGGCTTCACCCTGCCGGCCTCGTTCAGCACCCCGCACTTCGGCGAGAGCCAGGTCACGCAGGCGCTGACCCTGGCCAAGGAGTACCTCTGGGCCTCGGCCGTCAACCCCGCGGCCCTGACCGGCGGCGACGTGAGGACGGTCCGGGGCATGCTGGACCCCGGGCAGCGGGTGCAGTTCGACCGCAGCCTGACCGCCCCGGCCGACGACGGGCGGCACGCCGCCACGGGCTGGCTGGTGCGCCTGGACCCCAGCCGTATAGACCTCGCGGACAAGCAGGTGCGGGTCGCGGGGACCATGGCCGTCATGGAGACCGCCGACGACGCCCTGGAGGTCCTCACGGACCACACCATGGTCTACGCCGTGCGCGCGGACACCGGGAGCCGCGAGCCCTCGCTGTTCACCGTGCGGCGCGCGCTGCGCATCCGCTTCGACCGCCAGGACCTGCGCGACAGCCATGTGGAGCTGCTGCAGGCCGATGTCGAGGCCGGACCGCTGTCCTGCGGGTCCGAGCCGGCCAAGCGCTTCGAGCCGCTGCTGGCCGGGGAGCGCGCCCAGGCACAGGCCGGCGTCGACCCGTACGACCACCGGCACCACATCACCTCGGTGTGCGGTGTGCTGGCCCCCGGGTCGCTCGCCGGTCCGGGCGTCAGTCCGCAGCAGGGGAGTCCGGCGGCGCGTCCTTCGGAGAGTCCTGAGACCCCTGCGAACCCTGCGCCGCCGAGCCGGTGAACCGGTCCCGCAGCTTGCCGCCGATGTCGCCGGCGCCCGAGCCGATGTCGGTCAGCAGCTTCATCAGGGGGTCCTTGCTGCTCTTCACCGTGTCGGCGTAGTGGTTCGCCGACTCCTTGAAGGAGTCGTACACCGAGGTGTCCTTGTCCTCGCTGCGCCGGGGGTAGTGGCCGTCCATCAGGCGCTGGTAGTCGCGGGAGGCGGCCCACTTCTTCAGCTCCGCGGCGCGCACCGTGGTGAAGGGGTGGCTGCGCGGCAGCACGTTGAGGATCTTCAGCACGGAGTCGCGCAGGTCGCCCGACTCCTCGTACTCCTCGGCCTGCTTCAAGAACGCGTCCACGTTCATCTCGTGCAGGTGGTTGCCGCCGGCGATCTTCATCAGGCCGCGCATGGACGCCTGCAGGTCCTGGCCGACCAGCAGCCCGGCACGGTCCGCGGACAGCTCCGACTTGCGGAACCACTCGCGCAGGGCGGTGATGATCGCCATGATCGCGACGTTGCCGAGCGGGATCCAGGCGATCCGCAGGGCCAGGCTGGTGAGGAAGAGCAGGATCGTGCGGTACACGGAGTGACCGGACAGCGCGTGGCCCACCTCGTGGCCCACGACGGCCCGCATCTCCTCCTCGTCCAGCAGCTCCACCAGGCCGGTGGTGACGACGATGATCGGGGAGTCGAGCCCGATGCACATCGCGTTCGGCTGCGGGTCCTGCGTGACGTACATGGCCGGGACCTTCTCCAGGTCCAGGATGTGGCAGGCGTCCCGCAGCATGTCGTTCAGGTGGGTGAACTGCTCCTCGCCGACCCGTACCGAGTCCGACAGGAACAGCAGCCGCAGCGAGCGCTCCGGAAGCAGCCCGCTGAGCGCCTTGAACACGGTGTCGAAGCCGCTGAGCTTGCGCAGCGCCACCAGAGCCGAGCGGTCGGCCGGGTGCTCGTACGCCCGGGAGGAGATGCCCGGGAACCTCCGCCGGTTCCGTCCCGGCAGACGGTCGCCGTCGTCCCCCGTGCCGCCCCGCACGCCGTTCGGATCATTCGGACCGGACATGTATGTCTCCCCGCTCCCCTGCTCGGCCGTCCATACACAGGAAGGACGCGCGGAGCCACCGCGAAGTTCCGTCCGTACCGCCCGTACCATGTCCCCCAAGTCCCAAAGCCCGCCGAGAGTACGCACCGTCACCAAGGGAAACTGCGAATGACCTCTTACGCGACCGCCGCCGTCCTGTCCACGCTCGCCGAGGGCGAGGGCGGCGGCAACCACGAGAGCCTGAACCCTTACCTCACCGGTGGCGGCGCCCTGTTCGTGCTGCTGCTCCTGCTCTTCATCACCACCCGTTTCAACCGCGACCGCTGAGGCCGCGGAAGGCGATACGGGTAGGGTCTGTCCGCATGAAGAAGCGAATCGGTGTGATGGGTGGGACGTTCGATCCCATCCACCACGGTCACCTCGTCGCGGCCAGCGAGGTGGCACACCTTTTCCAGCTGGACGAGGTCGTCTTCGTGCCGACCGGCCGGCCGTGGCAGAAGAGCGATCAGACGGTGTCGGCGGCCGAGGACCGCTACATCATGACCGTGATCGCCACCGCGTCGAATCCGCAGTTCTCGGTCAGCCGGAGCGACATCGAGCGCGGTGGCCGCACCTACACCATCGACACGCTTCGCGACCTGCGGTCCGACCACCCCGAGGCGGAGCTGTTCTTCATCACCGGGGCCGACGCGCTGGCACAGATCTTCTCCTGGCGCGAGGCCGAGGAACTCTTCTCCCTGGCGCACTTCATCGGCGTCACCAGGCCCGGGCACGTGCTGTCCGATCCGGGCTTCCCGGAGGGCGGCGTCTCCCTGGTGGAGGTGCCCGCCCTCGCGATCTCCTCCACCGACTGCCGGCACCGGGTCGCCAAGGGGGAGCCCGTCTGGTATCTGGTGCCCGACGGTGTCGTGCGCTACATCGACAAACGCAGGCTCTACCGGTAATCGATCAGCGGCTCAGCGGCAACTGGAGGGGTCCCCAGTGAACGACTACCCCCGATGGCACTACGCCGAGGGAACACCCGAGCAGGAGGGACCGGACCCCTACCCGCAGGACCCTTACGCACAGCAGCAGGGCGATTACGGATACGAGCAGCAGGGCTACGGCTACGACCCGTACGCCCAGGGCCAGGACCGGCAGCCGCAGCAGCCGCAGCAGCCGCAGCCGCCGCAGCAGTACCAGGAGCAGGGCTACCCGCAGCAGCAGGGCTACGGCTACGACCAGCAGCAGTCCCAGGCTCAGCAGGCGCAGCAGACCCAGCAGTACCAGGGCTGGATCCCGCAGCAGCCGCAGTACCAGGAGCCGTACTACGAGCCGCAGCAGCCGCAGCCGCAACAACAGCCTCAGCCGCAGTACCCGCAGCAGCACACGCAGCCGCAGCCCGTCTACCGCGGCCCCGAGGCGCCGGCCCGCCCCGCGCAGGCGTCGGTACAGGCCCCCGCGCAGCCCGCTCCGCCCGGCCCCGGCCCCTCCGGCAACGGGGACTACTCCACCGGGCAGTTCTCCTTCGTCGACGAGGAGACCGAGGAGTCCGAAGAGGTCATCGACTGGCTGAAGTTCACCGAGTCCCGCACCGAGCGGCGCGAGGAGGCCAAGCGCCGCGGCCGCAACCGCGTCGTCGCCCTCGTCGTCGTCCTGGCGCTGGCCGCCGTCGGCGGTGTCGGCTACCTGTACAAGGCGGGCAAGATCCCCGGGCTCGGCAGTGACTCCGGCACCGCGCAGCAGGCCGCCGGCGGCCAGAAGCGCGACGTGATCGTGCTCCACCTGCGTCCGGTGGACAGCGACGAGACCTCCACGGCCCTTCTGGTCAGCAACTCGACCACGAAGAAGGGCACCACGGTGCTGCTGCCCAACTCCCTCGCCGTGAGCAGCGACGAGGGGGGCAGCACCACGCTCGGCAAGTCGGTGGTCGACGGGGGCTCCACTCCCACCCGCGAGGCCCTGGAGACCCTGCTCGGCGCGAAGATCAGCGGAACCTGGCGGCTGGACACCCCCTACCTGGACAACCTTGTCGAGTCCCTCGGCGGGATCATCGTCGACACCGACGCCACGGTGAAGGCCGACAAGAAGAAGGGCGGCAAGACCCTCGTCAAGCCCGGCAAGCAGCAGGAGCTGAGCGGTCAGGCGGCCGTCGCCTACGCCACCTTCCGCGGGCCCGGCGAGGCGCAGGACAAGCAGCTGGCGCGGTTCGGGCAGGTGATCCAGGGCGTGCTCAAGAAGATGTACAGCGACCCGGACCTGGCGACCAAGACCGTCGAGGGGCTCAACCAGGTCATCGAGCCGCCGCTCACCGCCAAGGACCTCGGCAGCAGCCTCGCGGCGCTGTCGGAGGAGGCCAAGGGCGGCGACTACCGGACCGACACCCTCCCGGTGCAGGCCGACGGCACCGTCAGCGAGAAGGACACCGACGGCATCGTCAAGGACGTCCTCGGCGGCACGGTGACCAACACCGCGTCCGACGGCATCCCGCGGGTCGGTCTGAAGAACGGCTCTGGCGTGCCCGCCAACGCCGGCGAGGCCCAGGTGCAGATCGTCGGCGGCGGCTACACGTACGTCTCCGGCACCACCGCCTCCACCCAGGCCGCCTCCCAGGTCGTGTACGGCGCCGCCGACCAGAAGACGAACGCGCAGGAGCTGGCGAAGACCCTCCGCCTGCCCGCCAAGGCCGTCACCAAGGGCACCGTCCCGACGAACGCGGACATCATGGTGGTGCTCGGCCAGGACTACACCCCGCCGCCCAAGAAGTGAGCCGCCCGGTCCCCGGCCGGATAACCGGTCGGGGACTGTCCGCGGTCCGTGAGACCCTTGGGGGTACGACGTCCCCGACCGGAAAGCCGCACCTGTGACCGCCACGGACCGCTCCATCGAGCTCATCCAGACCGCCGCCCAGGCGGCTGCCGACAAGCTCGCGCACGACATCATCGCCTACGACGTCAGCGACGTTCTCGCCATCACCGACGCGTTCCTGCTCGCCTCCGCGCCGAACGACCGCCAGGTGAAGGCCATCGTCGACGAGGTCGAGGAGCGGCTCGCCAAGGAGCTGGGCGCCAAGCCGGTGCGCCGCGAAGGTGAGCGCGAGGGCCGGTGGGTGCTGCTCGACTACGTGGACATCGTGGTGCACGTCCAGCACTCCGAGGAGCGGGTCTTCTACGCTCTGGAGCGGCTGTGGAAGGACTGCCCGGAGCTGGAGCTGCCCAAGGACGCCGTGGCCACCCGTGGCAAGGCCGAGGAGCACGCCCGCGCCATGTCGGTGGCCGACGAGGACGGAGACCTGCGCTGAACGGACACACCCGCGGCCGCGGCCGGCGCATCGTCTTCTGGCGGCACGGCCAGACCGCCTGGAACCTGGAGGGCCGCTTCCAGGGCACCACGGACATCCCGCTGACCGCCACGGGCGTCGCCCAGGCCAAGCGCGCGGCGCGCCTGCTGGCGGCGCTGGAGCCGGACCGGATCATCGCCTCGGACCTTCAGCGGGCCGCCGACACGGCCGCCGAACTGGCGGCCGTGACGGGTCTGGACGTCACGTACGACCAGGGCCTGCGGGAGACCTACGCGGGCGTCTGGCAGGGCCTGACCCACGAGGAGATCACCACCCGCCACCCCGAGCAGTACGCGGCGTGGAGGCGCGGTGAACCCGTGCGGCGCGGCGGTGGCGAGCTGGAGACCGAGGTCGCCGACCGGGCCGCTCCCGTGGTGCTCGCGGCCGCCGACAAGCTGCCCGACGGCGGCATCCTCGTCGTGGTCAGCCACGGCGGCGCGATCCGCACGACGATAGGCCGGCTGCTCGGCCTCGACCCGCACAGCTGGGAGGCGTTCGGCGGCCTGTCCAACACGTGCTGGTCGGTGCTGGGCGAGGGGGCCCGCGGCTGGCGTCTGCTGGAGCACAACGCCGGCACGCTGCCCGAGCCGGTACTCGGCGACGACGACTGAACCGCGGCGCCGGGGCCGCGGGGCCGCGGGGCCGATTTCGGGAATCCGGCCCTGACCGGCTAAGCTTCTTCTCGTTCGCCAGGCGGAAAGCCTGAGGACAGCGGGGCTATAGCTCAGTTGGTAGAGCGCTTGCATGGCATGCAAGAGGTCCGGGGTTCGAATCCCCGTAGCTCCACAGCGACAGCGACCATGGGATCCCGTCCCCCGTCAGGGGAGGCGGGATTCTTGGCGTTCCCTGACGAGCTGCGACAGCGGGCGCACGTGCGCGGGGCAGCCGACCAACGGGTCGGGCAGCTCGCGCAGCCGCGCCATCCGGGTCCGGCTCTCCTCGTCGACCGGGGTGTAGGCCACGATCCGGTGCTCCGGCACGGCGTCCACCGCGAGCGAGGTCGAGGCGAGCCGGACGATGCCCACCGACGCGTGCTGGATCACCTTGATCCGCTGCCCCGGCGGCGCGACGTCCCCGCTCGCCCACATCCGCGCGAACTCCGCGCTCGAGTGGATCATCCACTGGATGAACGACTCCCAGACGGGTTCGCCCACATGCCGGCCGTAGGCGCCGCGCAACTGCGCCACCATGCGCGGCAGTTCGTCGCCCCGGTTGACGAACGCCGAGCAGCACGCCGGGCCGGTGAACAGCCGCCGCAGCACATTGCGGTCGCCGGGGGAGTCCAGCCGCACCGACGGAAAGACGTACCGGTAGGCGGCGTTGCAGCCCAGCACGTCGTAGCGGGCGTTGTAGACGACCGCGGCGAGGGGGTCCAGGGCGTCGACGATGCCCTGCACCTCCTCGCCCACCGCCTCCGCCTCGGCGGCCTGCTCGCGGACGAAGGGCACCCCCGCCAGCCGGTACAGGTGCTGCCGCTCGGTGACGTCCAGCCGCAGTGTGCGCGCCACCGCGTCCAGCACCTGCACGCTGGCGTTGATCGGGCGGCCCTGCTCCAGCCACGTGTACCAGGTCACCCCGACCCCGGCGAGCTGCGCGACCTCCTCGCGCCGCAGCCCCGGTGTACGGCGCCGCAGGCCCGGGGGCATGCCCACGTCCTGCGGGGTGATCCGGGCGCGCCGGCTGCGCAGGAAGGCGGCGAGTTCGATGCGGCGCGGAGCGGACACGGCGGACATGTGCCCCATCGTCCACCGGGTCCGTACGGAGTGCCAGGTGCTGTCAGTACCAGCATCCAGGGGCTCTCGGCACCAGTACGCGGCCGCCCGCAGGCTCGTGCCATGGCGAACCCCACTGTCTCCGCCCCGTCCGTGTCCCGTGCCGGGACAGGCGGCCGCGCACCGGCCGGCCGGCTGCTCGGCACCGTGCTCACCGGCCAGTTCATGGCCCTGCTCGACGTCTTCATCGTCAACGTGGCCGCGCCCACCATCCGCACCGACCTGCACGCCTCGGGCGCCGCCCTGCAACTCGTCGTCGCCGGCTACACCATCTCCTATGCCGTCCTGCTCATCACCGGCGCCCGCATCGGCGACCTGTGGGGCCACCGCAGGACCTTCGTCGCCGGGCTCGGGCTGTTCACCGCGGCCTCGCTGGCCTGCGGACTCGCTCAGTCGGCGGGGGAGTTGACCGGCTTCCGCCTGGTCCAGGGCGCCGGGTCGGCCCTGATGATCCCCCAGGTGCTCAGCCTCATCCAGCGCAACTTCACCGGCGAGCGGCGGGTACGCGCCCTCGGCGTCTACTCGGCCGTCCTGGCCACCGGCGCGGCCGCCGGGCAGTCCCTCGGCGGTCTCCTGGTGAGTGCCGATCTGTTCGGCACCGGCTGGCGTCCGGTGTTCCTGGTCAACGTGCCCATCGGGATCGCCCTGCTCGTCCTCGCCCCGCGGGTCATCCCGCGCGACCCCGACGGGGCGGCGGAGCGCCGCCGCGGCCTGGACCTGCCCGGCCTGGTCACGCTGGGCGCCGCCGTGACGCTCTTCACCGTCCCGCTCGTCCTCGGCCAGGAGGAGGGCTGGCCCCTCTGGGGCTGGGTCTGCCTGGGCCTCGGCGCGGTGCTGCTGGCCGTCTTCGCCGTCCTGGAGGCCCGCCTGACCCGCCGCGGCGGGGCGCCGCTGGTCTCCGCGCGGGTGCTGCGCGCCCCCGGCATGCCCCGCTCCGTGGTCGTGATCGCCGTCGCCATGGCACTGAACGCCGGCTTCCTGTTCTCGATCGCCCTGCACCTGCAGAGCGGCCTCGGACTCAGCGCCCTGCGCACCGGGCTGACCTTCACCGCCGCGGCCGTCGCCTTCGGCGGCGTCGGTCTCAACTGGCGCCGCTTGCCCGCCCGTACACACGGCCTGCTCGCCCCGCTCGGACTGCTGGTGGCCGCGGTCTCGTTCGCCGCGATGGGACTGCTGCTGCGCGGCGGGCACCAGCACGAACTGTCCTTCCTCGTGGTCCAGTTCGGTATCGGCCTCGGCCTCGGCGCGTCCTTCAGCCCCACGCTCACGCTCGCCCTCGGCAGGGTGGCACCGCAGGACGCCGCCGACGCCAGCGGGCTGCTCGCCACCGTCACGCAGCTCGGCCAGCTGATCGGCGTCGCCACCTTGGGCACGCTCTTCCTCAACCGCCTCGCCTCCTCCGGCTCCTCCGCCCACGCCATCGCCCTCACCTCCTGGGCGCTCGCCCTGACGGCCGTCCTCGGCGCGCTCGTGGGGCTGCTGCGGGGGCGTGCGGGGCGTCGTGGCTAGGCCCGGAGCCGCCGTACGGCCACCGCCGCCGCGACGCACAAGAAGGCGACGCCCACCGCGGGGTAGACCGCCGACAGCGCCATCTGCCCGGCGGACTGGTGGAGTTCGGGCCGGGCGACGCCGTCCCCGTGGGGGATGAGCCACAGCGCGTACGAGCAGAAGACGAGCCCCGCCGCGACGGCGCCGGCCCGCGAGACCCGGGCGAGCAGCACGACGAGCGGCACGGCCCACACCCAGTGGTGGGACCAGGAGACGGGGCTGACCAGGAGCGCGGTGACCGCGCAGGAGACCACAGCCCAGGCCCACGCGCCGGAGACGAGCGCGGCGACGGCGACGGAGAGCCCGGCGCACGCCACCAGCCCGGCCACCACGAGCCACCACGTCCCCGGGTCACCGGTGTGCAGGGCCCGTGCGAGCACCCCCCGCAGGGACTGGTTGGCGGTGTCCTCGCCGTGCCCGGCGCGGTCCGCCGAGAACATCACCCCCGTCCAGAAGCGCCGGGAGTCGTGCGGCAGGACCAGCGCGGAGAGGCCGGCCGTCGCGGCGAGGACGCCGGCGGCGACGCAGGCCCGCCGCAGGTGGTTGTTCCACCGCTCCCGGCGCCGCCACGCCAGCACCAGCCCGCCGGCGGCGAGGAGGACCACGAAGAGCGCGGGCGTGAGCTTGATCCCGGCGGCGATGCCGATCCCCACGCCTGCCGCCCTGGAACCGGGCCGCAGGGTCAGGTCCCACAGCACCAGCACGGCGAGCAGCAGGTTGATCTGCCCGTAGCGCAGCGTCGTCCACACCGGCTCGGACCACACCGCGACCGCGGCGACGCCGAGCGCGGCCGCCGCCGGGGGCAGCCGGCGGGGCGGTCCGGCCAGCCGCAGCGACAGGGAGGCGAGCGCGACGAGCAGCCCCAGGTTGAGCAAGGTGACCGCGATCCGCGCCGCCCCGGCCGGCAGGAGGGTGAGCGCGGTGAAGAGGAGGGCGGCGAAGGGCGGGTAGGTGTTGGGCAGCTGCGCGTGGGTGACCCGCATCGCATACAGGTCGCCGCCCTGCCGCACCGTCCATCCCTCGGCCCGGTAGACGGTGAGGTCGATCATCGAGACGTGCGCGGCGCGCTGCGCCAGACAGAACGCCGCGAAGGAGACGAGGCACACGACGGCCGCCACGATCGTGGGGCGGCGGAGTCGGTGGCCGTGTTCCGCCGGGGCGTCGACGATGCGCTGCGTGGCGGTCACGGGGGCCGTCTCCAGTCCTCGGGGTCGGGGTCAGCCGACAGTACCGGAATGGATTTGGCGAACGGCCCCCACCGCCGTGTAATGTATGCCGAGTCGCCGGGGGGACCCGGAGGAACGGCAACGCGGGGCTATAGCTCAGTTGGTAGAGCGCTTGCATGGCATGCAAGAGGTCCGGGGTTCGAATCCCCGTAGCTCCACTTCACGTGAAGGGCCCGGTACCTCAGGTACCGGGCCCTTCCGCGTGACCGGGACCGGCCCGGCCCGGCGGCCGCCACCGCCGGGCCGGGCGGGCGCTCAGCGGCGCCCGCCCTCCTCCATCCGCAGGGCCAGCGCGGGGCAGCGGGCCACCGCGCGCTGGGCCGCGGCGTCCAGGTGCGGCGGGACGGGGGTGCCGGCGATGTCGGGGTAGCCGTCGCGGTCCAGCCGGACGATCTCGGGCAGCACGCCGGCGCACAGCCCGTGGCCCTTGCACAGCGTCCAGTCGACGACCAGCCGCTTGTTGCTGGCGGCCGTGGCCGCGTTGCCGCTCGCGGGGCCGCCGAGCAGCGGCGAGGGCTCGGACTTCAGCAGGGGGAGCACACCGACGGTGGGACGGCCGCAGCCGCCTCCGAGCACATGGGCCGCGAGGTCGTCGGTGAAGGCGTTGATGGTGGACATCACGAAGCGCATGGAGCCGTCGGGGTGCTTGCAGACCCCGCGCCCCTTGACCGCCACGGCGGTCTGCCGCAGCTGCTCCAGGGCGGCCTGCCCGCCGCCGTTGAGCACGTCCTGGAGCAGTCCGGCCATCCGGGGCAGCCCGAGGCGGCACGGACCGCACTGCCCGGCGGTCTCGGCGGCCAGCCACTGCGCGACCCGCAGCGACTCGCCGAGCGGGCACAGTCCCGGGTCCAGCGGCAGCAGCGCGCCCGCGCCGAGGGTGGCCTTGTGGGCCTCCAGGGACTCGCGGGCGATGGTCACCATCGAGGCGATGTTGGGGTCGATCCAGTTGCCGTGGTAGCCGCCCACGAGCACGCCCTGGCCCGGGTTCCCGCCGCACATCTGCAGGATGTACGACATGGGCACGCCGGTCGGGGTCTCCACGACCGTCTGCCGGGGCACCGATCCCGACACGGTCAGCATGGCGGTGCCCGGCTCCCCGGGCGCGCCCGCGGAGCCGAAGCGGATGGCCCCCATGCGGGCGCCGACGGCGAGCTGGGTGAAGGTCTCGGTGTTGGAGAAGAGCGTCGGCATCCCGCCGATGCCCGACTCGCTCGCGCTCACCTTCTTGCCGGGCGGCAGCGGCAGACCGCCGTTGGCCGCCGAGATGATGCCCGAGGACTCGCCGGACACGAAGCGCTCCGGCATGCGCACGATGCGGGCCCGCAGCTGGCGGCCGCGCTTGGCGCCGAGGCCGCGCTCCGCCAAGGCGTCGCGCACGGACTTCTCGTTGGTGTCGCGGGTGACGCTGATCACCAGCTCGCGCGCGCCCAGGATCTCGGCGCACAGCAGGGCGCCGTCCAGCATCAGATGGGGCGCCCGGCGCAGGATCACCGCGTCCTTGCGGCAGGCGGGCTCGCCCTCGCAGCCGTTGACGACGATCGCGGTGGGGGAACCGCGGCGGCGCGCGGCCTCTCCGACGGCCTTGAGCTTCTTGTAGAAGGGGAAGCCGGCGCCGCCGCGGCCGCGCAGGCCCATCAGCTCGGCGAGGTCGAGGAGTTCGCCCTCGGTCATGGTCGGCATGGATCCGTGCACATTCAGATGCGTGACCCGGTCCAGCCGTTCCACCTCGTCGAACCCCGCGGTTATTCGGGGCAGCCCGACCGTGCGGACGTCGGGCAGCACATCACCCGCCCCCGAACGGAGGGCGGGTGAGCGGTCCGGCATGGCGGGCAGGTTCATCGCTGTCCTTCATAAGGTCCGGGCATCGACTGCTGCCAGGAGATCGGCTGGAGCCGGTCGGCTCCCAGCGGATCGGTGTCCTGGACGCCGCCGGGCACTTCGGTCCCCCAAGGAGGGGTGCCGTCCCAGGCGCCGGGCTGGGGCTGTTGCTGGTACGGCTGCTGGAACTGCTGGGGTTGCTGAGAATACGGCGCCTGCGACTCCGCGGGAACCTGCGGCAGCTGCATGGTGGCGGCCGCGGGATCCATGCCGAGGGCGCGGTCGGGTGCCGGGGGAGGGGTGGGCGTGTACTGGCCGGCGGCCGGGAAGCCGGGCAGCGGCGGCAGTGGGTCGGTGTACGCGCTGGCGAGGGCGGGACCGCTCTCCTCGCGGACGGCACGCCGGCGGCCGCCCGAACCGGCCCCGCCCCGGGCCAGGTTCCGGAAGGAGGCGGAACGTTCCCGGGTCTCGGGGAAGACGAACTCGCCCCGGCCCTTGCGCAGCCGGACCACCAGGGCGA
Source organism: Streptomyces sp. NPDC058691 (assembly GCF_042714775.1). NCBI lineage: Bacteria > Bacillati > Actinomycetota > Actinomycetes > Kitasatosporales > Streptomycetaceae > Streptomyces > Streptomyces sp. NPDC058691. The sequence continues at coordinate 32,799 of NZ_JBHXSO010000040.1, read as the reverse complement.
TGGCGACGCCGACCAGGCAGACCATGTAGGCGATGATCACCCAGGGCTTGGCCGCCCGGCCGGACTCCAGTCCGTGGACCAGGGCGGCGCACCACGACGCGTACGCCATGCCGTGCAGGATGCGCCAGCGCACGGGGTGGCGTTTGGCGGCGAAGATGCTGCGCATCGCGCCCGTGGCGGCGGCGAGGATCATCAGGTAGGCGGCCAGCACGCCGAGCGAGATGAGCCCGTCCCGGCCGGTGACGCCGAGCGGGAGGAAGGCGCCCGCGGTGGTGACGCGGACCTCGACGACCTTCGTCGTCACGTGCAGGATCAGGAAACCGATGGCGGCGACGCCCAGAGCGCGGTGGATGCCCTGGGTGACCAGCCGCTCGCGGGGGCCCAGGAAGACGGTGTCGGTGGACACCAGGCCCCATATGACGGTGCAGCTGAGCGAGACGAGGGTGAGGACGCCGGCGCCGAAGTCCAGGAACGCGCGCAGGGCAGGGCCCGCGGTGAAGGCCAGGACGAGCAGAGCGGCAGCGGTACCGGCGGTCGCCCAGACACGCGGCGACCGTGCGGTGCGGAGAGCCCCGGACAGTGTGGCGCTCGCCGGGAGCGGGGGGTTCCGGCGACTGTCGGAGGACTGACGGTTGTTGCGCATGCGCTGACGCTAACCCGGGCGGGTACCCACTTCGATCGTCTTTCGACAACCCGGGATGCGGATCATTACAAACTGCTAACGTTGGTTTGTTCGGGCGCCGTTCGGTGAACGTGCGCGGCCGTATCCGGTCCGGTTCTCCCGGGTTCTCCCTGATTCCCTCTCGTTCTCACGGGTTTGGGTCGGCCGCGTCCTGTCTCCGACTCCATATGTCCGCATTCCGAACCCTTATGCCTCCCCAATTGCCTTTTCGTAAGGCTTCCTTGGCCCCTTCTTGGTGAACGCATGTCCCTGACATGAGCCGTTCACCGCGAGAGTGACGAGGCGGTCCAGGTGCGTGAGCGGTCCCGGCGCACCGTATGTCCGCCAGAACTTCACACAGCAGGGGGTTACATGAGCTCCACTCGCTCCAGAAAGCGGGCCGGTCTGGCCCTGGCAGCGGCACTGCCGCTGGTCGCCGGTGCACTGGCGATGGGCATACCCACGGCTCAGGCCGACGCCTCGCACGGGCGTCACACCCTGGCCGGCAGCAAGCCGGTCTGGGCGACGTCCAAGGCCGACAAGGGCGCCACCTCGGATGCGAACAAGGTCACCCTCCGGGTGTACCTGGCCGGGCGTGACGCCAAGGGCCTCGCCGCCTACGCCCAGGCGGTGTCGGACCCGGCTTCCGCCTCGTACGGCTTGTTCCTGACCGCCGCGCAGGCCAAGGCCCGCTTCGGTGCGACCAAGCAGCAGGTCTCCGAGACCAGCGCGTGGCTGGAGTCGTCCGGCCTGAAGGTCACCGGTGTGGCGGACCATTACCTGACCGTCACCGGCGACGTCTCCGCCGCCGAGAAGGCCTTCGGCACCCAGCTGCACAACTACAGCAAGGGCTCGAAGACCTACCGCGCCCCGGTCGGCACCGCCTCGGTCCCCGCCTCCCTGAGCGGCGCGGTCCTCACGGTCACCGGCCTGGACAACTCCCCGCGGCGCGCCCAGCACCAGGACACGCTCCCGCCGCCCGGTGCCGTCTTCAAGAACTCCGGCCCGTTCTCCTCCTACTACGGGTCGAACACCGACAAGCACCTGCCGGTCGCCTACGGCACGCACGCCCCGTACGCCATCAAGGGCTACACGGGCAAGCAGCTGCGCGCCGCCTATGGAGCGGGCTCGTACAACGGCAAGGGCGTCACCGTCGCCATCACCGACGCGTTCGCCTCGCCGACGATCGCCGCCGACGCCAAGAAGTACGCGGCGCGCAACGGCGACGCGTCCTACAAGCGCGGCCAGTTCTCCCAGGTCCTGCCGGCCGACTACCGCTTCACCGGCCCGGACGAGTGCGACGCGTCCGGCTGGTACGGCGAGGAGACCCTGGACGTCGAGGCGGTGCACGCGGTCGCCCCGGCGGCCGACATCACCTACGTCGGCGCCTCCTCCTGCACGGACGACGACCTGCTCGACGCGCTCGGCAAGATCGTCGACCACCGGCTCGCCGACATCGTCTCCAACTCCTGGGGCGACATCGAGACCAATGAGACCCCGGACATCGCCGCCGCGTACGACCAGATCTTCCAGATCGGCGCGGTCGAGGGCATCGGCTTCTACTTCTCCTCCGGCGACGCGGGCGACAACGTCGCGGCGCACGGCGTGAAGCAGGTCGACACCCCGTCCAACTCCCCCTGGGTCACCTCCGTCGGCGGCACCGCGCTCGCCGTCGGCAAGGGCGACAAGTACCAGTGGGAGACCGGCTGGGGCACGCTGAAGGCGACGCTGGCCGCCGACGGCTCCAGCTGGACCGCCTTCCCCGGCGCCTACACCTCCGGTGCGGGCGGCGGCACCAGCAAGCTCTACGCGCAGCCCTTCTACCAGCGCGGCGTCGTTCCCAACTCGCTCGCCCTGGCCAACGGCGGCACGGTCAAGCAGCGCGTCGAGCCCGACATCTCGGCCGTCGCCGACCCGAACACCGGCTTCCTGGTCGGCCAGACCCAGGCGTTCCCCGACGGGTCCCTCCAGTACAGCGAGTACCGGATCGGCGGCACCTCGCTCGCCGCGCCGGTGATCGCGGGCGTCCAGGCGCTGGCGCAGCAGGCCCGGCACGGTGTGCCGATCGGCTTCGCCAACCCGCTGATCTACGACCGCTACGGCACCGGTGCGTACCACGACGTCACCGACCACCCGCTGGGCCGCGGCCAGGACCTCGCGGTGGTCCGCGTGGACTTCGCCAACGGCGTCGACACGGCGGACGGCACGCTCACCTCGCTCCGCAGCCTCGGCAAGGACAGCTCGCTGTCCGCGGTCGTCGGCTACGACGACGTGACCGGCGTCGGCACCCCGGCGCGCGGCTACCTCGACTCGTACAAGCCGCGCCACCACCGCTGAGCATGGCCTGAAGCGGCGCGGAAGGGCCCGCACCGGGGGGAACCTCGGTGCGGGCCCTTCCCGCTCTGCGGTAACCTGACCGCATGCATGCCGTACGCCTTCTGCTTAGCAAGCCGCGCTGACCAGGACCGATGTCAGTGCGGCGCCCCTCCTGTGCGAGGGGCTTTTTCGTTTCCGCAGGCAGACACCCCGTACGGCCGGGCCGCAGGCCGTCATGACAGCGATGGAGTACGAAGGACGATGAGCGAGACCACCCCCGCCGCAGAGGCCGCCGCGCCCCACCGCTACACGGCCGCGCTGGCCGCCGACATCGAGAGCCGCTGGCAGGACTTCTGGGACGAGAACCAGACCTTCGCCGCGCCCAACCCCACCGGCGACCTGGCCGGGAACGGCGAGCTGGCCAAGCCCAAGAAGTTCATCATGGACATGTTCCCGTACCCCTCGGGTGCGGGTCTGCACGTCGGCCACCCCCTGGGCTACATCGCTACCGACGTCTTCGCCCGCTTCCAGCGCATGACCGGCCACAATGTGCTGCACACCCTGGGCTTCGACGCTTTCGGCCTGCCCGCCGAGCAGCACGCCGTGGCGACCGGTGAGCACCCCCGGGTCACCACCGAGGCCGCCATGAACAACATGCGGTCGCAGCTGCGCCGGCTGGGCCTGGGCCACGACAAGCGCCGGTCGTTCGCGACGATCGACCCGGGCTACTACCGCTGGACCCAGTGGATCTTCCTGCAGATCTTCAACTCCTGGTACGACGAGGAGGCCGGCCGCGCCCGCCCCATCGCCGAGCTGGTCGAGCAGTTCGAGAAGGGCGCGCGCGACACGCCCGACGGGCGCGCCTGGGCGGAGCTGAGCCCCGCAGAGCGCGACGGCGTCCTGGGTGAGTACCGGCTGGCCTACGCCTCCGAGTCCCCGGTCAACTGGTGCCCCGGCCTGGGCACCGTCCTGGCCAACGAGGAGGTCACCGCGGACGGCCGCTCCGAGCGCGGCAACTTCCCCGTCTTCAAGGCCAAGCTGCGCCAGTGGATGATGCGCATCACCGCCTACGCGGACCGCCTGCTGGCCGACCTGGACGCCCTGGACTGGCCCGAGGCGATCAAGCTGCAGCAGCGCAACTGGATCGGCCGCTCCGAGGGCGCCAAGGTCGACTTCGCCGTCGAGGGCCAGGGCGGCCACGACGCCGGCCCGATCACCGTCTTCACCACGCGTCCCGACACCCTGTTCGGCGCCACCTACATGGTGCTGGCCCCCGAGCACCCCCTGGTCGACACCGTGGTGCCGGCCGCGTGGCCCGAGGGCACCAAGGACGTCTGGACCGGCGGCGCGGACACCCCGGCCGAGGCGGTCGCGGCCTACCGCAAGCAGGCCCAGGCCAAGTCGGATGTCGAGCGGCAGACCGAGGGCAAGAACAAGACCGGCGTCTTCAGCGGCGCGTACGCGGTGAACCCGGTGACCGGCGCCCGTATCCCGGTCTTCGTCGCCGACTACGTGCTGATGGGCTACGGCACCGGCGCGATCATGGCCGTCCCCGGCCAGGACGAGCGCGACTGGGAGTTCGCGACCGTCTTCGACCTGCCCATCGTCCGCACCGTCCGGCCCCCGGAGGGCTGGGAGGGCGAGGCGTACACCGGCCAGGGTCCGGCGATCAACTCCGCCAACGACGAGATCGACCTGAACGGCCTGGAGGTCACCGAGGCCAAGCGGAGGATCATCGGCCACCTGGAGCGGCGCGGCATCGGCCAGGGCACCGTCAACTACCGCCTGCGCGACTGGCTGTTCAGCCGCCAGCGCTACTGGGGCGAGCCCTTCCCGATCGTCTACGACGAGGACGGCGTCGCCCACGCCCTGCCCGACTCGATGCTGCCGCTGGAGCTGCCCGAGGTCGAGGACTACTCGCCGCGCACCTTCGACCCGGACGACGCCGACACCGTCCCGGAGACCCCGCTGTCCCGCAACCAGGAGTGGGTCGACGTCGACCTGGACCTGGGCGACGGCCGGGGCGTGCGCCGCTACCGCCGCGAGACCAACACCATGCCCAACTGGGCGGGTTCCTGCTGGTACGAGCTGCGCTACCTGGACCCGCACAACGACCGGCAGTTGGTCGACCCCGAGATCGAGCAGTACTGGATGGGCCCGCGGGAGGGGCAGCCGCACGGCGGCGTCGACCTGTACGTCGGCGGCGCCGAGCACGCCGTGCTGCACCTGCTGTACGCGCGCTTCTGGTCCAAGGTGCTGTTCGACCTGGGGCACGTCTCGTCCGTGGAGCCGTTCCACAAGCTGTTCAACCAGGGCATGATCCAGGCGTACGTCTACCGCGACAGCCGCGGCTTCCCGGTCCCGGCCGTCGAGGTCGAGGAGCGGGACGGCGACTACTGGTACGGCGGTGAGCAGGTCAAGCGCGAGCTGGGCAAGATGGGCAAGTCCCTGAAGAACGCCGTCACACCGGACGAGATCGCCGCCGAGTACGGCGCCGACACCCTGCGCCTGTACGAGATGGCGACGGGGCCGCTGGACGTCTCCCGGCCGTGGGACACCCGCGCCGTGGTCGGCCAGTACCGGCTGCTGCAGCGGCTGTGGCGCAACGTCGTCGACGAGGCGACGGGCGAGGTGACGGTGACCGACGCCGCGCCGGACGACGACACCCTGCGGGCCCTGCACAAGGCGATCGACGGCGTCCGCCAGGACCTGGAGGGCCTGCGCTTCAACACGGCCATCGCCAAGATCACCGAGCTGAACAACCATCTGACCAAGGCGGGCGGCGCCCTGCCGCGCTCGGTCGCCGAGCCCCTGGTGCTGCTGATCGCGCCGCTGGCCCCGCACATCGCCGAGGAGCTGTGGCGGCGGCTGGGGCACGACGGGTCCCTGGCGCACGAGGACCTGCCGGTCGCCGACCCGGCGTACGTGGTGGACGAGACCGTCACCTGCGTCGTCCAGGTCAAGGGCAAGATCAAGGCCCGCCTGGAGGTCCCGCCGGCGATCTCCGACGCCGACCTGGAGGCCCAGGCACTGGCCGACCCGGCGGTCGTCGCGGCCCTGGGCGGCGCGGCGGTGCGCAAGGTGATCGTCCGGGCGCCGAAGCTGGTGAACATCGTCACGGGCTGACGTCGCTGACGTACGGGTCCGGGTCTGCGGCTCGCCGGGCCTGCGGATCCGCGGATCTCCGGATCTCAGGGGCGGATGAGGGTTTCCCCGGAACCCTCATCCGCCCCCGGCCGTTTACGGTGGGCATACCGCCGATCGAGCAGATCGGGCCGACCGGGCAAAGGAGCCGCCGTGGATGTCGCCGTCGCCCTGATCCTGCTGCTCTTCGCCTCCTTCGTCGCGCTCGGCATCGTGGCCACGGTCAGGACCGCCCGGGCGGTACGGCGCGGCGTGGAGCGCACGGGCATCGAGGCCCGGCGTGTCGTGGAGGAGACCGGTCTCAAGGCCCGCCGCTACACCCAGCCGGGCCCCGCGGGGAAGCTCGCCGAACTGCGCCTGGCGTTGCGCAGCTCGGTCACCAGCACCGGTGAGGCCCTGGACGGCCGGGCCGCGGACGACCCCGGGCTCGGTGAGGCCGTGGCGCTGTTCCGGCGGCTGCGCGGACACGCCACGGAGCTCGACGCCGAGCTGAAGCTCCTGGAGCGCGAGCCGGACCGCGCCCGCATCTCCGCGCGCCTGGGCGAACTGGAGGAGCGCACCCGCCGCATCACCCACTCCGCCGACTCGCTGCGCTGGGCCGCCCAGGACCGCGCCCGGCGCTTCGCCGACGACGACCTCGCGGCGCTGGGGCGCGACATCGACCTGGAGGCGGGTGCCCTGCGGCACTGGGCGCCCGCGAGCCTGCCGGAGCCGGACCCCGGGGCGGCCGCGTCCGCGGAGCGTCCGCGGAAGCGGCTGTGAGCGCGGGAGCGACGGGCCGGCCGGACCGGCCCACGTGCACCGGGATCCCCACCCGCGTTCACCTCAGCGGGGCCGTACTGTTGCCGGGCCTTCGGCGCGGGTAACCTCCCGCACATGTCGTCCCATGTCGCTATCGTCACCGATTCCACGGCCTACCTGCCGCAGGAGGCCCTGACCCGGCACCGGATCACCGTGGTCCCGCTGGCGGTGGTCATCGGCGACGAAGCGCTGGAAGAGGGTACCGAGGTCTCGGCCCCGGCCGTGGCCCGCGCCCTGCTGCGCCGCAAGCCCGTCACCACCTCCCGGCCCAGTCCCGAGGAGTTCGCCGCCGCCTATCGCGCGGCGGCGGAGGCCGGCGCCACCGAGATCGTCTCCCTGCATCTGTCCGCCGAGTTCTCCGGGACGTACGACGCTGCGCGGCTCGCGGCGGGGGGCGCGCCGGTGCCGGTGCGGGTGGTGGACACCGCGATGGTCGCCATGGCCCTCGGCTTCCCCGTCCTCAGCGCCGCCGAGGTCGCGGAGTCGGGCGGCACCGGCGACGAGATCGTCGCCGCGGCCGAGAAGCGCGCGTCGGACACGTCCGCGTACTTCTACGTCGACACCCTGGACTACCTGCGGCGGGGCGGCCGCATCGGGGCGGCACAGGCGCTGCTGGGCTCGGCGCTCGCGGTCAAACCGCTGCTGCAGCTGGACGAGGGCCGGATCCAGCTCATGGAGAAGGTGCGGACGGCGTCCAAGGCACTCACCCGCCTGGAGGAGATCGTCGTCGAACGGGCCGGCTCCCGGCCGGTCGACATCGCCGTGCACCATCTCGCCGCCGCCGACCGGGCCGCGGGTCTCGCGGACCGCCTCCGCACCCGGCTCCCGGCCCTGCGCACCCTTGTCCTCAGCGAGGTCGGCGCGGTGATCGGCGCCCACACGGGGCCGGGGTTGCTGGGAGCGGTGGTCTCGCCGCTGTGAAGGCGGCGGGGCGCTTCGCGGCGCCGCGTGTCCGTGGTCCGTGGGGGTGGGGTCCGTGGTCCGCGGTCGGCACGGATGACACCTCCGGGTGACGGAGTTATCCACAACGGCCGAGTTGTCCACAGGAATTGAGCAAGATCATCTCTAGGCCCGCGCGGGACCTACCGTCGCGTACATGGGACCGATCACCGCAACCAGCCGCCGCCACCGGCACGCTCACGCCGCCTCCGTCCGCGACCGCGCCGCAGCGCTCTTCGACCCGCCGCCCGGGCACCCGCCTGCCGTACTGAACGGGCCCGCGTCGCGCGGTGGTTCCGCGGGCGTGGGCCGGGACACGGATTCACCTGTGTCCGATGCCGCTCGCGGAGGCGAATCGCTTCGGGGGGCGGCCGCCCGGCACGGGCCGCCGGGGGCGGCGGCGCGTCGCGGCGCGACCTGGCGGCTCGCCCTGACCGAGCGCCTGCCCACCTGGTTCTCCCTGCGCTGCGGGATGGAGCCGAAGACCGCGGCCGCCCTCGCCGTCGTGCTCGTCGTCGCGATCGGATTCGCGGTGCACCACTTCTGGACGGGGAGGCCGCGTACCGTCGCGGTGCCCCCGGCCGTCGCCACGCTGCCTGCCGCGGGGCTCGTACCCGCCTCCCCCGGCGGCCCCCGCACGCCGCGCCCCGAACCGGGCCCGCGGGCTGCCCTGGTCGTCGACGTGGCGGGCAAGGTCCGGCGCCCGGGTCTGCGGAGGCTGCCGACCGGGGCGCGAGTCGCGGACGCGCTGGACGCGGCCGGGGGAGCGCTGCCCGGCGCGGACACCAGCGCCCTGAACCTGGCCCGCAGGCTGGCCGACGGTGAGCAGATCGTCGTCGGCCGTGCCGCCGCGCCCGGCCTTCCCGCCCTCGCGGCGCCGGGCGCCGCGTCCGTCCCGCCCGCCGCCGTGAGCCTGAACGGTGCCACCGCCGAGCAGCTCGACGCCCTCCCCGGCGTCGGCCCGGTGCTGGCCCGGCACATCCTCGAATACCGCGCCCAGCACGGCGGCTTCACCTCCGTCGACCAGCTCCGGGACGTCAACGGCATCGGGGACCGGCGCTTCGCCGATCTCAAGCCGCTGGTCACGCCGTGAGTACCCGCCGGCCCGCGGTGCACGCGGACGCGGCCTCGCCGCGAGGCGCGTCCCATCCGCGCCAAGAAGGCCCTGCGGACCTGCGCTTGCTGGTGCCCGCCCTGGCCGCGTGGCTCGCCGCGGGCCTCGCGCTGGCCGTGCCCGGGGGAGTGGTGGCCGGTCTCTGTGCCGTCGGCGTCCTCGTGGGCGCGGGCATGCTCCTGACGTCCCGCCTCCTGACATCTCGCCGCCTGCGGCGGAGCCTGCCGGTGCCCACGGTCACGGCGGTCGCCACCGCGCTGCTCTGCGCCACCGCGTCCGCCGCCGTGGCGGCCCTGCACGCCGCCGACCTCCACCGGGGCCCACTGCCCGGCCTGGCCGCCCAACACGCCCATGCCCGCGTCGACATCACTCTGACCGCCGACCCCCGCACGATCCGCCCCCACGTGCGTGGTGCGGCGCGCGCACCCGCCGCCGTCCTGCTCGAAGCCGAGGCGGTACGCGTCACCGCGCGCGGCACGACGACGGCCGTGCGCACGCCCGTCCTGCTCATCGCCCGGCAACCGGTCGCGCCCTGGCTGTCGTTGCTCCCCTCGACGCGGCTTGCCGTGGAAGCCCGGCTGGCCCCGCCGGCGCACTCGGGCGACCGCGTCGCCGCCGTGCTCTCCGTGCGCGGCCCACCGCGCGCCATCGGCCCGCCGTCGGCCCTCCAGCGCTTCGCCGGCGGGCTGCGCGCGGGCCTCCGCACCGCCTCGGACAACCTCGCGCCGGACGCCCGCGCCCTGCTGCCCGGCCTCGTGGTGGGCGACACCACGCGGATCGGCCCGGAACTCCACGACACCTTCGAGGCCACCGACCTGACCCACCTCACCGCCGTGAGCGGGTCGAACCTCTCCCTCGTCCTGGTCCTGCTCATCGGCACGCCCGGCATCGCGCTGCGCGCCGAGCGCCGTGGCCTGGCCCCGCGACTGGCGCTCCCGCTGCACGTCACCGCAGTGCTCGGCGGTCTGCTCACCCTCGCGTTCGTCGTGGTGTGCCGTCCGGACCCCAGCGTGCTGCGCGCGGCGGCCTGCGGCCTGATCACCCTGCTCGCCATCGGCACCGGGCGGCGCCGCTCACTCCTGCCCGCCCTGTGCGCGGCCGTCCTGCTGCTGCTCCTCTACGACCCCTGGCTCGCCCGTTCGTACGGCTTCGCCCTCTCCGTACTGGCCACCGCGGCCCTGCTGACCCTCGCCCCGCGATGGAGCGAGGCCCTGTGCCGGAGAAGGGTCCCGCCCCGCCTCGCCGAGGTCCTGGCGGCCTCGGCCGCCGCCCAGGCCGTCTGCGCGCCGCTGGTCGCGGTACTCGCGGCCCACGTCAGCCTCGTCGCCGTCCCGTGCAACCTGCTGGCCGAACTCGCCGTGGGTCCCGCCACCGTCCTCGGCTTCGCCGCGCTCGCCGCCGCGCCGCAAGCCATGCCGGTCGCCAAGGCCCTCGCCTGGCTGGCCGGCCTGCCCACCGGCTGGATCGCCGCCGTCGCCCGGCACGGCGCCGCCTTCCCCGGCGCCACCGTGGACTGGCCCGGCACGTGGGCGGGCGCCTTCCTGCTCGCGGCGGTTGTCGCGGCCGTCGTCGCCGCGGGCCGCCGCCTGCTGCGCCGGCCCTGGCTGTGCGCGGCGGCCGCGCTGCTGATCGTGCTGACCGTCGTCCGGCCCGTCCCGCTGCCCCGGGCCGTGACGGGATGGCCGCCGCCCGGGTGGCGCCTGGTCGCCTGCGACGTCGGTCAGGGAGACGCCCTGGTGCTCTCCGCCGGACAGGGCAGCGCGGTGGTCGTCGACACCGGCCCCGAACCCCGCCTGGCCGACCGCTGCCTGCGGTCGCTGGGCATCAGGGCCGTCCCCCTCCTCGTCCTCTCCCACTTCCACGCCGACCACGTCGACGGCCTCCCCGGCGTGCTGCGCGGACGCGCCGTCGGCGCCATCGAGACGACCACCCTCGACGAGCCCGCGGACCAGGCGGCCTACGTCCGCGCCCAGGCGGCCGCGGCCCGCGTCCCCGTGATCCGTGCCGTCGCGGGCGAGTACCGCCGCCTCGGCGCGCTCGACTGGCGCGTCCTGTGGCCCCCGCCCGCGCCTTCGGCCCTCCCCGTCACCGACGACGCCAACCCCAACGACGCCAGCGTGACCCTCCTCGTGCGCACCGCCGGGCTCACCGTGCTCCTCCTCGGCGACCTCGAACCCGACGCCCAGCGTGCGCTGCTCACCGCCGCGCCCGAACTGGGCCCCATCGACGTGCTGAAGGTCGCCCATCACGGCTCGGCCTACCAGGACCCCGCCCTCCTCGCCCGCCTCCGCCCCCGGCTCGCCCTCATCAGCTGCGGCAAGGACAACCCCTACGGCCATCCCTCACCCCGGACGATCACCGCCCTGCGCGCCCAGGGCACCACGGTGCTGCGCACCGACACCGACGGCCCCATCGCCGTCCTCGGCGATGCCGCCCACCTCCGCGCCGCCCCCATAAGACATTCGCCTCGTCAGGAGTCTTCCGGCAACGAAATCCGCAGCCCATCGGCGACCTAGTCAACGTAAAACCACCGCCTGTGGGGCTGTTGAGTGCGCTTATCGGCATCGGTAGTTCAAAAGCGCCGCGTCCCAGCCTTCGTTGGGCCCCGATCTCGCATCGCGCGACCATGGCGTTCGTGGCGGCGGCTCGCCAAGCTGACGCCATGGACGCAACCCAGGCCGACGCCTACCTCCGCCGCATCGGGGCCTCCCGCCCCGCCCGCCCCGACGCCGACGCGCTGCGCGAACTCCACCTGCGTCACCTGGTCGCCGTCCCCTTCGAGAACCTCTCCCTCCACCTCGGCGAGCCCGTCACCCTCGACCCCGACGCCCTCCACCACAAGATCGTCACGGCCCGGCGCGGCGGCTACTGCTACGAACTCAACGGTGCCTTCGCCGCCCTGCTGACCGCCCTCGGCTACGAGGTCGACCTCCTCGCCTGCCGCAGCATCGGCCCCGGCGGGCTCGGCATCCCGTATGACCACCTCGCCCTGCACGTCCGCACCGCCGACGGGGCCGCTCTCCTCGCCGACGTCGGTTTCGGCCGCCACGCCCACCATCCCCTCCTCCTGGTCCCGGACACCGACCAGTCCGACCCCGGCGGCGTCTTCCGCATCACCTCCGCCCCCTACGGGGACCTCGACCTCCTCCACGACGGCACCCCCGCCTACCGCCTCGACCTGCGCCCCCGCGACCTCGCCGATTTCGAAGCAGGCTCCTGGTACCAGCAGACCTCCCCCCGCTCCCACTTCACCCAGTCCCTGGTCTGCTCCCGCCTCACCGACGACGGCGGCCGTCTCACCCTGACCGGCCGCACCCTCATCACCACCGCCCCCGACGGCACGCGCCACGAGGTCCCCCTCGACACGGACATCGAGGTCCTGGAGGCCTACCGCGACGGCTTCGGCCTCGCGCTGGACCGTGTCCCGCGGCTGCGCCCCCCGCTCGGCCTCACGGAACCACTGCCGTCGCCGTGATCTCCACCAACTGCCCGGTGTAGCCGAGGCAGGCCACGCCGACCAGGGTGGAGGTGTGGGGTCCTTCGGTCAGGCCGCAGGCGCGGACGACCTCCCAGACGCGGCCGAGGTCGGTGGGGTCGTGGGCGACCACGTAGACGGTGGTGGCGACGACGCTGGGGAGGTCGCTGCCGACCGCGCGAAGGGCCTCGCCGAGGTTCGCGAGGACCTGATGGGTCTGGGCGACGGGGTCGCCCGGGCCGACGAGCCGGCCCTCGGCGTCGAGGGGGACGGAGCCGGCCATGAAGGCGAGGCGGGCGCCGGCCTCGACGACGGCGGCGTGGGCGTAGCCGGGCGGCGGGAAGAGGGACGGGACGATCGTGTGACGGGTCATTGCGGCAGCCTGCGGCCGGCGCCGGGGCGTGTCACGTGGTTTTCGGCGCCCGGCGCCATGGCCCGGCGCCGGCGAACGGCCGAACGATCCGGGGCGGTCCGCCAAGTGCAACCGCCGTGTCACGGGATGCCCATGGGTGCGTATCAGGAGGCATGAGGGGCACGGAGCCGTGGCAGGTTGACCCCATGACCATCATCGGCTGGATCGTGCTCGGCCTGCTGGCAGGCGCCATCGCGAAGATACTGCTGCCCGGCAGGGACCCGGGCGGCCTGGTCGGGACCACGCTCATCGGCATCGCGGGCGCCGTCGTCGGCGGCTGGATCTCGGCGAAGTTCCTGCACCACCCCATCACCAAGGACTTCTACGATCTGCCCACCTGGGGCGCGGCGATCGGCGGTGCCCTCGTACTGCTGATCATCTACCGCGTCCTGTTCGGCGACTCCCGCTGAGCGGGAGCCGCCGCGCGGCCGGACCGGGGAAGTGGCTACAGGACAGCCGGGACAACCGGGGCTTTCAGTCCTCCTCTTCCTCCAGCCAGCCTTCGAACTCCTCCGCCAGCGCGTTCAGCGCGGCGGGATCCAGTTCACCGTCCTCGTCCTCGACGACGACGAGCCACTGGGCGTCCTCGGCGTCGTCCTCTCCGGCGAGGGAGTCGCGGACGATCTGGGGGCGGGCGGGGAGGTCGAAGCGCTCGGAGGCTTCGTCTGCGGCGTCCTCCGCGGAGTCGCGGTCGGGCAGCACGAGGACATGTCTGACGTCATTCACCGGGACATTGTGTCGGACCCGCGTGGGATGCTGGACGGCGATGCCCAGGAACAGTACGACAGACAGCCCGCTCGCCCCCGTCACGATCGCGGTGGGGCAGGAGGACCTGCTCCTCGACCGCGCCGTACGGGAGGTCGTGCTCGCCGCGCGGGCGGCCGACGCCGACACCGATGTGCGCGATCTCACGCCCGACGCGGTGCAGCCGGGCACGCTCGCGGAGTTGACCAGCCCCTCGCTGTTCGCGGAGCGCAAGGTCGTGATCGTCCGCAACGCGCAGGATCTGTCCGCGGACACGATCAAGGACGTGAAGGCCTACCTGGGGGCCCCCGTCGAGGAGATCACCCTCGTCCTGCTGCACGCGGGCGGCGCCAAGGGCAAGAGCCTGCTCGACGCGGCGCGCAAGGCGGGGGCGCGCGAGGTGGCGTGCCCGAAGATGACCAAGCCGGCCGACCGGCTCGCCTTCGTACGCGGGGAGTTCCGTACCCTGGGCCGGTCCGCGACACCGGAGGCCTGCCAGGCGCTGGTGGACGCGCTCGGCAGTGATCTGCGCGAGCTGGCGAGCGCCTGCACCCAGCTCGCCGCCGATGTGGAGGGCGCGATCGACGTGGCCGTCGTCGCCCGCTACTACACCGGCCGGGCCGAGGCCACCGGCTTCGAGGTCGCGGACCTGGCGGTCACCGGCCGCGCGGCCGAGGCACTGGAAAGGCTGCGCTGGGCCATCGCGGTCGGCCAGCCGCTGCCCGGCATCACCTTCGCCCTGGCGTCGGGCGTACGGGCCATCGGCAAGCTCGCCTCCGCCCCGCGCGGCGCCCGGCCGGCGGATCTCGCCCGCGAGCTGGGCATGCCGCCGTGGAAGATCGACCGGGTGCGGCAGCAGATGCGCGGCTGGTCCGGGGACGGCGTCTCCACGGCGCTGCGCGCGGTCGCCGAGGCCGACGCGGCGGTCAAGGGCGGCAGCGCCGACCCGGCGTACGCCCTGGAGAAGGCCGTCGTGTCCATCGCCCGTGCCTCGCGCGCCCGCTGAGCCCGCCGATATCCACGCCGAAGGGCCCCGTACCGAGGAGGTACGAGGCCCTTCGAGGACCGCACCCGCGTGGCGAACGCAGGCCGCGTGCGGCCGGAAAATCATGGTTGCCGGTGGTGGAGCGGGTGAGAGGGACCGCTGTGCCCGTCACCGGCGAGGTGCTGCCGGGTAACGCTGGGTACTGCTGACGAGAAGGCTCAGGCCTGGAGCGCGGCGACCTTGATGGCCAGCGCGGACTTCTTGTTGGCGGCCTGGTTCTTGTGGATGACGCCCTTGCTCACGGCCTTGTCGAGCTTCTTGCCGGCGAGGCGCGCGGCCTCGGTGGCCTTCTCGACGTCGCCGGTGGCCACGGCCTCACGGGTGCGGCGGATGGCGGTCTTGAGCTCGGACTTGACGGCCTTGTTGCGCAGGCGCGCCTTCTCGTTGGTCTTGTTGCGCTTGATCTGGGACTTGATGTTCGCCACGAAAGAGCCTTCTCAGGTGTGATCTGATGGGGTTCGCGCCTCGGGTAGAGGGCACGAAGCGCGACTGCCCAGGTTAGCAGTCGGCCGCGGCGCCGCCCAAACCGGCGCTCCCGGGCCTTGGAGCGCCGCCGCGCTCGGGCGCTTCACCGCCGCCCGGCACGGTCCCGGGCCGCGGTCATGGGACTATGGGAGCCATACGTATCGATCCGACCAGAGGCGACAGGCGCCTCAAGAGACAGGACCCTGCGTGCCCGCGACCCCTTCGAACGTGCCGGAGCCGAGCCGTACCGACCCGGCGCTGATCCGCAATTTCTGCATCATCGCCCACATCGACCACGGCAAGTCGACGCTTGCCGACCGGATGCTCCAGCTCACCGGTGTGGTGGATCAGCGGCAGATGCGCGCCCAATACCTCGACCGGATGGACATCGAGCGCGAGCGCGGCATCACGATCAAGTCCCAGGCCGTCCGTCTGCCCTGGGCGCCCACCGCGGGCGCCGGTGAGGGGAAGACCCACATCCTGAACATGATCGACACCCCGGGGCACGTGGACTTCACCTATGAGGTCTCCCGGTCGCTCGCGGCCTGTGAGGGCACGGTCCTGCTGGTCGACGCCGCCCAGGGCATCGAGGCGCAGACGCTGGCCAACCTCTACCTGGCGATGGAGAACGACCTCACCATCGTCCCGGTGCTGAACAAGATCGACCTGCCGGCGGCGCAGCCCGAGAAGTTCTCCGAGGAGCTGGCCAACCTCATCGGCTGCGACCCCTCCGACGTGCTGAGGGTCTCGGCCAAGACCGGCCTCGGCGTCGAGGCGCTGCTCGACCGCGTCGTGGAGTCCGTCCCGGCCCCGGTCGGCGTCGCGGACGCGCCCGCCCGCGCGATGATCTTCGACTCGGTCTACGACTCCTACCGCGGTGTCGTCACCTATGTCCGGGTCGTCGACGGTCAGCTCGGCAAGCGCGAGCGCATCAGGATGATGTCCACCGGCGCCACCCACGAGTTGCTGGAGATCGGCACCAACTCGCCCGAGATGCTGCCGGCCGACGGCCTCGGCGTCGGCGAGGTGGGCTATCTGATCACCGGCGTGAAGGACGTCCGCCAGTCCAAGGTCGGTGACACGATCACCCAGCAGTCCAAGGGCGCCACCGAGGCGCTGGGCGGCTACAAGGACCCCAAGCCCATGGTGTTCTCGGGGCTGTACCCGCTGGACGGCTCGGACTACCCGGAGCTGCGCGACGCGCTGGACAAGCTCCAGCTCAACGACGCCGCCCTGGTCTACGAGCCGGAGACCTCCGCGGCCCTCGGCTTCGGCTTCCGCGTCGGCTTCCTCGGCCTGCTCCACCTGGACGTGATCCGCGAGCGCCTGGAGCGCGAGTTCGGCCTCGACCTGATCGCGACCGCCCCCAACGTGGTCTACCGCGTGGTCATGGAGGACGGTGCCGAGCACATCGTCACCAACCCCAGCGAGTTCCCCAAGGGCAAGATCGGCGAGGTGTACGAGCCGGTGGTGCGGGCCACGATCCTGGCGCCCACCGAGTTCATCGGCGCGATCATGGAGCTGTGCCAGACGCGGCGCGGCACGCTGCTCGGCATGGACTACCTCTCCGAGGACCGGGTGGAGATCCGCTACACCCTGCCGCTCGCCGAGATCGTCTTCGACTTCTTCGACCAGCTGAAGTCCAAGACCCGCGGTTACGCCTCCCTGGACTACGAGCCCACCGGCGAGCAGACCTCCAGCCTGGTCAAGGTCGACATCCTGCTGCACGGCGACAAGGTGGACGCCTTCTCGGCGATCACGCACAAGGACGCGGCGTACGCGTACGGGGTGCGGCTCGTCGCCAAGCTGCGCGAACTCATCCCGCGGCAGGCCTTCGAGGTGCCCATCCAGGCCGCCATCGGCTCCCGGGTCATCGCCCGCGAGACCATCCGCGCCATCCGCAAGGACGTCCTCGCCAAGTGCTACGGCGGTGACATCTCCCGTAAGCGGAAGCTGCTGGAGAAGCAGAAGGAGGGCAAGAAGCGGATGAAGATGGTCGGTTCCGTGGAGGTGCCGCAGGAGGCCTTCATCGCGGTCCTGTCCAGCGACGAGAGCTCGGCCAAGAAGAAGTAGCCGCAGGCGGCGGCGGGATGGACGATCCGCCGCCCGACTCGGCGCACGCGAGGGGCGTTTGTCCGATGACCGGGCAGGCGCCCTTTCGTATGAGCTGTGCGGCATTCGGGTGATTGGGGAAAAAGCCGGTCATGTGCGGTTTCCGGGGGTGTTCGCGGGCGTTACCCATGGTGACGGCGGCGAAAGTCGTCGCCGTGGAAGGGGAATGTCTCGTGAAGTACTCGAAGGCCGCGGCCGTCGTCGCAGGTTCCGTGATCGCGCTGGGCGCCGCCGGTGCCGCCGCGTCCCCCGCCTTCGCCGGTGACGGTTCCCTCCCGCTCGGCAAGGGCCCGATGAAGATCCTCGACGCCAAGGACGAGGTCGCCAGGACCGGCCTGAAGGCGGTCACCGGAAAGACGGGCGAACTGCTGGGCGGAGTCGGCAAGTCGGGTGGTACGACCGGCATGATCGGCGGCCTGCCCATCGGCGGCTGACCGTCCCTGTGCTCCGCGGTGTCGCCGGAGGGTGGCCGGCGTGACGGCGGGAGGCGGGCTCCCCGGATTCCGGGCGAGCCCGCCGTTTGCGTCTGCGGCATGCGGGATCCATGGGGTGTACACCCGGCAAAAATAGATGTATCTGTCATCTATCTCACCCGTCGCGCTGGCAACGCGGTGGCCGCGGCCCCTTACAAACCGGGCGCGGATTGCCTACCCTGATCACCAATCGCGGGTTACTCGCGAGTCACCCAGCAATGTGGCGGGCCCCGGAGGTTGTCGTGACCGACACGCAGACTTTGATCGAGAACCGGCCGCCCTCCGTGGCGAACCTGTTCCTGGAGCGCGTCGAGGCCACGCCCGACGCCGAGGCGTACCGCTACCCGGTGCTCTCGGCGGGCGGCGGCCCGGACTCCTGGCGGTCGCTCAACTGGCAGGAGGCCGCGACCAGGGTCTTCGCCATCGCGGCCGGCCTGATGGACCTCGGCGTGCGCCCCGAGGAGCGGGTGGCGATCGCCTCCGCCACCCGGGTCGAATGGATTCTGGCCGACCTGGGCGTGCTGTGCGCGGGCGCCGCGACCACCACGGTCTACCCCAGCACCAACGCCGACGAGACGGCCTTCATCCTCGCCGACTCCGGCAGCCGCGTGCTGATCGCCGAGAACGCCGCCCAGCTGGCCAAGGCCGTCGAGCGGCGTGCGGAGCTGCCCGAGCTGAGCCACGTCGTGGTCATCGACGCCGACGGCATCGACACCGCCACCGGCGGCGAGGGCGACGACGGCGGTGAAGGATGGGTGCTCTCCCTTGCCGACCTGGAGAAGCGCGGCGCGCTCTACCTGGAGAAGCACCCCGGGGCGGTCCGCGACGCCATCGGCGCGATCACCAAGGACCAGCTGGCCACCCTCATCTACACCTCCGGCACCACCGGCCGCCCCAAGGGCGTCCGGCTGCCGCACGACTGCTGGGCGTACATGGCCCGCGCCATCCAGGCCAACGGCCTGCTGGAGGCGGCCGACGTGCAGTACCTGTGGCTGCCGCTGGCACACGTCTTCGGCAAGGTGCTCACCGCCGGGCACATCACCATCGGCCACGTGACCGCCGTGGACGGCCGGGTCGACAAGATCATCGAGAATCTGCCGGTGGTCCAGCCCACCTACATGGCCGCCGTCCCCCGGATCTTCGAGAAGGTCTACAACGGCGTCGCCGCCAAGGCCCGCGCCGGCGGCGGGGCGAAGTACAAGATCTTCAAGTGGGCTTCCGAGGTAGCCCGCGAGTACGCCAAGGTCACCCAGGAGAACCGACGCCGCACCGGCACGGCGAGCGCGCCCTTCGCGCTGTCCGCGCAGCACGCCGTCGCCGACCGCCTGGTGTACGGCAAGCTCCGCGAGGCCTTCGGCGGCAAGCTGCGCGCCTGTGTCTCCGGCTCCGCGGCCCTGGCCCCGGAGATCGGCTACTTCTTCTCCGGCGCCGGCATCCACATCCTGGAGGGCTACGGCCTGACCGAGTCCAGCGCCGCCAGCTTCGTCAACCCCGGCGAGGCGTACCGCACCGGCACCGTCGGCAAGCCGCTGCCCGGCACCGAGGTGCGCATCGCCGAGGACGGCGAGATCCTGCTCCGCAGCCCCGGCATCATGCAGGGCTACCACGGGCTGCCGGAGAAGACCGCCGAGGTGCTGGAGCCGGACGGCTGGTTCCACACCGGTGACATCGGCGAACTGTCCGCGGACGGCTTCCTCACCATCACCGACCGCAAAAAGGACATCATCAAGAACTCCAACGGCAAGTACATCGCGCCGGCGGCCGTGGAGGGCCAGTTCAAGGCCACGTGTCCGTTCATCAGCAACGTTCTGGTGATCGGCGCCGACCGCAACTTCTGCACCGCCCTCATCGCCCTCGACGAGCCCACCATCCTCGGCTGGGCCGCGGACAACGGCCTGGAGGGCAAGCCGTACGCGGAGGTCGTGGCCTCGGCCCAGGTGCGCGAGCTGATCGGCGGCTACGTGGAGCGCGTCAACGAGGACCTGCAGCGCTGGCAGCAGATCAAGACCTTCCGGGTGCTGCCGCGCGACCTCGACGTGGAGCACGGCGACCTGACCCCGAGCCTGAAGCTCAAGCGGCCAGTCGTGGAGCGGGAGTTCAAGGACCTGATCGACGACATGTACTCCGGCACCCGCGAGTCCTGAGCCCCCTGCCCGCGCCGGGTCAGCCTTCCCGGCGCGGGCCCGGCGGGTCCACCCCGCGGACGGCGCTCTCCAGGCCCGCCACGCGCAGCGCCAGTTCGGCCACGTCGGCACGGCCGTCGGCGGCGAGATGCCGCTCGACGGCCGTGAGGCGTTCCTCGATGGTGTCCAGCCGCTCCCGGTCGCGGGCCAGCAGATCGCGCAGTTCGCCGGTGGTGCGGTGGAGTTCGAGGAAGACGGAGACCTTGGCGCGCAGCACCCAGGGGTCGAAGGGCTTGGTCAGGTAGTCGGCCGCGCCCGTGGCGTAGCCGCGGAAGGCGAAGGCGGTGTCGAGGTCGTTCCCGGTCAGGAAGATGATCGGGATGTCCTTGGTCTGGTCGAGGCGCTTGATGTTCGCGGCGGTCTCGAATCCGTCCATGCCCGGCATGAGGACGTCCAGCAGGACGACGGCGAACTCCTGGCGCAGCAGCGCCTTCATCGCCTCCTCCCCGGAACGGGCCCGGACCATCGGCTGGTCGAGCGAGCCGAGGATGGCCTCCAGGGCGATCAGGTTGTCCTCCATGTCGTCGACCAGGAGGATGCCGGCCCTGCCGGTGCCGGTGAGCGTGCCGGCCGTGCCGCGCGTCACCGGCCGGGCCGCCCGGCGTCGCCGGCGCCCCCGTGATCGTCCGGATCGTCGTACGGGTCGTCGTACGGGTCGGCGGCCTCCGGCCGGCGCCCGCCGCGCGCGGCCGGCTCGGCGGCCTCCGGGTCCAGCAGCAGGTGCGCGGTGTTGAGCAGCCGGTCGACGTCGACCGGCTTGGGGACGTAGTCGTTGGCACCGCAGGCGATGGAGCGCTCGCGGTCGCCTGGCATGACCTTGGCGGTCAGGGCGATGATCGGCAGGTCCGCGAAGCGGGGGGTGCGGCGGATGGCCTCGATCGTCTCGTAGCCGTCCATCTCGGGCATCATGATGTCCATCAGGACGAGCGCGACGTCGGGGTTCTTCTCCAGCGTCTCTATGCCCTCCCGGCCGTTCTCGGCGTAGAGCACCGGCATGCCGACCCGGCCCAGCACATGGGTGAGGGCGAAGACGTTGCGGATGTCGTCGTCCACGATCAGCACGCGGTTGCCGGTCAGGACGTGTCCGGCGCGGCCCTCGCGCCACTCCTCCAGCCGGGTCGAGGTGGGCCACGCGGGGGCCGGCTCGGCGGGGAAGGGCGTGACCAGGGGGCGGCGGTCGCCGTCGTACCCTGGGGACGCCGGCGGGGACCCCGTCGCCCCGCTCTCGTCGCCCGCGGCGTGCTCGGGTTCCGGCTCGCCGGCGCCGGGAGCGTGGCCCGCGTACACCGCCGGGACATAGAGGGTGAAGGTGCTGCCGCGGCCCGGCACGCTCTCGGCGACGATGCGGCCGCCGAGCAGACCCGCGAGCTCCCGGCTGATGGACAGGCCGAGACCGGTGCCGCCGTACTTGCGGTTGGTGGTCCCGTCGGCCTGCTGGAAGGCCTCGAAGATCACCGGAAGCTTCTCGCCGGCGATGCCGATGCCGGTGTCCCGCACGGCGAACGCGATCAGGCCGTCGGAGCCCTCGCAGCGCGACACGCGCAGCTCGACCCGGCCCTGCGAGGTGAACTTGATCGCGTTGGAGAGCAGATTGCGCAGGATCTGCTGGAGCCGCTGCTCGTCCGAGAACATCTCGCGCGGCACGTCCTCGCCGACCGTGACGTCGAAGACGAGCCCGCGGTCCAGGGTGATCGGGCGGAAGGTGGCGTGCACGTAGTCCAGCAGCTTGATCAGCGGCAGCTTCTTGGGGCGGACGTCCATCCGGCCCGCCTCGATCTTCGACAGGTCGAGGATGTCGTTGATCAGCTGCAGCAGGTCGGAGCCGGAACGGTGGATGGTGCTGGCGAACTGCACCTCCTGCTCGTTCAGATGGCCGTCGGGGTTGTCGGCCAGCAGCCGGGCGAGGATGAGCAGCGAGTTGAGCGGGGTGCGCAGCTCGTGCGACATGTTGGCCAGGAACTCCGACTTGTACTGCGAGGAGGTGGCCAGCAGGGCCGCCTTCTCCTCGAGTTCGGCGTTGGAGTGCTGCAGCTCGGCCTGCTGGCGCTGGAGTTCGTCGGAGCGCTCCTGGAGCTGCTGGGCCAGCCGCTGGGACTGCGACAGCAGGGACTCCGTGCGGGAGTTGGCGATGATCGTGTTGATCGCGACGCCGATGGTGTTCACGAACTGGTCGAAGAAGGCCAGGTGGACGTCGGAGAAGCGGGAGAACGAGGCCAGCTCGATGACCCCGAGCAGTTCGTCCTCGAAGAGGATCGGGATGATCACCACACTGGCCGGGGAGGCTTCCCCCAGCCCCGAATTGATCTTGATATAGCCGGGCGGGGCCTCCTCCACCAGGATGCGCTTCTTCTCCAGCGCCGCCTGCCGCACCAGGCCGTGCCCGGGCATCCCCGGAGTGTCGACGGTGGCGCCCTGCGCCGACCCGTAGCCCGCGATGAACGCCAGGCCGCGCGGGGCGCGCAACCGGGTGGGCCCGGAGCCGTCGGCCTCGGTCTCGGCCAGGAAGAAGGCCCCGTACTGAGCGTTCACCAGCGGGGTCAGTTCCCGCAGGATCAGGTCGGCGACCTCCATCAGATCGCGGTGCCCCTGCATCAGGCCGGCGAGGCGGGCGAGGTTGGACTCCAGCCAGTCCTTGGCGCGGGTGGTCTCGCGGAGGTTGGACACCATCAGGTTGATGTTGTCCTTGAGCTCGGCGACCTCGCCCTGCGCCTCGACCGTGATGCTGCGGGTCATGTCGCCCTGGGCGACGGCGGAGGCGACCTCCGCGATGGCGCGGACCTGCGTGGTCAGGTTGGAGGCCAGCTCGTTGACATTGGTCGTCAGGCGCTTCCACGTGCCGTACACACCCTCGACGCGGGCCTGCCCGCCCAGCTGGCCCTGGCTGCCGACCTCCCGGGCCACCCGGGTCACCTCGGAGGAGAAGGAGGAGAGGGTGTCCACCATCGTGTTGATGGTGGTCTTGAGTTCCAGGATCTCGCCGCGGGCGTCCACGTCGATCTTCTTCGACAGGTCGCCCTGGGCGACGGCGGTGGCGACCTGGGCGATGTTGCGGACCTGGCTGGTGAGGTTGTCGGCCATGAAGTTGACGTTGTCGGTGAGGTCCTTCCAGACGCCGGAGACGCCGCGGACCTGGGCGCGGCCGGCCAGCCGGCCCTCGGTGCCGACCTCGCGGGCGACGCGGGTGACCTCGTCGGCGAAGCCGCGGAGCTGGTCCACCATCGTGTTGATGGTGTCCTTGAGTTCCAGGATCTCGCCGCGGGCGTCGACCGTGATCTTCTTCGACAGGTCGCCGTTGGCCACCGAGGTGGTGACCTGGGCGATGTTGCGCACCTGCGAGGTCAGGTTGGACGCCATGAAGTTGACGTTGTCCGTGAGGTCCTTCCAGACGCCGGAGACGCCGCGGACCTGCGCCTGGCCGCCGAGGTTCCCCTCGGTGCCGACCTCGCGGGCCACCCGGGTGACCTCGTCGGCGAAGGCCGACAGCTGGTCCACCATCGTGTTGATGGTCGACTTGAGTTCCAGGATCTCGCCCTTGGCCTCGACGGTGATGGTCTTGCCGAGGTCGCCCTGGGCGACGGCGGTGGCGACCTGGGCGATGTTGCGGACCTGGCTGGTGAGGTTGTCGGCCATGAAGTTGACGTTGTCGGTGAGGTCCTTCCAGACGCCGGAGACGCCGCGGACCTGGGCGCGGCCGCCCAACTGGCCCTCGGTGCCGACCTCGCGGGCCACCCGCGTCACCTCGCCGGCGAAGCCGCGCAGCTGGTCCACCATCGTGTTGATGGTGTCCTTCAGCTCCAGGATCTCGCCGCGGGCGTCGACCGTGATCTTCTTCGACAGATCCCCGTCGGCCACCGCCGTCGTCACCTGGGCGATGTTGCGCACCTGCGAGGTCAGATTGGACGCCATGAAGTTGACGTTGTCGGTGAGGTCCTTCCAGACGCCGGAGACGCCGCGGACCTGGGCGCGGCCGCCCAACTGGCCCTCGGTGCCGACCTC
>NZ_JBHXSO010000040.1:0-8819 GCF_042714775.1 Streptomyces sp. NPDC058691 | reverse complement strand
GCGGGCCACGCGGGTGACCTCGTCGGCGAAGGCCGACAGCTGGTTCACCATCGTGTTGACGGTCAGTTTGAGCTCCAGCAGCTCGCCGGTGGCCTCGACCGTCACCTGACGGGTCAGGTCGCCGCGGGCCACCGCCGTCGTCACCAGCGCGATGTCACGGACCTGGGCGGTCAGGCGGGCGGCCATCGCGTTGACGGCCTCCGTCACGTCCCGCCAACTGCCGGACAGACCCTGCACCTTGGCCCGGCCGCCGAGCCGCCCCTCGGTGCCGACCTCGCGGGTGACGCGCGTCACCTCGCCGGTGAACAGCGACAGTTGGTCGACCATGCGGTTGACCGCCCGCCCCAGCCGCCGCAGATCCCCGCGCAGCGGCCGGCTGCCGTCGTGCAGGTCCACCCGCTGGGTCAGGTCGCCGCCCGCCACCGCGTCCAGCACCCGGGTCGCGTTCGCCGCCGGGATGACCAGGGCGTCGATCAGGGCGTTCGCCGCCTGCACGCCCATCGCCCACGACCCTTGGCCGGGGCTGTCCGCGAGCCGCTCGTCCAGCCTGCCCTGGCGGACCACCTCCCGCCGGACCCGGGCCAGTTCGGAGGAGAAGTGCCGCTCCCGGGAGACGATCCGGTTGAACGTTCCGGCGAGCTCGGCCGGCAGTCCTTCCCGCTGTTCGTCGAGCCGTACCCGGAAGTCACCCTCGCACAGCGAGCGCATCGCCGTCAGCAGCGGCCGGAGTTCCGCCGCCCGTATCCATTCCTCACCCGGTGGCGGGTCGGCGACACGCGCAGGAGTGGCGGTTTTCGGGGCGGGAACAGCCGATTTAAGAGCCATGACGGCCTTCTTCGGTGACTCGGCGCTTATGAGCGCGCTCAGTCTGTCACGCTGACCCTGCCCTTAAGGGCGCAATGCCGGATCTGCTCGGGAGCCGCACAGTGGGGCCAGATTCCATTCCACGGGATTTCGTTTCCCGTACCAGCCTGCCCGGCAACCAGCTCGCCGCCTCCGCCGCCCGCAAGTTCTTCCGCGCCGCACTGGGCACGTGGACGGCCGGGGAACCCGGCCCCGACGAGCGTCTGGCCGCCGACGCGGTCCTGGTGGTCAGTGAACTCGTCACCAACGCGGTCATCCACGCCGGGACGACGGTCGAACTGCTCTGCCGGCTGGAGCACGACGGGCTCGTGGTGGAGGTGTCCGACCACCACCCCGCGCGCGTCGTGCGCGACCGGGCCGAACTGGAACGGGAGGGCCGGGACGGCGGACGCGGCCTCCAGCTCGTCGCGGCGCTCTCCGAGGCCTGGGGCATCACCTACCGGCGCGACCTCAAGACCATCTGGTGCCGGCTCGCCGCCGCGCACGACCCCGAGGAACACCACGTCCCGCCGGCCGACGGGGAGCGCACGACGCCGCGCGGACTGCGCGCCGCCGAGATCCTGGCGCCGCTGCCGCGCCAGGCCGCCCGCCGGTCCGACGGCGACTGGATCAGCCGCGGCTCCCTGTCCTTCCTCGCCGAGGCGTCCGACCTGCTGGCCGGGCAGCTCGACGAGGACATGGTGGCCGCACTGGCCGGACAGCTGCTGGTGCCCCGGCTCGCCGACTGGTGCGCGGTCTGGCTCGGCGCCGACGGCCCCGGGACGACCGAACCGCGGCTCGCGCGCGTCTGGCACGCCGCCGAGAGCCGCATCGACGCGCTGCGCATGGTCCTGGAGAAGGACCCGCCCCCGCCCCCGCCCCACGGCCGTTCCGGCGCTGTCCCCTGGCCCTGGCCCGCCACCGCCGACGGGACCGACGCCATGGGCGCAGCCCTCGCCTGCCCGCTCGTCGCGGGCGGACGCTGCCACGGCACGCTGCTGCTCGGCCGGACCGGGCTCATGCGCATGCCCGACGAGGTCATCGGGCTCATCGAGGACTTCGCCCGGCGGGTCGCCCTCGCGGTCGGCACGGCCCGGCAGTACGCCCGGCAGGCCATGATCAGCCGCGTCCTGCAGCGCGGGCTGCTGCCCGCCGGGCTCGGCACCG
Organism: Streptomyces sp. NPDC058691; assembly: GCF_042714775.1. Lineage (NCBI taxonomy): Bacteria > Bacillati > Actinomycetota > Actinomycetes > Kitasatosporales > Streptomycetaceae > Streptomyces > Streptomyces sp. NPDC058691. The sequence continues at coordinate 6,809 of NZ_JBHXSO010000040.1, read as the reverse complement.
TCCCCGGCGTCGAGACGGCCGTCGTCTACGAGCCCACGCGCGCCGACGTCGTCGGCGGCGACTTCTACGACATCTTCCCCGCCGGCGGCGGCCGCTGGTGCTTCGCCCTCGGCGACGTCCAGGGCAACGGTCCCGAGGCCGCCGCCGTCACCGGGCTGGCCCGGCCCGTGATGCGGCTGCTGGCCCGGGAGGGCCACGGCGTCGCGGAGGTCCTGGACCGCCTCAACCGCGCCCTCGCCGACGAGGCCGCCGCGGCCACCCTCGGCGACGGACTCGGCCCCGGCTGGGAGACCGGCCCGCGCTTCCTGTCCCTCCTCTACGGCGAGATCGTGCCCGGCGACGGCGGCGGCGTCCTGTGCACCCTCGCCAGCGCCGGCCACCCGCTGCCGCTCGTCCTGAACGCGGCGGGCCAGGTCCGCGCCGCGGCCGCCCCGCAGATACTGCTGGGCATCACGGACGACGCGCACTACCGCAGCGAATCGTTCCGTCTCGCCCCGGGCGACACGCTGCTGTGCGTCACCGACGGCGTCACGGAGCGGCGCAGCGGCAACCGGCAGTTCGACGACGACGACGGGCTCGCGGCGGCGCTCGCGGGGTGCGTGGGGCTCGGGGCGGCGGGGGTCGCGGAGCGGATCCGCACGGCGGTGCACGGGTATGACGCGGCTCCCCCGGATGACGATCTCGCGCTGCTCGTCCTTAGGGCCCAGTAGTCGTGTGCGGCGCCGTGGTGGTGGCTGTTGGTTTTCCCCGCCCTCCCTCCCGTGTGCCCTGTGAAGTCAGTGACCCCGGCGCCCGTTTCGTTGGGTGCCGGGTTCGGGGCCTCCGGGGCTGGCCATTCTGGACAGCACATTTCGGTGCCTCGGGCACCTGCCGTTGATCACTCCGGGTTGTGCACCCAAATATGCTCCACAGTCCAGAACGCCCACCCCTCCACCCCCGCCCCCTCTGTCTCGTCATGCGCCTGATCCCCAGTGGAAGGTGTAGGGCGGCCATGGCACAGGTCCAGGGTTGGTGCGGCAGCACGTCAGCCGCCCAGCCGTCACCGCCCACACCGATGGGGCTGTATCCAGGCAACTGCGGTCACCCGGACCGCCTCCACACCCCCCACTGGGGATCAGGCGCGAACACTACGGAGGGGGCGGGGTCGTAGGGGTGGGTGTTCTGGACGGTGCGGGATATTTGTGTGCGGCATCCGGGGCGGGACGGGATGGGCAAGTGCCCGTCACGCACGTAAATATCCCAGTCCAGAATGGCCAGCCCCGGAGGCCCCGACCCCGGCCCAGGAACCACGCGCGCCGGGGCGCCCTGACTTCACAGGGCTGGGGGCACCCCCGGCCGAAGGTTGGGGGAGGGAGGGCGGGCGGGGAAAAAAACCCCGGCACAATAGGGGGCATGCCATCCGTACTGCCCGACGGCGAGCCCATGCCCCAGAACGGTGCGCTGCCCCCCGCAGCCCTCGCCGGGGCGGAGGACCGACCGCTCGGGTTCTACCTGCACGTCCCGTACTGCGCGACTCGCTGCGGCTACTGCGACTTCAACACCTACACCGCCGCCGAGCTGCGCGGCACCGGCGGTGTGCTCGCCTCCCGCGAGAACTACGCGGACACGCTGATCGACGAGATCCGGCTCGCCCGCAAGGTGCTGGGCGACGACGCGCGCCGCGTCGAGACGGTGTTCGTCGGCGGCGGCACGCCGACGCTGCTGCCGGCGGCGGACCTGACCCGCATGCTGGGGGCGATCCGGGACGAGTTCGGCCTGGCGGAGGGGGCCGAGGTCACGACGGAGGCGAATCCGGAGTCGGTGGATCCCGCGTACCTGGCGGAGCTGCGGGCCGGGGGCTTCAACCGGATGTCGTTCGGGATGCAGAGCGCCCGGCAGCACGTGCTGCAGGTGCTGGACCGCAGGCACACGCCGGGCCGGCCGGAGGCGTGCGTGGCGGAGGCGCGGGAGGCCGGCTTCGAGCACGTCAACCTGGACCTGATCTACGGCACGCCGGGAGAGTCGGACGACGACTGGCGGGCGTCCCTGGACGCGGCGATCGACGCGGGCCCGGACCATGTGTCGGCGTACGCGCTGATCGTCGAGGAGGGAACCCAGCTGGCCCGCCGGATCCGGCGTGGCGAGGTGCCGATGACCGACGACGACGTGCACGCGGACCGCTACCTGATCGCCGACGAGCGCATGGCGGAGGCCGGTTTCGACTGGTACGAGGTGTCGAACTGGGCGACGTCGACGTCGGCCCGGTGCCGGCACAACGAGCTGTACTGGACCGGCGCCGACTGGTGGGGCGCCGGACCGGGCGCGCATTCCCACGTGGGCGGCGTGCGCTGGTGGAACGTGAAGCACCCCGCGGCGTACGCGGCGGCGCTCGCCGAGGGCCGCAGTCCCGGCGCCGGACGCGAGGTGCTGGCCGCGGAGGACCGCAGGGTGGAGCGCATCCTGCTGGAGCTGCGGCTCGCGGACGGCTGCCCGCTGGACATCCTGGCCCCGGCCGGGGCGCGGGCCGCCGAGCGCGCGGTGGGCGAGGGTCTGCTGGAGCCGGGCGCGTACGAGGTGGGGCGGGCGGTACTGACGCTGCGCGGGCGGCTGCTCGCGGACGCGGTGGTCAGGGACCTGGTCGACTGATCACACGCCTGGAGCCGTGACGAAGTCGATCAGCTCTTCCACGCGGCCCAGCAGTTCCGGCTGGAGGTCCTTGTAGGAGCGGACGGAGCCCAGGATGCGCTGCCAGGCCGCACCGGTGTTTTCCGGCCAGCCCAGCGCGCGGCACACGCCGGTCTTCCAGTCCTGGCCGCGCGGCACGGCCGGCCAGGCGGGGATGCCGACGGAGGAGGGCTTCACGGCCTCCCAGACGTCGATGTAGGGGTGGCCGGCGACCAGCACGTGGTCGCCGGTGACCGAGGCGGCGATCCGGGACTCCTTGGAGCCCGGGACGAGGTGGTCGACGAGCACGCCGAGGCGGGCATCCGGTCCAGGGGCGAAGGCGGAGACGATGGCGGGCAGGTCGTCGACGCCCTCCAGGTACTCCACGACGACGCCCTCGACGCGCAGGTCGTCGCCCCAGACCCGCTCGACGAGCTCCGCGTCGTGGCGCCCCTCGACGTAGATGCGCCCGGCGCGGGCGATCCGGGCCCGGGCGCCGGGGACGGCGAGGGAACCGGAGGCGGTCAGCCGCGGGCCGGAGCGGGCGGCGGCGGTGGGACGGACGAGGGTGACGACCTTGCCCTCCAGGAGGAAGCCGCGCGGTACGAGCGGGAACACCCGGTGCTTGCCGAAGCGGTCCTCCAGGGTGACGGTGGGGCCCTCGGCGGTCTTCTCGCAAAGGATCACCGCCCCGCAGAAGCCCGTGGAGACCTCCTCCACCACCAGGTCCCGTTCGGCCGCGACCTCGGGCGCGGGCACCGACGGCCGCTTCCAGGGCGGGGTGAGATCGGCGTCGTAATCGCGGCTGCGCATGGCAGGGATCGTATCCGGGCGGGACGCCGCTCAAGCGGATCCGAACCGGGCGGCCAGCGCGTCCCGTTGGGCGCGGACGAAGCGCGCGTCGACCACCGCGCCGTGCCCGGGGACGTAGAGCGCGCTCTCGCCGCCCAGCTCCAGCAGCCGGTCCAAGGTGCCCGGCCACGTGCCCGGGGCGGCGTCCGGGCCGGCCTGGGGCTCGCCGGACTCCTCGACGAGGTCGCCGCAGAAGACCACGACGGGCGTCCCCGGCACGACCACCACCAGGTCGTGCGTGGTGTGTCCCTCACCGGGGTGGACCAGCAGGACCTGGCGGTCGGCGCCGAGGTCCAGCACACAGCGGCCGTCCACGAGGTGGCCGGGGCGCACGAGGGCGTCAGCGGCCTCCGTCGCCGTCTCCTCGGGGACGCCGTGCCCGATCGCGTCCAGGCGCAGCGCGGAGAGCTCGCGGCCGAGGTGGGCGTCGAGTGTCATCTCGCCGTAGACCTGGGCTCCGGGGAAGGCGGCCGTGCCGAAGACGTGGTCGAAGTGACCGTGGGTCAGTGCGATGTGCGTCACGTCCCTTCCGGTCAGCTCCCGGACCCGCCGGCGCAGCCCGGCTCCCTCGGCGACCGAGGAGCCGGTGTCGACCAGCAGCACGCCCTCGCCGCCGGTGACGACCCCCACGGTGACGTCCAGGAACGGCATCCGGCGGCGCGCGACACCGGGCGCCAGTTGCTCCCAGCCCTCGAAGGGCTCCGGCGCCGTCGGTGTCGTCTCCACACCGCGACGGTATCCCCGCCGGGGCGGGCCACGCGCGCTACGGTGGCCGGTCGAAGGGGTCGGCGTGCGGACCGCCCTTGCCGAGGTCTTGCCACCCCGCCGTACACTGACTTGGGGAAAGCTGGCACTCACTTGTGGGGAGTGCCAGGGCAGGGAGAACGACCGCCGTACCGGTGACCGGACGACTGGAGGTGTACGACGCAATGCTGAGCGAACGACGGCTCGAAGTGCTGCGCGCCATCGTCCAGGACTACGTGGGCACCGAGGAACCGGTCGGCTCCAAGGCCCTCACCGAACGCCACCGGCTGGGTGTGTCCCCGGCCACGGTGCGCAACGACATGGCCGTGCTGGAGGAGGAGGGCTACATCCAGCAGCCCCACACCAGCGCCGGCCGGGTGCCGACCGACAAGGGCTACCGGCTCTTCGTCGACCGGCTCACGAACGTCAAGCCGCTGTCGGGCGCGGAGCGCCGGGCCATCCAGAGCTTCCTGGACAGTGCCGTGGACCTCGACGACGTGGTGGCCCGCACCGTGCGGCTGCTGGCGCAGCTGACCCGGCAGGTCGCCGTCGTCCAGTACCCGTCGCTGACCCGCTCGACCGTGCGGCACGTGGAACTGCTCGCCCTGGCCCCGGCCCGGCTGATGCTGGTGCTGATCACCGACACCGGCCGGGTCGAGCAGCGGCTGGTCGACGCCCCCGCGCCGGTGGGCGAGACCGTGCTGGCCGACCTGCGGGCCCGGCTCAACAGCCGGGTGGTGGGCCGCCGCTTCGCCGACGTCCCGCAGCTGGTGCAGGACCTCGCGGACGGGTTCGAGCCGGACGACCGGCCGTCGGTGCAGGTCGTGCTGGCGACGCTGCTGGAGACCCTGGTCGAGGAGACCGAGGAACGGATCATGCTGGGCGGCACCGCCAACCTGACCCGTTTCGGCCATGACTTCCCCCTCACGATCCGCCCGGTGCTGGAGGCGCTTGAGGAGCAGGTCGTGCTCCTCAAGCTGCTGGGCGAGGCCGGGGATTCGGGCGTGACCGTGCGAATCGGTCACGAGAATTTCCACGAGGGCCTGAACTCCACATCGGTCGTCTCCGTCGGCTACGGTTCGGGCGACGAGGCGGTCGCGAAACTTGGCGTGGTCGGCCCGACCCGCATGGACTACCCCGGAACGATGGGAGCGGTACGCGCAGTGGCACGTTACGTCGGACAGATCCTGGCGGAGTCGTAGTGGCCACCGACTACTACGCCGTGCTCGGCGTGCGCCGCGACGCGAGTCCGGACGAGATCAAGAAGGCCTTCCGCCGTCTCGCGCGCGAGCTGCACCCGGACGTCAATCCGGACCCGAAGACCCAGGAGCGGTTCAAGGAGATCAACGCCGCTTACGAGGTGCTGTCGGACCCGCAGAAGAAGCAGGTCTACGACCTCGGCGGCGACCCGCTGTCCGCCAACGGCGGCGGTGCCGGTGCGGGCGCGGGCTTCGGCCAGGGCTTCGGGAACTTCAGCGACATCATGGACGCCTTCTTCGGCACGGCGTCCCAGCGCGGCCCGCGCTCGCGCACGCGGCGCGGCCAGGACGCGATGATCCGGCTGGAGATCGAGCTCGACGAGGCCGCCTTCGGCACGACCAAGGACATCCAGGTCGACACGGCGATCGTCTGCAACACCTGCCACGGAGAGGGCGCCGCCCCCGGCACCTCCGCGCAGACCTGTGACATGTGCCGCGGCCGCGGTGAGGTCTCCCAGGTGACGCGCTCCTTCCTCGGCCAGGTCATGACCTCCCGCCCGTGCCCGCAGTGCCAGGGCTTCGGCACCGTCGTGCCGAACCCGTGCCCGGAGTGCGCGGGCGACGGCCGGGTCCGCTCGCGGCGCACGCTGACGGTGAAGATCCCCGCCGGCGTCGACAACGGCACCCGCATCCAGCTCGCGGGCGAGGGCGAGGTCGGCCCCGGCGGCGGCCCCGCCGGCGACCTGTACGTGGAGATCCGCGAGCTGCCGCACGCGATGTTCCAGCGGCGCGGCGACGACCTGCACTGCACCGTCACCATCCCGATGACGGCCGCGGCGCTCGGCACCAAGGTGCCGCTGGAGACCCTGGACGGCCTGGAGGAGATCGACATCCGGCCGGGCACGCAGTCCGGCCAGTCGATCCCGCTGCACCAGCGCGGCATCACGCACCTGCGCGGCGGCGGCCGGGGCGACCTGGTCGTGCACGTCGAGGTGCAGACCCCGGGCAAGCTCGACCCGGACCAGGAGGAGCTCCTGCGGCGCCTGGCGAAGCTGCGCGGCGAGGAGCGGCCCCTGGGCCAGTTCCAGCCGGGTCAGCAGGGTCTCTTCTCGCGGCTGAAGGACGCCTTCAACGGCCGCTGAGCGCCGTCCTTCGAAGGCCACGGCCGGTTCATCGCGTCCATGACGCGGCACGCGCGGGGGGGGGGGGGGGGGCCGCTGGTGGGTCGTCGTTTCCTCACACCCCGGGCGGGGTCGGCTGGTGCGCCGGGGGGGGCGGGGCCCCCCACCCCGCCCCACGCCCCCGCCGCCCCACCACCCGGGGCACCCAGAGGACCGGCGCCGCCCGCCGCACCCTCCACCACCAAATCAT
>NZ_JBHXSO010000039.1:0-85925 GCF_042714775.1 Streptomyces sp. NPDC058691 | reverse complement strand
CCGGTCGGCCAGGAGCCCGCCGCGGACAGCACCCCGGACCCGGCGGCCGGTTCCATCCCGTGCTACTACGTGCCGGGCAACCACGAGTCCTACGGCCTGAACAACGTCCAGCAGGACCTGACGAACTTCACCGCCGAGTTCGGCAAGCCCTACCGGACCTTCGACCACAAGGGCACCCGGTTCATCCTGCTCGCCAGCTCCGTCGGCTCGCTGCGCAGCACCGCCTGGGACCAGCTCCCGATGCTGCAGCAGGCTCTGGCGGACGCCAAGAGCGACAAGTCGGTGGACAATGTGGCGGTGTTCGCCCACCACCCGGTGGACGACCCGGCGGAGACCAAGTCCAGCCAGCTCGGCGACCGCGACGAGGCCGCGCTGATCGAGAACCTGCTGACCGACTTCCGTGACGACTCCGGCAAGGGCGCCGTCATGGTCGGTTCCCACGCCCAGATCGCCAACGTCCACCACCTGGAGGGCGTGCCGTACATGGTGCTGCCGTCCTCGGGCAAGGACCCCTACGGCACGCCGGACCGTGGTGGCTTCACCGGCTGGGTCGACTGGTCGGTCGACTCGCACCGTAACGCGCGTCAGCAGTGGCTGCAGGCCGATGTGCGTGCCTTCGCGCAGTCCATCACGCTGACCACTCCCGAGTCGGTCGAGGCGGGGGAGACCGCGCAGTTGGCGGGCAGCATCGTGCAGCCGCAGGGTGTGGGGACGGGTTCGCGTGTGGTGCCGCTGCGGTACCCGATGTCGGTCCACTGGAGCGGTTCGTCGAACCTGGCGATCGGTACCGGCAAGGACGCCATCGACGATGCCCGCCGCAAGGGCAAGGTCGCGATCCTCGACCCGCAGACCCGTGTCCTCACCGCGCTGAAGGCCGGCTCGGTGACCGTCACGGTGACGAACGACTCGATGCGCGCCTACACCGACGACACCTCCCTCGCACCGATCACGACCTCCAAGACCATCCAGGTCGTGCCCGCCGCACAGGGCTGAAGCTGACTGTCTGACACGCGAAGCAGCGTGACCGAGGGCGAGCACGAACCACGTGCTCGCCCTCACTGCTGCCCGGCCACTGGTGGGAGCGGGGCCGTGTGGGCCGGTAGGGTGACGGCTGTGCCAGCACGACCATTGAGTGAGCTTGTCGAACCCCGGTGGGCCGAGGCCCTCGCGCCCGTGGCGGAACGCATCGCGGCGATGGGTGACTTCCTGAGGGCGGAGATCGCGGCGGGCAGGACCTATCTGCCGGCGGGACAGCACGTGCTGCGGGCCTTTCAGCAGCCCTTCGACGAGGTGCGGGTGCTGATCGTCGGGCAGGACCCCTATCCCACGCCGGGGATGGCGATCGGGCACAGCTTCGCCGTCGCCGCGGAGGTGCGTTCACTGCCCGGCAGCCTGGAGAACATCTACCGCGAACTGCAGTCGGACCTCGGCCTGCCCCGGCCGTCGAACGGCGATCTGACGCCGTGGACCCGGCAGGGAGTGCTGCTGCTCAACAGGGCGTTGACCACCGCACCGCGCAGCCCCGGGGCGCATCGCGGCAAGGGCTGGGAGGAAGTGACCGAGCAGGCCATTCGCGCCCTGGCCGCGCGCGGCAAGCCGATGGTGTCGATCCTCTGGGGCCGCGACGCCCGGAACGCGCGCCCCTTGCTCGGGGACCTCCCGGCGATCGAATCGGCCCATCCCTCCCCGATGTCGGCGGATCGCGGGTTCTTCGGCTCGCGCCCCTTCAGCCGGGCCAATGACCTCCTGCTCCAGCAGGGCGCGCAGCCGGTCGACTGGCAGCTTCCTTAGCGGCGCTCGGGTACCGTTCGCCTCTTTCACCACTTCGCGAGGTGCCCGTCCTGGGCGCGCTCGGAGCTGTGGGCTCACGCTCGAGGTTCCATGCTTCGCCTCGGCGTCAGGGCCACTGACGTTCGGGGTGGGAACGCGCGGCCTGCCGCGCCCACGCCGCCTTCCTTGACCCGCTCCGGCGTCCGTGTGACCCCCGTGAGCCCGCTGCCGGATGGCGCGACCCATGGGCCGTACTGCTCGTCGCGTCCAGGTGCTGCCCGGAACGTTGCCCGGCACCTGCTTTGACTCCTGGCCGCTTGTGTCGACAACTTGCCACTCCTTGACGATCCCTTCCACGAACGTTCAGCCGGGTCCATGCCAAACGTTGTACGGCACACCTACAGTCCCGAGGGCTTTCGAAGGAAGGGACTCATGGACACACTCCCCGCAGTCCGGGCTCGCCGGATCGCCAAGTCATTCGGCGACGTGGTCGCACTCGACGGGATCGACCTGGACGTGACGCAGGGCCAGATCCACGGCTTGGTGGGACCGAACGGCGCCGGCAAGACGACATTGCTCGGCCTCCTGCTGGGCCTGGCCGTCGCCGACAGCGGCCATCTCGAGATCCTGGGTACGCCGGTCGGGCGCGCGCTCGACGCCCCTGACGGTGTGGCCGGGTTCGTCGACGGGCCCGGTCTCTACCCCTCGCTGACCGCCCGGCAGAACCTCGCCGCGCTGGCCGCGCTCCGTGGCCGCGACGCGGGGACGATGGGTATCGACGACGCACTCGACCAGGTGGGGCTGACCGACGTCGCCGACGACCGGGTCCGCGGATTCTCCCTCGGCATGCGCCAGCGGCTCGGACTCGCCGCCTCCCTGCTCACCAAGCCCCGGCTGCTCGTGCTCGACGAGCCTTCCAACGGCCTCGATCCGGCGGGCAAGAAGCACGTGCACGGTGTGCTCACCCGGCTCGCGGCGGACGGAACCAGCGTCGTGATGTCGAGCCACCGCATGGACGACCTCGAGGCACTGTGTTCCGAGGTCACCATCATCGCCACCGGACGGGTCGTCTTCTCCGGTCCGCTCGGCAAGCTCGCCGCCGAGAACAGTGAACTCGACTACCGGCTGCAGACCTCCGACCCGGAGGGCGCTCGCCGACTCGCGGACGACACGTCCGGGATCCGTATCGTCGACGGCGCCATGACACGGCAGGACGCCGGGATGCTCGTGGTGCGCGCGATGGTGCCCGCCCTCGACGAACTGGTGTCGGGCCTTGTGCACGCCGGCATCGCCGTGCGCGAGCTCGCCCCAGTGGTGTCGCCGCTCGAAGCGGCGTTTCTCGCACTGACCGAGCAGCAGCAGGAGGCCGGCCGATGACCGCGACCATCGCCGTGGACAACCTTGCCGGCGCTCGCCGTGTGACAGTGCCGCGCGGGTACCGATTCGAGCTGGTCAAGCTGGTTTCGCAGTGGCGGATCCGCTTGCTGGTCCTCGCCTGCTGGATCGTGCCGGCACTCTTCGTCGCCGCGGTGGGCCAGCAGAGCACACTGCCTGTCGACACCCTCTTCGGCCGCTGGATGCTCGCCACGGGCTGGGCCGGCCCCCTGGTCGTGCTCGGCTTCGCGGGCACATGGGCGCTCCCGCTGCTGACCTCGCTGGTCGCCGGCGACGTCTTCGCGTCCGAGGACCGGCTCGGCACCTGGCGCCACCTGCTCGTGGCGGTCCGATCACCCCGGCGGATCTTCGTTTCGAAGGCACTGGCAAGCCTCACCGTCATCCTGCTCCTTGTGGCCGGGATGGCCGTCTCCAGCACGATCGGCGGGCTCCTGGCGGTCGGCAACCAGCCGCTGGTCGGCCTGGACGGACATCTGCTGGCGCCCGGGGACACCGCCGTCAGGGTGCTGCTCGCCTGGGTCTGCGCCCTCGCCCCGACCCTGGCCCTCGCCGCGATCGGTCTCCTGGGATCCGTCTCGCTCGGGCGTTCCCCGATGGGACTGCTGCTGCCCACTCTGGTCGCGCTGGTGATGCAGCTGGCCCAGATGCTGCCGCTGCCCGTACCCGTGCGCCTCGCCCTGCCCGGCTACGCCTACATCTCCTGGAACGGTTTGTTCACCACCCCGGAACAGCTGGGCCCTCTGCTGATCGGCGTCATGGTCAGCCTGGTGTGGGCCGTGCTCGCGACGGTGCTGGCCTATGTGCTCTTCCTGCGGCGCGACTTCACCAACGTCAACTACGACGGCTCGGGGCGCCGCGCGGTCACCGTCGGGCTGCTGCCGCTCGTCGGCCTGCTCGCGGTGACGGTCCCGGTCGTCGCCGTGTCGACCGGAGCCACCGGCTCCGGGATCGAGCAGGAAAAGGTGCAGCGCTCGGTCGCCACGGCATTCGCCCACCTCTACCGCATTCAGACCCGGCAGCTCAACCGGCCCGCCGTCACCGAAGCGCAGCTCAAGGCGACGGCGACGTGCGACAAGGGGAGTTCCAGGGTCGTGCCCGAGGGACCGGGCAACGACTGGCGCTGCGTCGTCTCCTGGCATCTCCCCGGCGTCCAGGCCGCGGGCTCGGCCATCTACCAACTCGACATCACCGCGGACGGACGGTTCATGGCCGATGGCGATGGACCGAAGGAGGTCAACGGCTACTTCCTGGTGCGCACCGGGACGGGGGACGTGCCGAACCCCCTGTGGCAGTTCGACGGCAATGTCGAACTGCTCGACTCCTCGAAGGGATAGTTCCATGCAGGTAACACGACAGCGACGGACTGCCGAGAAGGAACAGATCAGCATTCTCGGCAGGCGTGTCGGCCGCCGGACCACCGTGGTGACGGCGGGAATCGCGGTCGCCCTCGCCGTCACGGGCACCGCCGTTGCTCAGACCGGCCAGTTCGGCACCCAGCAGGTCGGCCAGACCACCGCCGACGGCCAGGTCGTCTCCAGCGACCAGTACATCGCTCCGTACGGCAGCCGCACCGTCATCAACGACGGCAAGATCATGTCGTCCACGGTCAGCCCGGACGGCAGCCACCTCGCGGCCTCGGTCACCGACGGCGACGCGGCGCTGGTCATCATGGACCTCAAGACCGGGCAGCTGAAGCAGAAGGTCGGCACCAACGCCAAGGACGACCTGCGCATCAGCAGCGGTGCTGTCGGCCAGGAGGGCCCGACCTATTCGCCCGACGGCTCGCAGCTGTGGCTGGGCCAGGCAGGCGGCTACACCAAGTTCATCGTGAACCCGGACGGCACGCTGTCCAGCCCGACAGCCGTGAACATACCGGCCGATGGCTCCAAGCAGGCGCTGGTGGGCGCGGCGGTGTTCTCGGCCGACGGCTCCACCGTGTACTCCGCGGTCAACGGACAGAACCGGGTGGTCGCCATCGACGCGGCGACCGGAACCGTCAAGCAGACCTGGGCGGTGGGCAACGCCCCCCGTGGCATGGCCATGGTCGGCGACAAGCTCTACGTCAGCAACGAGGGCGGCCGTCCGGCGAAGGCCGGCGACACCACCATCAATTCCTACGGCACCCAGGTGCCGGCCGACCCGGAGACCGGTGCCACCACCAGTGGCACGGTCAGCGTCATCAACCTCTCGGACGCCTCCGCCGCCGTCGGGAGCATCGACGTCGGTCTGCACCCGACCGCGGTGTACGCCAGGAACGGCGTGGTCTTCGTCACCAACACCGCAGACAACAACGTGTCGGTGATCGACACCCGCAAGAACAGGGTCGTGCAGACCATCGCCACCCAGCCGTGGCCGGAGGCGTCGGTGGGCTACGAGCCCGACGCGGTGACGCTCACCGCCGACGGGCACCTCCTGGTGACGCTCGGGCGTGCCGACGCGGTCGCCGTGTACCGGTACAAATCACCCCAGGAACCCGTGAGTTACGTCGGCCTGCTGCCGACGGACTACTTCCCCGCGGAGATCGCCACCGTGGGCAAGGAGGTGATCGTCTCCAACACCCGTGGCATCGACGCGCGCCGCCCCACCGACAGCGCCGGGCACGGCACGCACGACACGACGTCGAGCCTGACGCGGTTCACGCTGCCGGACGACAGCGCCGTCAGGTCCCAGACCGCCAAGGTGTTCAAGCAGAACGGATGGACCCGCGGCTCGGTCACGTCGGCCAAGGGCAAGGGCAAGGACAAGGGGCACAAGAAGCCGGTGCCGGTCCCCGCGCGGCTCGGTGAGCCCTCGACGATCAAGCACGTCTTCCTGATCGTCAAGGAGAACCGGACGTACGACCAGATCTTCGGTGACATGCCGCAGGGCATCGGTGACCCGTCGCTGACGCAGTTCGGCGAGAACGTGACGCCGAACCAGCATGCGCTGGCCCGCCAGTTCGGGCTGTACGACAACACGTACGACATCGGTACGAACTCCGCCGAGGGCCACAACTGGCTGATGCAGGCCGACGATCCGGAGTACACCGAGTCCTCGGCCGGCGAGTACACGCGCAGCTACGACACCGAGAACGACGCTCTCGGCCACCAGAAGTCCGGCTTCATCTGGACCGGCGCCCAGGCGGCCGGCAAGTCCGTGAAGGACTTCGGCGAGTTCCAGTCGGTGGAGAGCAAGCCGGCCGGCGCGACCTGGCAGAACCTGTACTGCGACACCAAGAACATGCAGGCGACCGGGGCGAAGACCGCCTACCCGATTCAGACGGGCTCGGCGATACCGTCGCTCAACAAGGTGTCGGTGCCGGGCTTCCCGTTGTTCGACACCAGCGTCCCGGACATCTACAAGGAGCAGATCTGGGAGCAGGACTTCGAGAAGGACGGTCCTGCGAACCTGAACATGTTCTGGCTGTCCAACGACCACACCGGTGGTCCGGCCAACGCGGCCGCGCAGGTGGCGGACAACGACCTCGCGGTCGGCCGGATGGTCGACAAGATCTCGCACAGCGAGTACTGGAAGGACTCGGCCGTCTTCGTGGTCGAGGACGACTCGCAGGCGGGCCTCGACCACGTCGACGGTCACCGTGCCCCGATCCAGATCATCAGTCCCTGGGCCCAGCACGGCACCGTCGACAACCGGTACTACTCGCAGATCACGATGATCCGCACCATCGAGCAGATCCTCGGGATCGACCCGATGAACCAGAAGGACAGCGCGGCCACCCCGATGGTCACGGCGTTCACCAAGAAGCCCGACTACACGCCGTTCACCACGCTGCCCAACCGGACCTCGCTGACCCTCGGCCTGAGCACCCAGCCCTCCTGCGGCCCGGACACCCCTGCGCCGCAGGATCCCGAGGCGGCGCCCGCGCCGACGTCCGTGAAGGTGCCCGCTGACAAGCGGGCGCTCGCCGCGCAGTGGAACGTGTGGAAGTCCAAGCAGCGTCTGACCGGTCCCAACGCCGTTCCCGACTTCGCCAACCCCGCGCAGATGGACCACTTCACGTGGTACCAGACGCACAACTGGAAGACGCCCTACCCCGGCGAGAGCACGGTCTACGCGCCGGACGACGTGCCGGGCGCCTACATCCCGTCGGCAGAGTCCGACGGCTGACGCAGGCTGACGGCGTGAACGGGTCCCCGCCGGCGTCACCGCCGACGGGGACCCCGATCCGTCTCCGATCGCCTACGCGCCGCGTTCCCCGGGCTCCCCTGCCGGGCGTACACCGCTGCCCGGCAGGTGGTTGAAGAGCAGGTTGAGCGCGATCGCGGTCACGCAGCCCGCGCTGATGCCGCTGTCCATCACCGTCCTAAACCAGTCGGGGAACCTCTCGTACACCGTGGGCACGCCCACCGGCAGCAGCCCCACCGCCAGGGACACCGCGACGACCATCAGGTTGGCGTTGCCGTGGAAGTCGACCGTGGTCAGCGTGCGCAGTCCGCTCGCGGCCACCGTCCCGAACATCACCAGCCCCGCGCCGCCCAGCACCGGTGCCGGAATCGCGGCGACCACCGCGCCCAGCTTCGGCAGCAGCCCGAGCAGGACCAGGATGCCGCCCGCGGTGGCCACCACCCACCGGCTGCGCACGCGGGTCAGCCCCACCAGGCCCACGTTCTGCGCGTAGGCGGTGTACGGGAAGGTGTTGAAGATCCCGCCCAGCACGGTGGACACGCCGTCCGCGCGCAGCCCGTCCGCGAGCCGGCCGGGCTCGACCGTCCGGCCCGTCAGTTCGCCGACGGCGATGATGTCACCGGTCGTCTCGGTCATCGCCACCAGCGCCACGACGAGCATGGAGACCACGGCGGCGCCCTGGAAGACCGGAGTGCCGAAGCGGAAGGGCGTGCTGATGCCGAGCCAGTCCGCGTCGCCGACCGCGCCGAAGTCGGTGAAGCCGAGCGGCACGGCCGCCGCCGTGCCCAGCACGACGCCGACGAGCACGGCGACGCGGGCGAGGACGCCCGGTGCGAAGCGCTGGATCAGCAGGATCGCGAGCAGCACGGCGGCCGCCAGACCGATGTTGCGCGGCGCTCCGAAGTCGGCCGAACCGGCCCCGCCCGCGACCCAGTTGCCCGCCACCGGCAGCAGGCTCAGCCCGATGACCAGGATCACGGTGCCCGTCACCACGGGCGGGAAGAAGCGCAGCAGCCGCCCGAAGACGGGGGCCAGCAGGATGATCGCCAGCCCTGCGACGATCACCGAGCCGTAGATCGCGGGCAGTCCGCCGTCCTGGCCGATCAGCACCATGGGGGAGACCGCGGCGAAGGTGCAGCCCTGCATGATCGGCAGCCGTACGCCGAAGCGCCACCAGCCGACGCACTGCAGCAGGGTGGCGATGCCGCAGATCAGCAGATCCGCCGTGATCAGGTACGCGAGGTCGCCCGGTGACAGCTTCAGCGCGCCGCCCACGATCAGCGGCACCGCCACCGCGCCCGCGTACATCGCCAGCACGTGCTGCAGGCCGAACGCCGCGAGCCGGGTGGGCGGCAGGACTTCGTCGACGGGATGGACCGGGGGGCGTGACGTCGTCACCAATGGGGGGCTCCTCGGACGCGGCGCGAATGAGCGGCTGTGCCGTCGGGACGGCTGCCCGCGACCCTAGGGACCGGAGAAGGTCTGGCGATTTCCGGCGCGTTGCCGGGGTGTCACCCGGGGCTCCCGGACGCCGCCGCCAGCAGGCCCGCCCAGTCGGGGATCTTGACCGTCGACCGGTCCAGGGACCGGCCGAGCGCCGCCTCCGCGGCCTCGATCGCCTCCCAGCCCGACCACTCCACCGGACACTGGCCCGACGCGCGCAGCCCCTCCAGGGGGTCCGCGGGCAGTTCGCCGCGCGCCAGCAGCACGCCGGCGTCCGCGAGCAGGGCCGCGGCCGTCTCCTTGGCGCACGGCCGGTTGGTGCCGATCACACCGGTCGGCCCGCGCTTGATCCATCCGGCGACGTACTCGCCCGGCGACCGCCTGCCGTCCCGCAGGACCCGGCCCTCCTCGTTGGGGACGATGCCCAGCCCCTCGTCGAAGGGCAGCCCTTCCATGGCCACACCGCGGTAGCCGACCGAGCGCAGCACCAGCTGCGCGTCGATGTCCTCGAACCCGCCGGTGCCGCGCACCCCGCCCTGTCCGTCGGGCAGCGTCCGCTCGAAGCGCACGCCCGCCACCTTGTCCTCGCCCAGCAGCGCAGCCGGCCGCAGGAAGAAGCGCAGATGGATGCGGCGCCGGTGCCCGGCGGGCGGGCGCCCGGCCCAGCCGCGCAGCACCTCGACATTGCGCCGGGCCGCCGCCGGCAGTGCCTGCGGATCGGCGTAGGCGGGATCGAGCGCGAGTTCGTCCTCCCGTACGAGCACGTCCGCGTCGGCGAGTGCGCCCAGCTCGCGCAGTTCCTTGGTGGTGAACTTCGCCTGCGAGGGCCCGCGCCTGCCGACCATGTGGACGTCGGTGACCTGGCTGTTCTCCAGGGCACGCAGGGCCGCCTCGGGAACGTCCGTGCTGCGCAGCTCGGCCGCGCCGCGCGCCAGGATGCGGGCGACGTCCACGGCGACGTTGCCGACGCCGACGACGACGGCGGACCGCGCGCTGAGCAGGAACTCGTCCGGGGCCTCGTCCGGGTGCGCGCTGTACCAGGCCACGAAGCGCGTCGCGGAGAAGCTGCCCGGCAGGTCCTCGCCGGGGACACCGAGGTGGCGGTCGGTGGCGGCGCCGACGCAGTAGACCACCGCGTGGTACAGGTCCAGCAGGCGCTCGGGGGGCAGGCCGGGGGCGCCGACGGTCACATTGCCCAGGAAGCGGACCCGTGGGTCCTCCAGGACGCCCCGCAGATTGCCCTGCAGGGACTTGATCTTCTCGTGGTCGGGTGCCACACCGTACCTGACCAGGCCGTACGGGCAGGGGAGCCGGTCCAGCACGTCCACCGCGACCCCCGGCACCGACTCCTGGCGGGCCAGGGCCTCCGCCGTGTACACCCCGCTGGGACCTGATCCGACGACGGCGATGCGAAGCACAGGCGCCTCCTCCACGTCGAGGCGACGGCCGGAGCGGCCGGGCACTTCCAGCATCGCACCGCGCACCGGCCCAGGCAGGCCGGCGCAGGCGTGTCGCGGCGCGGGATGTCCGGCCGGTGCGGGGGCCGGCCGGTCAGTTCGAGTCAGGCCGGGTCTGTTCGAGCGGGTCGGTCAGGTCGAGTCGGGTCGGTCAGGCCGGGTCGGTCCGGGTCACGTCAAGGACCGCATCCGGCCGATCTCCGCGGTCTGCTGCGCGATCACCTCGCTCGCCCATTCGCCCACCTGGACGTTGCGTCCCCCGGACAGCACCTCCGTCGCCATGGTGACCGCCCCCTCGTGGTGGGCGATCATCAGCCGGAGGAAGAGCCGGTCGAAGGCCGGGCCCTTGGCGGCACGTAGTTCGGCCAGCTGCGCGGGGGTCGCCATACCCGGCATCGACGCGTGGTCGTGGTCGTGGTCGTGACCGGCGTCCGGTGACGCGCCGCCGTTCTCCTTGAGCCAGGCGGCCATGGCCTTGATCTCCGGGCCCTGGGCGGCGTCGATCCGGGCGGCCAGGGCGCGCACCTTGGTGCCGGACGCGCGGGTGTCCGCGTACGCGGTCATGACCAGCGCCTGCTCATGGTGGGCGATCATGTTCTTCGTGTAGGCCAGGTCGGCGGCGTTGGGGGTGTCGTCCGGCCGGGCCTTGGCGGCCTCGTCCGCGGACAGGGTGGCCGCGTCCTCACCGGGCCGGCCCGGGGCGATGACCGACGGAGCGGCGGCCTTGGCGTCGTCACCACCACCCCCGTCGCATCCGGTCAGCGCGAGCATCGAGGCGGCCAGGGACAGCGGAAGCAGCACTAAGACTGCACGGCGGGTAGCGAGCACTGCCTCATTGTGCATCTTTTGACGCGGGCATGAAAAGTGCATACTTCGGCTTGGTTGTTTCATCGTTTCATCTTGAACGGACACCTTGGAGGACGCGGTGACGCGTTTAGGCACCAACCCCGCCCGCCCCAGACGCCTTGCGGCCCTCGTGGCCGCGGCGGTCATGCTGTTCGGCCTCGCGGCCGCGGCGCCGGCGACCGCCGACGGCGCCATACCCGGCGTCGACGAGGTCGTGACCAGCGCCAACGTCGACCATCTGGTGAACATCCCCAAGCAGTCCCTGGCCGGCTTCAACTCCGACCTCGCCTTCCAGGGCAAGTACGCCTTCGCGGGCAACTACGACGGCTTCGTCGTCTACGACATCAGCCGCCCGAGCAGCCCCAAGGTCGTCAGCCAGGTCCTGTGCCCCGGCTCGCAGAACGACATCTCGGTGTCCGGGAACCTGCTGGTGCTGTCCACCGACTCCTCGCGCTCGGACAATTCCTGCGCGAGCACGACCCAGCCCGCCAGTGACAAGGCATCCTGGGAGGGCATCAAGGTCTTCGACATCAGCGACAAGGCCAACCCGCGCTATGTCGCCGCCGTCGAGACCAACTGCGGCTCCCACACCCACACCCTGGTGCCGGGCAAGCGCGACCTGTTCGTGTACGTCTCCTCGTACGCGCCCAGCGCGTCCTTCCCCGACTGCCAGCCCCCGCACGACGGCATCTCCGTCGTGAAGATCCCCCGCTCGCACCCCGAGAACGCCTCCCTCGCCGGTTTCCCCGTGCTCTTCCCGGACGGCGGCAACCCGGGCATCCCGCCCACCGACACCCAGGCGCGGGTGAGCGAGACGACCGGCTGCCACGACATCACGGCCTTCCCCAAGCTGCGGCTCGCCGCCGGTGCCTGCATGGGTGACGGCATCCTGATGGACATCTCCGATCCCCTGCGCCCGAAGGTGATCGACCGCGTCCAGGACAACGTCAACTTCTCGTTCTGGCACTCGGCGACCTTCAACGAGCGCGGCACCAAGGTCGTCTTCACCGACGAACTCGGCGGTGGCGGCGGTGCCGAGTGCAACGCGCTGATCGGTCCGCAGCGCGGCGCCGACGGCATCTACGACATCGTCCGCAAGCACGGTCACGAGAAGCTCGTCTTCCGCAGCTACTACAAGATCCCGCGCATGCAGGCGGACACCGAGAACTGCGTCGCCCACAACGGCTCGCTCATCCCGGCCAAGGGCCGCGACATCATGGTGCAGGCCTGGTACCAGGGCGGCGTCTCCGTCTGGGACTTCACCGACTCCTCGCGTCCCCGCGAGATCGGCTTCTTCGAGCGCGGCCCGCTGTCCGCCGACACCCTCGCGGTCGGCGGCTCGTGGAGCGCGTACTACTACAACGGCTACATCTACTCGAACGACATCGCCAAGGGCTTCGACGTCCTGCGGATCTCCGACCGGCGCACCGACAGCGCCCGCGGCATCCGGCTCGCCGAGCTCAACGCGCAGTCCCAGCCCGACTACCGCTGACCGGGGTCGCACAGTGACGTGCCGCCGGATGCCACCCCTCCGGGGTCATCCGGCGGCACGCCGAGCCCCCAGTCCAGCCCGTAGCGCCGGAACAGCTCGGCCCGCAGATGGGGCAGCGGCATCGCCGCGCCCGGGATCAGCTGGGCGAAGACCCCGCCCATCAACTGCGCCCGCAGCATCCGGTAGTCGTGTTCGGGGTCCGGCGAGCCCCACGCCTCCACAGCGCCCCGCAGCAGTTCCGCCAGGCGCTGCCGCTCGGCGCACTCGCTGAAGCCGGCCGTCTGGAGGATGCCGGCCATGTGCGCGCGCATCAGTACGGGGAACCGCACCGGGAGCCCCAGCACGCTGTCGACGGCCCGGGCGAGCAGCTCGCGTCCGTCGGTGGTGGCCGGCTGCCGTTCCAGCGCCGCGGACAGCTCGGTGTGCATCAGGCGGTGGGCGGCCGTCTGCAGCAACTGGCGCTTGCCCGGGAAGTAGTACGAGACCAGCCCGCGCGCCGTCCCGGCCCGGTCGGCGATGTCGCCGAGGGTCGTGGCCTCGTAGCCGCGTTCCTCGACCAGCTCGACGGTCGCCCGTAAGAGGCGCTCCCGGGAACGACGGCGCATCTCTTCGTTGACCGACGGTCGCCGAGGGGACATGCTTTACTCCTGCGTTGACTGGCTCCGGGCCAATGTACTCGGGGTCCGTTCCGCGCGAGCCGCGTGCTCGGGCGCGAACGCGGGGTTCGAGCCGTTACCCGGCGGCGCGGGGGACCGCCGGGTCACGGCCGCGACCCCGTCAGCCGGTCAGTTCCAGCACCGGCAGCAGCCCGGCCGGGCGCCGCTCCACCGGCAGATGGTCCACCAGATGCACCGTGCATCCCAGTGCCGCGGCACCGCCGTCCGCCCGCCGGTCGTCGCCCACCATGGCGACGCGCTCCGGCGGCAGCCCCAGCGCCTCGCAGGCGGTCTCGAACAGCCGCGGATCGGGCTTCTGCACCCCGTGCTCGTAACTCAGCACGAAGACGTCCACGAGCCCGTCCAGTCCGTGCGCACGGAAGACCGGCCGCAGGTCCCACCCGATGTTGCTCACCACGGCCACCGGCACCCCGCGCCGCCGCAGTTCACGCAGCACCTGAGCGGTGTCCGGGTACGGCGCCCACGCCTCCGGCCGCATGTGCCGCTCGTACAGCGCGTCATGGATCCCGTCCCACGGCAGTCCGGCCTCCCGCGCGAGGCCCGTGTACGCGGCCCTGTGGTGATCGGCCGACAGGTCCCGCTCGCCCCAGACCTCGGCCAGATGATCGGGCACGCGCTCCGGCGCTATGCCGCCCGGCAGCGCGCCGACCCGCTCCAGGCGCTCCGCGTACGCCGTCAACTCCCCCTCGCCGAGGGGGATGCCGCGCTCCGACACGACGGCACGCAACCAGCTCTCCGTAGGTTCCACGCGCAGCAGCGTCCCGGAGAAGTCGAACATGAATCCCTTGATGCTCATGCCCGGCATCCTCCCCGACGCGCCCGGCGGAGAGTTCACGGGCCTGCCACGCGGCGCCGAACCGCGGCTTTCCGGCCGGTTGCCGTCCCGCGGTCAGTCCGCGAGGCCGAGCTGCCGCAGCATGCCGAGTTCGTCGCTGCTGCCCCAGCGTTCGACGAGCTTGCCGTCCTCGACGCGGCTGATCTGCATGCCGCGGTAGCTCACCGTGCGGCCGGTCGGCGGGTGGCCCATCAGCTCGCCGAGGTGGGTCCCGGTGACGGTGTACGCGAAGGCGATCTCGTCGTCGGTGGTCAGGACGTGCTCGACATCGATGTGCAGATCGGGGAAGGCCGTCCGCATCGCGGCGAACATCCCCTCGTAGCCCTCGGGGCCCGGGACCTGCCCCGGCGCCGGGTCGTGGTCGACGGAGGCGGGTGCCACATAGGAGTCGATATCGGCGAGCCGGCCGTCGTTCACCGCCGAGCCGAAGTGCTCCAGGATGGAGAGGTTGGATTCGCGCGACATGTGGTGCTCCCTGGCGTCGGGACCGCGGGCGCCCACGGACCGAGGTCGTGTGCCCGCCCCTTCCACTCTCCACCGTAGGCGCGCAGGACGCCGCGCGCCGCGTCAGACGTCCAGGCCGCGGAGCGGCGGTGCCGGTGTGCGCCAGGGCTCGCAGAGCGCCGCGGTCCCCGTGAGGACGGCCGCGCCGAGCAGCCAGCCGCCGACGACGTCGCTGGGCCAATGGACGCCCAGGTAGATCCGGGTGAGGCCGACACCGGCGACGGAGACCGCGGCGAGGAGCCAGGCGATGACGCGCCACGGGGTCCCGGCTCGTGGGTGGCGCAGGAGGAACAGCCACAGCAGCGCCCCGCAGGCGATGGCGGCCGTCATGGCGTGCCCCGACGGGAAGGCCGCGTAGCCGGCCGTGTCGAGCGGGTCCGGCCAGTGGGGGCGCGGTCGCCCCACGGCCGCCTTGACGGCCTGCTGGAGGACCCAGCCCAGGATGCCGCACACGGCGAGCCACAGCGCCTGCCGCCCGGCCCGCCGCCACAGGAGCCACAGGATGCAGGCGGCCATCAGGGCGCGCAGGGTCGCCGGGTCCCAGACCCGGTCCGTCAGCACGAGGTTGACCCGCGTCCAGCCGGGGTGACGGACCCCGAAGGAGTGGAACGCGACGACGACATCCCGGTCGGCCACCACCAGCGGGCCCCACCGCCCCGCCACGAGCGCGAGGAGCAGCAGGAAGACGGCAGCCGTCGCGGCGCAGTACCGCAGGCACACGGTGCGCGGGCCGCCACCCCGGGTGACAACGGGGGCGGGTGGGGCGTGCATGCGCCCGAGATTACGTGAACGCGGCGCCGATTCCGGGGCCGAACGCGACGAGCAGCGGCACGAACGGGATGAGCAGGGCGCAGGCGGAGGCCTGGGCGCGGCCGAGCCGGGACAACCGCGGCGCCGGGTCGAGCAGCCGGCTGACGCGGCCGGGCAGATGGCCGTGCGGGGCGGACCCGGGCCCGAACACCCCCCGGTCCTCGTTGAGTTCGACCAGTGCGAGGGCCGTCGTGAGCCCGCCGAAGCGGCGCGAGGCGATGTCGTCGGCGGCCAGTTCGATCAGGTGGTGCACCTGGTGGCGGAAGCCCGCGAAGACCGGGATCTGCGGGAAGCCCGCCGCCAGGGCGCCCGCGCAGTGCAGCAGTACGTCGTGCCGGGCCCGGGCGTGTCCCTGCTCGTGCGCGAGGACGGCGTCGAGTTGACGACCCTTCAGACGGCGCAGGGCGGCGGTGGTGATGACCAGTTGCGGCCGCTGGCCGGCCAGCCACCACGCCTCCGGCCGCTCGTCCTCCAAGACGACCAGCCGCTCCCCGGAGGCCGCCGCCTCGCCGGGCAGCCGCGGCGAACGCACCCGCAGTTCGGCGCGCCGCCTCCGCTGGCGGGCGCGCGCGGTGCGGATCTCACGGGCGAGCATGGCGGCCGTCCAGGCGCCGCCGCAGGCCAGCAGAACCGCCAGATACCCCGCCCACGGACCGTAGGCGGAGAGCCCGTACGCCTCCACCACCCCGCTCGGCGCGAACGCGAACAGCCCACCGCGCAGCCACTCCCACGCGGCGGACGCGGTCAGCGCCATCGCCAGGAAGCAGCACAGGAGCACCGCGCCGACCACGCACTGCCACACCCACAGGGCCAGGACGGGTTCGCGCTCCGGCCAGCCGGCCCGGGTCAGCAGTCGCGGCGCCGCGGCCGCCGCCATCGCACCGAGCAGCAGCAGCACCAACGGGACCGTCATAGCGCCACACTATGAGGGCGCCGCGGGCCCTCGGTACGCTGCCGCGCCCTAAAGTGACGTACGCCTCACAGCGTCAAGAGCATGGCGAACATCCCGATGGCCATCGACACCCGGCACGCCGAGGCGAGCTCGGGCGCGTGCCGCACCGCGACCGCGCGCGTGGCCCCGGCCGCTCCCGTCGCCGACGCGACCGGAACGGACACCAGGCGCACGCCCGCGGCCAGCACGTAGACCGCGAAGTACACCAGCAGCAGCCCGGTCAGCAAAGGCGCGCCCATCGCGCCGTGCCCCGCGTGCGCCGACCCGCCTGCGCCCTCCATCGCGGCGGCCATGTAGACCATCGCGGCCGCGCCCACCGCGTGGTGCCGGTGGTGCGCGTGGTGCCGAGCCAGCAGCAGTGAGCGCACCGCCGCCACACCGAAGACCAGCGCGAGGACGGCCGCCGCCCACGACGGCTGGTCCAGGACCGAGACCGGCACCGCCATGACCGCCATGCCCACGCCCATCAGCGCCTCGGCGCGTGCCACGCTCCGTTCTTCGCGTTCTTCACGTTCTTTGCGCGCCGCACCCGGGCAGCCCGGCCGTGTGCGCACCAGGCAGTAGGCACCCGTCGCCGCGCCCAGCGCCACGAGCAGCCAGGCCACCAGCGGTGGTCCGTGCATGACCCGACCCCCCTTCGGCTCCTCACCGGAGGATGCCCCCGCCCGGCGGCGCGAACCCCCGCGCATGGGGGCATAGGGGGGCGCGGCACGGGGTCAGCCGCGGGCACGCTGCGTCACGGCGACGCACACGAGCACCGCCACCGCCGCCGGCGCGGTCAGCGCCCCCAGGTCCTCGCCCAGCAGCGCGGCCGCCCACACCAGCGTCAGCAGCGGCTGTGCCAATTGCAGTTGGCTGGCGCGGGCGACGCCGATCGCGGCCATCCCGCGGTACCAGACCATCAGCCCGAGGAACTGCGACACCAGCGACACCCACACCAGCCCGGCGACCGCCTGGGCGTCCGCGTGCGGCGTCTCCGCGGACAGCGAGACCACCGCCGCGGGCACGGTCAGCGGCAGCGCCCCTACGAGCGCCCAGCCGATCACCTGCCGGCCCGGCATCACGGAGGCCAGCCGCCCGCCCTCCACATAGCCCGCCGCGCACACCACGAGCGACGCGAAGAGGAACAGGTCGCCGGTCGTCGGCGTGCCCCCGCCCTGCCACAGCGCGAACCCCACCACGATCGCACCGCCCGCGACGGCCGCGGTCCAGAACAGCGGGGAGGGCCGCGTTCCCACGCGCACGGCGGCGAGCGCGGCGGTGACCAGCGGCAGCGCGCCGACGACGACAGCGGCGTGCGACGTGCCCGTCGTGCGCAGCGCCAGCGTCGTGAGCAGCGGGAAACCCAGTACGACCCCGGCCGCCACGACCGCGAGCCCCGCCCAGTGGCGCCGCTCCGGCAGCGGCGCGCGCTCCACGGCCAGGCACACACCCGCGACGGCGGCCGCGAGGACGGCCCGGACCGTCGCCGTCGTCCAGGGGCCGAAGCCGGCCAGCGCCCAGTGGGTGGCGGGGAAGGTGAGGGAGAAGGCGACGACACCGAGGCCGGCCAGGACGGTGCCGCCGAGAGCCGTGCCACGGGGTGTCAGGCGCCCGTCGACCGCTATCGGCGCGGGAGTAGTAGCGCTATTATGTGCTGTCATGAATGACGGTAGCAGTTCTGGCAATCTCGCAGAATCCCTCCGCGGTGAGCTGGGCCGCTACTCTCCGGGTGAGAAGCTGCCGTCCAGCCGTGCCCTGGTCGAACGGTTCGGCGTCTCCCCGGTCACCGTCTCCCGCGCCCTCGCCGCCCTCGCCGCCGAAGGGCTCGTGGTCACCCGACCCGGCGCCGGTGCCTACCGTGCGCACGAAAGGACCGGGGAGGCCCACGCCGCCGACACCTCCTGGCAGCAGGTGGCCCTCACGGCCGAGGAACAGCACGGCGAACCCGCGCCGCGGGTCGTCGACGCCTCCGGGGTCACCACCAGCCTCGCGGTGCCGCCGCCGGGCGTCATCGCCTTCAACGGCGGCTACCTGCACCCCTCCCTCCAGCCCGAGCAGGCACTCGGCGCCGCCCTCGCCCGCGCCGCCCGCCGTCCCGGCGCATGGGAGCGGCCCCCGCTGGAGGGGCTGACCGCGCTGCGCGCCTGGTTCGCACGCGAGGCAGGCGGCCCCGGCGGCGACTTCGGTCCCGCCCACGTCCTGGTCACCGCGGGCGGACAGGCCGCGCTCACCACCGCGCTGCGTGCCCTCGCGCCGCCCGGCGCCCCGGTGCTCGTGGAGTCGCCGACCTACCCGGGCGCCCTGGCGGTCGCCCGCGCCGCCGGACTGCGCCCCGTACCGGTGCCCATGGACGACGACGGCGTTCGGCCCGACCTGCTGGCCGAGGCCTTCGCCGCGACCGGCGCCCGGGTCTTCTTCTGCCAGCCGCTGTTCCAGAATCCGACCGGTACCGTGCTCGCCGCCGGCCGGCGGCGCCGCGTCACCGAGATCGCCCATGCCGCCGGCGCGTTCGTCATCGAGGACGACTTCGCGCGCCGCCTCGGCCACGGAGGGCCGCTCCCGCCGCCGCTCGTCGCAGACGACCCGTACGGCGCCGTCGTCCATGTCACGTCGCTGACCAAGCCGACCGCGCCCAGCCTGCGGGTCGGCGCACTCGTCGCCCGCGGGCCGGTCATGGAACGCCTGCGCGCGATCCAGGTCGTCGACAGCTTCTTCGTGCCCCGGCCGCTTCAGGAGGCGACCCTCGAACTCGTCGGCGCCCCCGCCTGGCCGCGCCACCTGCGCGCGGTCTCCGCGGGCCTGCACGAGCGCCGTGACGCGATGCTCGCCGCCCTCCACCGCCATCTGCCCGCCCTTGCCGCCGCCGTCCGGGCACCCAGCGGCGGTTACCAGTTCTGGCTCCGCCTCCCCGACGGCACCGACGAGACCGCGCTCGCCGCCGCAAGCCTGCGCGCGGGCACGGCCGTCGCCCCCGGCCGCCCCTACTTCGCCGCCGAGGCCCCGGCCCCGTACGTCCGCCTCAGTTTCGCCGACACGACCGGCACCGACGAGATCGCCGACGGCGTCCGGCGCTTCGCCGCCGCGTGCGCGGAGACGGGCGTCACGGACGCCGCCTGAACGGCCGAGGGGCCGTCAGCGCAGTGCGGCCTCGCCCGCGTGGACGGCGCGCAGGGCGCGCTCGACGGTCTCCTCGTACTCGCCGACCGGAGCCACGTAGCCGAAGGCCTCCCGTACCGCGTCCTCACCGAGCGTGCGGGCGATGACCCAGGCGGCCAGATACTGCGACGCCAGGCAACCGCCGGCCGTCGCGATGTTCCCCTCCGCGTGGAACGGGGCGTCCAGCACGGTGACGTCGAGGGCTTCGGCGAAGGGCCGGGTCTTCATGTCCGTGGACACCGGCATGCCCTCCAGCAGGCCGAGCCGCGCGAGCACCAGCGCGCCCGAGCACTGGGAACCGATCAGCTGCCGTGCGGGGTCGAGCGGCAGCATGGAGATCAGCCGGTCGTCCGCGACCACGTCGCGGGTCTTCACCCCGCTGCCGATCAGCACGACGTCGGCCTCGGTCACGAACTCCATGGGGCGCTGGCCGCTCACCTCGACGCCGTTCATCGACGTGACGACCGGGGCCGGCGTCGTGATGAAGGCCTCCAGGCCGTCCTTGCGGCACCGGTTGATCAGCGCGGCGGAGATGAAACTGTCGAGTTCGTTGAACCCGTCGAAGGTGACCACGGCTACCTGCATCACAACTCCTTCAGTACGGCAGATGTGCAGTCTCCCCGGACCGCTGTTCCAGGTCGAGAGCCAATCCGCGGATGGTGGCATGCCCGCCGGCGTCCGATCCCCGTGACGTCGCCCGAATTCGTACGGCACCAGGTGCGGAAACTCGGCTTACGTGAATTCTGGCGAGGCGAACACGGTCCCCGGTATTTCGCGGCCGGGGTCCGAAGCGCGAATATCGCCCCACGTCGGACGCCGCCGCCTGGCCGGCGGCAATCAATTCAAAGAAAGCGCCGCCGGGAAAATTCCGAAGCGGTGTGACCGCTGCGGTCACGTCGCCGTTCCCGGTTTGATGATTCCGTCCGCCGGCCCTCCCGATTAGCGTTGCGTGTCAGATACGGCAAAACGACAGGACGGCAGGACGGCAAAACGCAGCGCGAAAGGAAGAGGCGATGGCGGAATCCCATGTGTCCGGGCCTTTCGACGGGCCGCGGGTGATCGCCCCCGCCCCTGTCGAGCCGGTCTTCGACCACCTCAACGACGCGAAGGAGGACGGGCGATGACACGCCCATTCCGTACCGCCGCCGTGATCGGCGCGGGCACCATCGGATTGTCCTGGACGGCACTGTTCGCCGCACACGGCCTCACCGTTCACGTCAGCGATCCCCGTCCGGACCTGAAGGAGGCCACCGACGAGGCGCTCGCCGAATTCGCCCCGCACCTGGCCGCCCAGGGTCTGGACACCGACGGCCTCGCCGACCGCGTGCACCTCGCGGCCGACGTCACCGAAGCCGTCCGGGACGCGGACATCGTGCAGGAGAACGGGCCCGAACGCGTCGAATTCAAGAAGGAGCTGTTCGCGCGACTGGTCCGGGAGACCCCCGGACACGCGCTGCTCCTGAGCTCGTCGTCGGCGATCCCGGCGACCGCTTTCACCACGGAGCTCGAGGACGCCGGCCGCGTCCTGATCGGGCACCCCTTCAACCCGCCGCATCTGATGCCGCTCGTCGAGGTCGTACCCGGCGAACGCACCACAGAAGAGGCCGTGCAGGCAGCCGTCGACTTCTACACCGCCGTCGGCCGCACCCCCGTCGTCGAACGCCGGGAGATCCCCGGCTTCGTCGGCAACCGGCTCCAGAGCGCGCTCAGCCGGGAGGCCGTCTACCTCGTCCAGCAGGGCGTGGTGACGCCCGAGGACCTGGACACCGTCGTCACCCACTCGCTCGGCGTCCGCTGGGCCACGGTCGGCCCGTTCCTCGGCTCACACCTGGGCGGCGGCCCCGGCGGCTACCGCCACATGAGCGCGCACATCGGCCAGTCCATGGGGCAACTGGCCCTCGGCCGGCCCTCACAAGACCCCCAGGACCGGGAGCAGGTCATCGAAGCGGTGGAGAAGGCCTACGCCTCCACGCCGTACACCGAACTCGCCGAGGCCCGCGACCGCAGGCAACTCGCCGTCCTGTCCGCCCTGGAAGACGTCCGCCGTACCGAGCTCGACAAGGAGAACTGACATGACCATCGACGCCACCCTCCCCACCCAGGTGGACGACCAGCTGGCCGCCGACTTCTACCTCTACGAGTCGCTGCTCTCGGACGAGGAACGCGAGATACTGCTCAAGGCCCGCACCTTCCTGGCCAAGGAGATCAAGCCGCTGGTCAACGAGTACTGGGGCAAGG
The DNA here is from genome assembly GCF_042714775.1 of Streptomyces sp. NPDC058691. Lineage (NCBI taxonomy): Bacteria > Bacillati > Actinomycetota > Actinomycetes > Kitasatosporales > Streptomycetaceae > Streptomyces > Streptomyces sp. NPDC058691. Next base: position 64,243 of record NZ_JBHXSO010000039.1, on the reverse strand, counting down.
CCGAATTCCCCTTCGAGTTCATCGAGAAGTTCCGCGGCAGCGGACTGGCCGCCCTGGCCTACGAGGGCTACGGCGAGCACAAGCCGGCCATCAGCCACCTGCTCAGCGGAACGCTCGCCATGGAGCTCGGCCGCGTCGACGCCTCGACCGCCACCTTCTTCGGCGTCCACAACGGGCTCGGCTTCTACTCCATCTACTACGGCGGCGACCAGGCACAGCGCGACAGGTTCCTGCCCGCCATGGCCACGATGGAGAAGATCGGCGCGTTCGCCCTGACCGAGCCGCTCGGCGGCTCCGACGTCTCCGGCGGCATGCGCACCACCGCCAGGCGCGAGGGCGACACCTGGGTACTGAACGGCGCCAAGAAGTGGATCGGCAACGCCACCTTCGCGGACTACGTCGTGGTCTTCGCCCGGGACGTCGAGGACAACAAGGTCAAGGCCTTCGTCGTCGAGAAGGGCACCCCCGGCTTCTCGCCGGTGAAGATCGAGGGCAAGATCGCACTGCGGATCGTGCAGAACGCCGAGATCACCCTGACCGACGTCCATGTGCCGGAGGCGAACCGGCTGCAGAACATGAGGGGCTTCCGGGACGTCGGCGAGGTCCTGCGCCAGACCCGCAGCGGAGTGGCCTGGCAGGCGCTGGGCGTCATGATCGGTGCCTATGAACTCGCGCTCGACTACGCCAAGGAGCGCATCGCCTTCGGCCGTCCGATCGCCAAGTTCCAGATGGTGCAGGACCTCCTGGTCAAGAGCCTGGGCAACATCACCGCCTCCTGGGGCATGCTGGTCCAGCTCGCCCGGCTCCAGGACCAGGGCATCTTCCGCGACGAGCAGTCCGCGCTGGCCAAGGAGTACGTCGCCGCCCGCATGCGCGAGGTCGTCGCCTGGAGCCGGGAGATCTTCGGCGGCAACGGCATCGTGCTCGACTACGACATCGCCCGGTTCTTCTCCGACGCCGAAGCGCTGTACTCCTACGAGGGCACCCACCAGATGCAGACCCTCATCGTCGGCAAGTCCATCACCGGCCACAGCGCCTTCGTGGGGTGACGGCCATGACCACCGAATCCGTCTTCACCGGCCTGAAGGTCCTCGACGCGGCGACCTACATCGCGGGACCGGCCGCGGCCACCATACTGTCCGACTTCGGGGCCGACGTCATCAAGATCGAACCCCCGGGGAAGGGCGACCCCCAGCGGCTGCTGAGCTTCGTCCCGCCCAGCCCCCGGGCGCAGGCCAACTACGGCTGGCACCTGGCCAACCGCAACAAGCGCGGCATGGCGATCGACCTCAAGTCCCCCGCGACCAGCGACGTCCTCAAGCGCCTGGTCGAATGGGCCGACGTGGTGATCACCAACTTCCCGCACGGCACACGCGAGAAGCTGCACCTCGGCTACGACGAGGTGTCGGGCTGGAACCCGAGGGTCGTCTACGCCGACCTCACCGGCTTCGGGGACGCCGGCCCCGACGCCAGGCAGCCGGGCTTCGACCTGACCGCGTACTGGTCGCGCAGCGGACTGCTGGCCTCCACCCGTGACGCGGGAGGCGCGCCGACGGTGCCGGTCTGGGGCAGCGGCGACTACACGTCGGCGGTCGCCATCTACGCGGCGATCGCGACCGCCCTGTACCGCCGCGAGCGGACGGGACTGGGGGCCGACGTCGGCACGTCGCTGCTCGCCACGGGCGTCTGGGCCACGGGCACACTCGTGGCCGGCGCCCTGGCCGGCGGCACACCGTTCGAGCTGCACGACCGCACCGCGCCGGTGAACGCGCTGACCAACCCCTACCAGACCGCCGACGGACGCTGGTTCATGCTGGCGACCTCGTATGTGCACTGGCCCGCACTGTCGCGAGCCATCGGGCGCCCCGAACTGGCGGAGGATCCCCGTTTCGCGGGCATCGAGGGCTTCGTCAAGAACGCCGCCGCGCTGGGCGAGCTGCTCGACGCCGCGTTCCGCTCGCGGCCCTCTGCCCACTGGAAGGAGGCCCTGGCCCGGGAACGGATCAACTACAGCCTCATCCAGACGCCCGAAGAGGCCGCCCAGGACCCGCAGTTGCGCGCCAATGACATCGTCGTGCCTCTGGAAGGCGTCAACGGGCTGGAGTACACCGTCAACAGCCCCGTCACCCTCCGAGGGGTGCCGAAGGTGCCGGCGAGCCGGGCGCCCGACCTGGGCGAGCACAACGACGAGATCCTCGCCGAGCTGGGATTCGGCCCCGCCGAAATCACCCGGCTCCGTGCGCAGGGAGCGATCCCCGGAACGACGGGAACTCAGAAGGCGGCGTGAGCACGGCGTCCGAAGGACACCGTGGACGGCGAACCACCATCCTCCGGGATGCGTGGTCGCCGCGGCCGCGAAGACGTGGCGAAACGGCGTGACTCGAGCGACATCCGCTCGGTCGCGCCGTTCGTGCGTGTGCGTGTGCGGGAGCGTGTGCGTATGCGCGGAGACTCCACCCCTTCGTGCCGACTGGGGTGAGTGCGTCCGCCCGCCGCCCGCCGGCCGCCTGCCGGAAGGCGGCACCGTCCTGGTGACGGGCGGACAACGGCCGCGGCCCAGGACCGCGAGGTCCTGGGCCGCTGGGGGCTCTCGTTGCCGGGCCTGACCGGCCGGCGGGTTACTTCCCCGTCCACCGCGGGGGGCGGCGCTCGGCGAAGGCGGTCATGCCCTCTTGTACGTCGGCCGAGGCCATCAGCGTGCTCATCGTCTCGCGCTGCAGGGCGAACGCTTCGGCCTCCGGTACGCCATCGGCGGCTCGCGTGAGGCTCTTCACCGCGGCCAGTGCGAGCGGGGCGTTGTGTGCCAGCTGCTCGGCGAGTTCCAGCGCGGTGGCCACCGCCTCGCCGGGTGCGGTGACCCGGTTGGCCAGGCCGAGCTCTCCCGCACGGACCCCGCTCACCGGTTCGCCGGTGAGCAGGAACTCCATGGCCAGGTGGTAGGGGAGACGCTTGGGCAGCCGGATCACGCCGCCGCCCGCGGCGATGAGACCGCGCTTGACCTCGGGCAGGCCGAACTTCGCGTCCTGCGCGGCGACGATGAGGTCGCAGCCCAGGGCGAGTTCGAATCCGCCGCCCAGGGCGAAGCCCTCCACCGCCGCGATGAGCGGCTTCGTGAGGTGGGCCTCGGTCAGGCCGCCGAAGCCGCGGCCGGCGATGGTGGGCGACTCGCCCTTCAGCGCGGCCTTCAGGTCCATTCCGGCGCTGAACGTGCCCTGCGCGCCGGTCAGGACGCCCGCCCGCAGCGCGGTGTCGGCCTCCAGTTCGTCCAGAGCGGCGGCCAGGCCGGCGGCCACGGCGGCGTTCACCGAGTTGCGTGCCTCCGGGCGGTCGATGGTGATCAGCAGGGCCGAGCCGACCCGCTGCGCGCGTACTTCGCTGGTACTCATGAATTCTCCTGTCGTTTTCGCCGGTTCAGCGGGTGGCCGCGGCCAGCTCGGCGAGGACCTCCGCGGTGTCCTGGCCCGGAACCGGGGCCAGGCGGCGGATCGAGCCGGGCGTGGCGGAGAACCTCACCGGGACCCCGATGGTGCGCACCGGGCCCTCGGTCGGATGCATGAACGTCTCGAGGAGGTGGCCCTCGCGGACGTAGGGGTCCTCGTGCGACCGGTCCAGTTCCAGGACCGGCCCCATGGGGATGCTGTGCTTCGCGCACACCTCGGTCCACTCGGCGGTGGTCAGCGCGGGCGCGCACTCGTCGACCAGATCGGACAGGTCGTCGGCGTCGGCCGGGTTCAGGTGGGGGCCGTTGACCCGTGGGTCCGCGACCAGGTCGGGACGGCCGGCGGCGGCGAAGAAGTCGCGGTAGTTCCGCGGTGTGTACGGGACCACGGCGGCCAGCCCGTCCTTGGTGCGCCGCGCCTTGTGGTGCTGCGACAGCGATCGCCAGTAGCCCGTGGGACTGGTCTCCTGCTCGAAGGTGTGTCCCGCGAGATGCTCGATCAGGTTGAACGCGAGCAGCGTGTCGGCCATCGGGATCTCGATCTGCTGGCCGTGCCCGGTCCTGTTCCGGTACACCAGGGCGGCGAGGACGCTGTAGGCGATGGTGAGACCGGAGACCTTGTCGGCGAGGATGGTCGGCAGGTAGAGCGGCGTGCCGAGCGTGCGGTTGACGATGTCGACCAGCCCGGAGGCGGCCTGCACGGTCTCGTCGTAGGCGGCGGCGTCGGCCCGGTCGGAGTCGCCGCGGAAGCCCGCCGCGTGCGCGTAGACGAGCGCCGGATTGGCGGCGGCGAGGTCGTCGTAGGTCAGGCCGAGCCGGGCGAGCGCGCGGGGACGCATGTTGGTGATCAGCACATCCGCGCTGTGGATGAGTGCGAGGGCCTGGGCGTGCCCGGTCTCGGCCTTCAGGTCGAGGGCCACGCTGCGCTTGTTGCGGTTCACGTTGAGACGCAGCGGTGTCATGCCCGGCGTCTTGCGGTACTCGCCGATCCGGAGGGAGTCGGCGGGCGACTCGACCTTGATGACATCGGCGCCGAGGTCTCCGAGGATCTGTGCGGCGTAGGGGCCCATGACCACGGTCGCGAGGTCGATGACCCGCACGCCGTCGAGAGGGCCGGGGGAGTGGTGGTCCGCCATTGTCGCGTCCTTTCGCGCCGTGGTTGGCTACGCCGTGAACGCTAAACGGAAATTCCGGACCATGGAATCATCGAATTGCTGATATCGCCGTGACCGTAGCGGTCACGCCGGTATCCTGCCGGCCCCTCGGGCGCCGGTCGCTCAGACGTGGAACGGCTCGGCGAAGACCTCCCGGGCCATGTCGACGAGTTCGTCCAGGTCGCCGCCGGAGGCCCGGTCGCGACGCCAGATCAGGACGGTCTCCAGGCGGCGTTCGAAGTCCGTGAAGGGCAGGACCCGTGTGTTCTTTCTCGCGTAGCCGTGCAGGGGGCTGTCCGGGTTGAGCAGCGAGAAATAGAAGGCCATCCCGTTCGAAATTATTTCGGCGATTCCGGAATAGTCGGTGTCGGTCAGGTCGATCCGTTTTCTGACGCCCCGCTCGAACAATTCCCGGTCCAGTTGGTCGAAGTAACTGGGTCTGCCTTCCTTGGGGGCCACGATGAAGCTGAGGTCGGCCAGTTCGGCCAGTGCCACGGAGTCCCGGCCGGCGAACCGGTCGGCCGGCACCACCGCTCCCAGCGTCTCCGTCATGACGGGCAGCAGCTCGAGCGCGGGGTCGGCGACCGGCAGCCGCACCAGCGCGAGCGCGAGCTTGCCCTCGCTCACGCCCGTGGCCAGCGCCTTGGAGGAGCCCGGCCAGCACATGAGCTCGTGCTTCTCGCCGACCCGCTCGGAGAGCGTGTCGGCGAGGTCCCGCAGCCTGGGGTGCACCCCGAGAGGGATGCCCACGAACAGGGTGCTGCGCCCCGGCGAGGTGGTGGCCGCACGCAGCCGCCAGGGAACGGAATTGATCTGCTCCAGCACGTCTCGCGCGATCGGCAGCAGCGCCTCGCCGGCCGGCGTGAGCGTGACGCAGTGGGTGTCGCGTTCGAACAGCCGGTGGTCGAGCTCGCGCTCGAGGTCCTTGATCCGCTGGCTCAGTGGCGAAGTGGCCATGTGCAGCCGGCGCGCCGCCGCCGAGAAGTTCAGTTCCTCCGCGACCGCCACGAAATAACGCAAATGGAATATCTCCACCCTTGTACGTTAACCCCGCTCCGCCCTCCGGAGCCGGGCCGGGGCGCACCGTGGGTGGCTGTCGGCGTGCGTCGGCGTGCGTCGGCGTGCGTCGGCGTGCGTCGGCGTGTGCGCCGGCCGGAGGCGTGTGCCGCCTCCTATGGAACAAATGTCCCAAAAGGAATATTTTTGCCAAACGGAGAGACTACGGCGCGAGGGGCGAAGGCGCGGGCCCGCCCCCGGGCACGGGAGGTGTCCCGCGTGCGAACAGTCCGGCGCAACACAAGCTTCGCCGTTCTGCTTCTGAGCGTTGTGCTGATCTCGGTCCTGAGACTGGCGCTGGCCGCTGCGGGCTTGCAGGTCCTGGGCATCGCGGGGTACGCCGTACTGATCCCCGTGGTGGCGAGCGCGTTGTTGCCGGTGCGACAGACGTTGGTCGTGGGGCTGTTCAACCTGGCCGCCGCCGTCGCCGTCTACGGAGTCCTCCTCGATGACATGGGGGCGTACCAGCCAGGTCACGACCGTCACGGCGCTGGCGGTCGCGTTGGGCGTCAGCCTGGTCGTCTGCCGGATCCGTGTGGCGGGGGAGAGACGCTTCAGGCGCCTGATGATCGCCCGCGAGCGCCTGGCGCTGCTGAGTGAGGCCGGCGCCCGTGTCGGCGGCACCCTCGACGCGGCCCGTACCGCCGAGGAACTGGCGGAAGTGGCGGTGGACGGCTTCGCGGACCACGCCAGCGTGGACCTCTTCGACTGTGTGCTCCAGGGCGAGGAACCCGTCCTTCAGCCCGGGATGGAGACGATCACGCTTCGCCGCACGGCCCAAGCGGGTTCGGCCGAAGCCATGGGCGACGTCCGGACCGGCGACGTCGTCGTCTACCGCGAAGGATCGGCGCCGACTCTCGGCCTGGTGACCGGCGACCCCATGCTGATGCGGATTACCGGCGCCGCCGGCGCCGGCATGAAGGCGCCGCACTCCGCGCTGGCGGTCCCCCTGCGCGCGCGGGGGGTGACCCTCGGTGCCGCTCTGTTCACGCGTTCCGGGGACCGGGATCCCTTCGATGCCGACGACCTGCTCCTGGCGCAGGAGATCGGGGCACGAGCCGCGGTGTGCGTGGACAACGCCCGTCGCTACACCCGCGAGCACAACACCTCCCTGGTGCTTCAGCGAAGCCTCCTGCCACATGTGCTGTCGAAGCTGCCGGCGGTGGAGGCGGCGACCCGCTATGTGCCCGCCGGCCTCCACGCGGGAGTGGGCGGCGACTGGTACGACGTCATCCCGCTCTCCGGTGCCCGGGTCGCCCTGGTGGTGGGCGACGTGGTCGGGCACGGTGTGCTCGCCGCGGCCACGATGGGGCGGCTGCGCGCCGCGGTGCGCACGCTCGCGGACGTCGACCTCCCGCCCGACGAACTGCTCACCCACCTCGACGACATCGTCACCCGATTCCGGACGGAGATGGGCGGGGCCCAGGACGGGAGTTGCGACGCGCGATCGGATCCCGGCGGGATCGTGGCGACCTGCCTGTACATGATCTACGACCCGGTCTCGTGCCGCTGCGTGGCCGCTCGGGCCGGCCACCCGCCACCCGCCGTGGCGGGTCCGGGATCGGCCGTCGAGTACCTCGACATCCCCGCCGGTCCTCCGCTGGGCGTGGGCGGACTCCCCTTCGAGACCGCCGAACTGGAACTGCCCCGGGGCACCCTCCTCGCCCTGTACACCGACGGCCTCATCGAGTCCCCCGGGCACAGTCCGGACGAAGGACTGGAGCGCCTGCAAAAAGCCCTGTCCGAGCCGATCCCCTCGCTGGAGGCCATGTGCGACCACGTCCTGAGCACACAGGCCGAGGGAAGCTCCCGGGACGACGTCGCCCTCGTCATCGTGCGCACCCGGGAATTCGACGCGACGCACGCCGCCGCCTGGGAGCTGACCGAGGATCTCGCCGAGGTCGCCCACGCTCGCGACCTCGCCTCGTCCCGGCTGACGGGCTGGGATCTCCGCGACCTGGCGTTCACCGCGGAGGTGGTCGTCAGCGAGCTGGTCACCAATGCCATCCGCTACGGCACGGGCCCCGTGGAACTGCGCCTCATCCGGCAGGACACCTTGATCTGCGAGGTGTCCGACAGCAGCAACACCGCGCCCCACCTGCGCCGGGCCCGGATGTTCGACGAGGGCGGGCGCGGGCTCTTCATCGTGGCGCAGCTCGCCGAGCGCTGGGGCACGAGGCAACGGCCCGACGGGAAGACCATCTGGGCCGAACTCGCCCTCCCCGAGGCAGCCTAGGGCCGGTACCTGAGTGGATGGTCCTCCGGGACCTCGACCAGACAGATGCGCACGCCGTCCGGATCTTCGATCCACATCTCCACGAGCCCCCACGGCTCCTGCCGCGGCTCCCGCACCACGCGCACGCCGCGCCGTGCCAGCTCGATGTGAGTCTCCGTCACATTTGCTACCTGGAGCCAGAGTTGCAGCCCCGGCGCCGGTGGTCCGCCCGCGTGCCCGGAGACCTCCAGGAACCCACCGCCGAGGAAGAACACCGTGCCGCGCGTCTCACGGGGCCCGAACTCCCGGTAGATCGCGAGCCCGAGGTCGTCACGGTAGAAGGCCCGCGAACGCTCCGGATCCGTGGGCCGCAGGAGGATCCGGCTGCTCAGTACGTTCACCATGGCCGCGAAGCTACCCAGATGCCCCCGGGAAAACCGCCTGACACGTCCGGCCCGCGTGCGACACCCTGACCACATGGCTCACGGTCCCGCCTCGATCGCCCCGCTGTACCGGACGTGCCCGGGGTGCGGTGTCGAGGCCCGCTTCGAGACCGGCGAGATCGCCATCAACGGCGTTCTCCACTGGAGCGTCGGTGGATCGTGCTCGGCGTGCGGGTCCCGGAGCGAGGAGTGCGGACGCCATGAGGCCCCGTGGTACGTGCGCGAGGCGCTGATCGCCGCCCACGGAGAGGCGGTGCTGCGCGCGGAGCCGCGGCCCGGCGGCGCGGGGGCCGCCGCGCTCAAGACCGTGCGTGAGCTGTTCGGCGTGCCGCTCTCGGAGGTCCGCACCCGCCTGCGCGACCTCGCGGGGGACGGCGTGAAGGGCACCGAGGTCGAGTTGAGGATGCTGGCCGCCCGCCTGGAGGCTGCCGGTTTCTCCGTGTCCGTGCAGATCCCGGAACCGCCCGCGCGGAACGGCCGTGTGCCGGGCAACGCCGGTGGCAAGGGCTATGCCCGCTGGCCCGCCAACCCGGCGGCCCAGGGCCGGCCAGTCCTCGTCCGCGCCCCGTTCCGGGCCGGCGAGGCCGAGGTACTCGACATGTTCGAGACAACCGGGTTGCCTGACGGGCCCGACGTCGAGTTGGTCCCCGGGAGCCTCGCCGAGGAACTGCGCGACCCCATGGCCCGCTACCTGGCCGGCGGCAGCCTCATCGTGATCGCGGCCAGCTGGGCGCCGGACCCCCTGGCGCAGGACCCGTACGACATGGTCCGCCCCGGCCTGGCCACCGACGGCACCTGGACCTGGGACCTGGCGTGGGAGCACTGGGCCCGCGTCCACGGCTGCGCGCCGCCCGCGGAGTTCGTCGCCCACGCACAGGCCAGGGGCTTTGTTCCGGCACCCGCCGCGACCGGTTAGCCTCGGGACGACCCGCCGCACCCGAGAGGACCCCCGTCATGGAGAGCGCACCGCCCGTCGTCACCCCCCGGTTCCGCACGGCGACCCCTGCCGACGTCCCGGCGCTCGTCGCGCTCGTCGAGTCGGCGTACCGCGGCGACGCGAGCCGGGCCGGATGGACGACCGAGGCGGACCTCCTGGAGGGGCAGCGGACCGACCCCGAGGGCGTCGCGGCGGTCGTCGGCGGCGAGCGGAGCCGGATGGTCGTGGTCGAGTCGGACGGCGCGATCGTGGCCTGCTGCCAGCTGGAGAACCGCGACGGGCACGCCTACTTCGGCATGTTCGCCGTCCGCCCCGGGTTGCAGGGCGCAGGCCTCGGCCGGATCGTCCTGGCCGAGGCGGAGCGCTTCGCGCGTGAGGAATGGGACGCCGACGCGATGCACATGACCGTGATCACCCAGCGCGAGGAACTGATCGCCTGGTACGTGCGCCGCGGTTACGAGCGCACCGGCTCGATCAGCCCCTTCCCGTACGGCGACGCCCGTTTCGGCCTGCCCACCCGTGACGACCTGGCCTTCGAGCTGCTGGTGAAGAAGCTCGGCTGAGCAACGGACCGACGGCGTCGCGTACGAAGCCCCGATAAACGGCGATCCCGCATGCCGGACGTCCGCGTCCGGCGCGTCGCCGGCCCGGCTACCAGTCCGTGAGGCCGGTCTCGATCGCGCGCTTGACCTCGGGGACATCGGTGACCGCGCCGTCCAGGCCCAGGGCGTGGGCGAGAGCGAGCTCGCGCGGGGTGTTGACCGTCCAGGCGATCACCGAGATGCCGGCGCGGTGGCACTCCTGCACGAGGGCGAGGCTGATGCGCCGCAGGCTGAGGCTGACGAGGCGGGCGCCGACGGCCTGGGCACGGGGGATGATCTCCGAGCCCATCGGGCCCTCGGCGACCAGGACGGTGCGGACCTCCGGCAGGCACTCGCGGATCTCGGCGAGGGCCGCGTCGTGGAACGACAGCACGTCGACCCGCTCCACCAGGTCGCGCTCGCGCAGGACGTCCGCGAGGACGCGCGCGGCGGCGACGTCCTTGATCTCCGCCTGGATGGGCGCCGCGACCGCGTCGACGACCTCCTCGAAGACCGGGACCCGCTCGCCGCGGCCCGCGTCGAGACCGCGCAGCTCGGCCAGGGTGAGGTCGGAGACGAAGCCGGAGCCGTCCGTGGTGCGGTCGACCTTCTCGTCGTGCATGACGATCAGGGCGCCGTCCTTGCTGAGGTGCAGGTCGAGCTCGATCTGGTCCAGTCCCTCGCGCTCGGCGCGGACGAAGGAGCGGAGGGTGTTCTCGGGCTCGACGCCCATGACACCGCGGTGACCGACGGTGAAGAAGCTCAAAGCGGTTCGCTTCCGGTGCTGGTGCTTGCGCAGGTTCGGCGGACATCCGCAGCCTACCGGGCCCTTGCTGCGACGGGCCGAACGCCGGGTGAACGACGCGCCCGTCCGCAGGAAGAATCGCGGCGAGGGAGGCCTTGAGCGGAAGATTTTCCTCCGGCTCCACTTGAACGGAAGAAGCAGCCCTATATACGGTGGCCATACAAGAGGTTCTTCTGTGAAGGAGGGGTCATGACGGAAATTCTGTCGCCGGCGACGGCATCGAACGACAGTGCGGGCACCAGTGGGACCGGTGTGTCCGGCGGCGGCGTTGTCCGGCACCCGGCCTGGGCGGTCCTCAAGCAGGCGGTGGAGGAGATCCGCCCCTGGCAGCTCAAGGACGGCTCCATCGACTTCTCCGCGCAGGACGCGCCGCGGCGCGCCGTCGTCGACGGCGCCCTGGACCGCGTGGTCCGCGCCGTGGAGGACCTCTCCCCGCTGCTCCCGCACGACACCGCGTACCACGAGGCCCTGGTCAAGGATCTGCGGCGCTGGTCGGACGGCGGCTACGAGGTCCCCGACTTCCTGGACTCCCTGCTGTCCTTCCACCCCGCCGCCGACCGCACGGACGGCCTGGAGCACCTCGTGGTGTTCCCGATGTACACGCAGAACGGCAACCCGGACCGCAACCTGGAGGCCGTCGCGCTGCGCGTGGTGTGGCCGGAGTGGCTGTCCGAGCTGGAGCGCACCCGCTACGACAACGCGATGTTCGTGCCGATCACCTTCGAGGACTTCACGCCCGGCTACGACACGAACTCCGCGGTGCTCTTCCCCGAGACCGTCGCCGTCCGCGAGGCCCCCGAGCGCTTCACCTGGGGCGGCATCTTCTGCGACCGCGAGGCCGCCCGCTTCCGCGCCGTGAGCCGCGCCGCCGTGGACACCCTCGGCCTGGAGCTGCCCGAGGACGCCGAGGAACTTCTCGCCGACCAGGACCTGAGCCAGCAGACTTTCGTGCTGTGGGACATGATCCACGACCGCACCCACAGCCACGGTGACCTGCCCTTCGACCCCTTCATGATCAAGCAGCGCCAGCCGTTCTGGATGTACGGCCTGGAGGAGCTCCGCTGCGACCTCACGACCTTCAAGGAGGCCGTGAAGCTGGAGGCCGAGGGACACGGCATGGGCCGCTACGTCCAGTACGCGATCCTCTTCGACCGCCTCTTCCGCTTCCCGGTCACCGGCGACCGCGTCCGCAACTACGACGGGCTCGGCGGCCAGCTGCTCTTCGCGTACCTGCACAAGCACGACGCCCTGCGCTGGACCGACAACAAGCTCCGCATCGACTGGGAGCTCGCCCCGCAGGTGACCAACCAGCTGTGCGCCGAGATCGAGACGCTGTACCGGTTCGGCATCGACCGCCCCAAACTCGTGCACTGGTTCGCCGCCTACGACCTCGTCGCCGGCTACCTCTCCCCGCACCCCGGCTCGGTGTGGGCCAAGGGCCCGGAGGCCCTGGACCTCGGCCTGCCGCCGCGCAAGCTCGTGGACGAGGTGCTGCCGGACGAGTTTCCGCTCAGCATGTTCTACGAGGCCCTGGCCAAGAAGCTTCGTAATGTGATCGCCTCGACCAAGGGCATCACGGCCCACGGCACGGGCCCGGTGGCCGCGTGACCGACACAGCTGAGGAGGCGGCGGAGATGACGGAAGCCAGCGAGGCGGCCAGGGGACCCCTGGCCGGGGCCGTGATCGCGGTGGCGGGGGCCGGCGGCCCCGCCGGACGCGCCACCCTCCAGCGGCTCGCCCGCGCGGGCGCCCGGGTCGTCGGCGCCGACGCCAATCCGGAACGGCTCGCCGAGGCGGTCGACCTCGCGCGCTTCGACGCGGGCGGCGCCGTCATCACCGGGGACGTCGTCGATCTGCTGGACCTGTCCGCGACCAAGGAGTGGGCCGGCCGGATCGAGAAGGAGCACGGCCGCGTCGACGGGATGGTCCACCTCGTGGGCGGCTGGCGCGGTTCGGCGTCCTTCGCGGAGACCGACCTCGCGGACTGGGACTTCCTGGAGAAGCTGCTGATCCGCACCGTCCAGCACACCTCGCTGGCCTTCCACGACGCGCTGCTGGCCGCGCCCGCCGGGCGGTACGTGCTGATCAGCGCGGCCGGCGCCACCAAGCCCACGGCCGGCAACGCGGCGTACGCCGCCGCCAAGGCCGCCGCCGAGGCGTGGACGCTGGCGCTCGGCGACTCCTTCCGCAAGGCGGCGGGGGAGCAGGCCCCGACCGCCGCCGCCACCGTGCTGGTGATCAAGGCGCTCGTGCATGATGAGATGCGCAAGGAGCGCCCGAACGCCAAGTTCGCGGGCTTCACCGATGTGACCGAGCTGGCCGACGCCATCGCCGACGTGTGGAGCCGGCCCGCCGAGGAAGTGAACGGAACCCGCCTGTGGCTGACACCCCGCCCGTGACCGATCTCCCGACGGACGCCGTCCGCCACCACGACCCGCGGGTGCGCGGCTTCGCGAGCGACAACTACGCGGGCGTCCACCCCGAGGTGCTGGCGGCGATCGCCCTCGCCAACGGCGGCCACCAGGTCGCCTACGGCGAGGACGAGTACACCCTGCACCTGCAGGAGGTCTTCCGCGCCCACTTCGGCCCGCGCACGCAGGTGTTCCCGGTCTTCAACGGCACCGGCGCCAACGTCGTCTCGCTGCAGGCGCTCACCGAGCGCTGGGGCGCGGTGATCTGCGCGGCCTCCGCCCACATCAACGTGGACGAGGGCGGCGCCCCGGAGCGCATGGGCGGCCTGAAGCTGCTCACCGTGCCCACCCCGGACGGCAAGCTCACCCCCGAGCTGATCGACCGGGAGGCCTGGGGCCTCGACGACGAGCACCGCGCCCAGCCGCAGGTCGTCTCGATCACCCAGACCACGGAACTGGGCACCTGCTACACCCCCGAGGAGATCCGGGCGATCTGCGACCACGCGCACGAGCGCGGACTCGCCGTCCACCTGGACGGCTCGCGCATCGCCAACGCGGCCGCCACCCTCGGTGTGCCGCTGCGGGAGTTCACCACCGACGCGGGTGTGGACGTGCTGTCCTTCGGCGGCACGAAGAACGGCCTGCTGTTCGGCGAGTGCGTCGTGGTGCTGAACCCGGAACGCGTCCGGGCGATGAAGCACCTGCGGAAGCTGTCGATGCAACTCGCCTCGAAGATGCGTTTCGTCTCGGTGCAGTTCGAGGCACTGCTCACGGGCGACCTGTGGCTGCGCAGCGCCCGCCACGCCAACGCGATGGCCCGGCGCCTGGAGGCGGCCGTGCGCGCCGTGGACGGCGTGACGGTCGTCCGCCCGGTCCAGGCGAACGCGGTCTTCGCGCTGGTGCCGCGCGAGGTCGGCGAGCGGCTACAGAAGCGCTACCGCTTCTATTTCTGGGACGAGTCCACCGGCGAGGTGCGCTGGATGTGCTCGTTCGACACCACCGAGGAGGACGTGGACTCCTTCGCGGCCGCGCTGGCCGAGGAGATGGCCGCGCAATCCGCCTGAAGCGGTGGCTGAATCCGCGGCTGAAGCGGTGCAACGCCGAGGGGCGTACCGGATGGTTCCGGTACGCCCCTCGCGCCGTCTCGTGGTGTCAGCGGTTGACGCAGACGTTGCCGGCCACCGGGTTGAGCAGCGCCACGGCGTTGATGCCGTTGCCGCAGACGTTGATCGGGATGTTGACCGGCACCTGGACGACATTGCCGCTCAGGATGCCGGGCGAGCCGATCGCGGCGGCCCGCGCGTTGGCACCGCCGCCGCGGCCGCCGTAGCCCCCGCCGTAGCCGCCGGCGACGGCGCTCGTGGCGGCACCGAGCACGGTCACACCGACGACGGCGGACACGGCCGCGGCCTTCGCGATGCGCTTCATGGCGTTCTCCTTCGAAATTCGTTGGTGACCCCGGCCGACGACGTGTGACGCCACCCGAATGTGTGCGTCCGCCCGTCCGGTCACGTGGTGAACCGGGCGAAGGTCAAGGTCTCGTACGGAGAACTGGTTCCCGTCTCGTAGAGCAGCCCCACCGTGCCACCCCCCAAGTCCACCAGGTCGGAGTACGCGGCCGGGTGACTGCTCATCAGCAAGGAGGGTTCCCAGTAGGTGCCGTCGTCGTCGCTGGCCCGGATCTCCATGGCGGCCCGGGCCCCCGGATCGGAGGGTCCGGAGTACAGCAGCGGGCCGCCCGGCAGTTGCAGGACGCTGCCCTGCACCACGGGTCCCTCGATGGCCTCCTGGGGCTCGAAGGTGCCCTCCACGCTCTCTCCGCCGTCGGAGCTGTAGGCGTTGGCCCGCGATGCGTTGGAGAAGCCGCCGTCGTCGCGGCTGTTGATGTAGACCCTGCCGTCCGGCAGTTCGGCCATGGTGGTCTCGTTGAGATTGATCCATCCGCCCGGGATCTCCTCGACGAAGCCGATGTGCCAGGTTCTGCCGTGGTCGTCGCTGTAGAGGGAGTGGGCTCCGTGCACGACTTGGCCGTTGACGACGGCGGTGTGGTTGGCCGGGACGAGCAGGCGCCCGGCGTGGGGGCCGTTGCGCAGCGCGATGGCATGGCCGGGCCCGGTGGCGTACCAGCGCCAGTTGTCGGGTTTGACGCTCTGGGTGATCTGCCGGGGCGCGGACCATTTGGCCCCGCCTGAGTCGCTGTGCAGTTCCCAGACCTGCCGGGCGTCGTAGACCGCCTTGGAGCTGCCGCTCAGCTGAGCCTTCGTCAGGCGGCCGACGGTGCGGCAGAGCAGCAGCACGATGCGGCCGGTCTTCGGGTCCGCCACCGGGGTGGGGTTGCCGAAGGTCTCGCCGCCGCCCCGGGCGATGACGCGCATGGGCTGCCAGGTGCAGCCGCCGTCCAGAGAGCGCCGCAGGACCGTGTCGATGTCGCCCTCGTCGTCCGCCGAGTTGCGGCGGCCCTCGGCGAACGCCAGCACGGTGCTCTTGCCGATCCGCAGGACGGCCGGGATGCGGAAGGTGTGGTAACCGCTGTTGCCGGAGCGGAAGGGCACGGACGTGGAGCATCGCCCGGCGACAGCGGCGGCCGCCTCTCCGGCCGGCGCCTGCCATGCCGCCGCCCCGGTGAACAGGACGACCAGACCGGCCAGTGTGCGCTTGCTTCTGACGGCACCGCGTGTCATCAGGCTTCCTCCGGGGCGGCGTCGATGTGGCCAGAAGCGCAAGATTCTCATCCGCCACGCGGGGTGCGTGGATGACACTCCGTTTGTGGATTTTTCGGTAATTCAATATGAGTAATGGGCGCGAAACGGTGCCGATATCCTTGACACTTTTTCGGCGTGTCCCTTGGCTGGGTTCGGTGGTGTCGGCCGATGAACATGCTCCAATGTGCCGGGAAATGATGGCCGAGAGGTGCGCGCGGGACGATGTCAGACCGTCTGTCGCCCATGCTCATGACAGGGGGATCGCCCATGGCACGATCTGCCCCACGCCGTGCGGTGCTCGCCGCCGCCATCGCGGCCGCGACCGTCACGGCCACTCCGCGGGCCTTCGCCGCCGGCGGTGACGGCGGTGACGGCGGTGAGGGCCGCCCCTGCGACCCCGGCCCGTCCGGCGGCCGGCCCGGCAGGCACCCGTACGGAAGCCATGACGAGGCCCCGGTGGACCACCACGCATGGACCCGCTGGTCCGACTGGCACAGCGGCGACGGCAGCGGCACGTGCGTGATGCCCGGCCCCCGCCCCGGCATCGCCATCGGCAGCCCCTCCGGCGTCCTGGAGTACGTCGACCCGCACACCGGGATCACCGAGCGGTGGGAGACGGCCACGTGGACCTCGCCGGTCCACACCCCCCGCAGTCCCGCGAGCGAGATCGTCGCCTCCTGGAACGCCCGCACCCCCGCGGGCACCTGGATCCAGGTGGAGCTGTGCGCCACCTACACCGACGGCAGCATGAGCCCCTGGTACGTCATGGGCCGGTGGGCCGCGGGCGACGCCGACATCCGGCGCACCTCCGTGGACGGCCAGACCGACGCCAAGAGCAGCGTCTCGACCGACACCGTCTCCATCGACGACCCCGCTTCCGGCGTGCGCCTGGCCTGGTACCGCCTGCGCCTCACCCTCCTGCGCCGGCCCGGCACCGACGCCACCCCCACCGTCTGGCGGGTCGGCGCGATGGCCTCCGACATCCCCGACCGCTTCACCGTGCCCGTCTCCGTGCCAGGCGTCGCGCGCGGCATCGAACTGCCCGTGCCGCGCTACTCCCAGGAGATCCACAAGGGCCAGTACCCCGAGTACGACAACGGCGGCGAGGCCTGGTGCAGCCCCACGTCCTCCCAGATGGTCATCGAGTACTGGGGCCGCGAACCGGACGAGGACGACCTCGCCTGGGTCGACCCCTCCTACGAGGACCCGCAGGTCGACCACGCGGCCCGCTTCACCTACGACCACCAGTACGAGGGCTGCGGCAACTGGCCCTTCAACATCGCCTACATCGCCACGTACCGCGACCTCGTCGCGACCGTGACACGCCTGCACAGCCTGAACGACGTGGAACGGCTGATCCGCGCCGGCATCCCGGTGATGACGTCCCAGTCCTTCCTGGCCACCGAATTGGACGGGGCCGGCTACGGGACCTCCGGTCATCTGATGTGCGTCATCGGATTCACCCCTGAGGGTGATGTGATCGCCAACGACCCGGCGAGCAGGGACGACGAGGCGGTGCGCCGGGTCTACCGGCGGTCGCAGTTCGAGACGAACTGGCTGAGGACGAAGCGCCACGCCGCCGACGGCCAGGTCGGCAGCGGCACCGGCGGTGTCTGCTACCTCTCCTGGCCGCTGTGGCCGTCCCCGGCCCAGATCCGGGTGCTGCACCGGATCGGGGTGCTCTGAGCGCGGTCTCGACGCGGCCTGGGCGCGGCACTGTTGCGGCCGTGTGAAATGCCCGGGGAAACCCGGGAAAGGGGAATTCCGGCGCCCGCTCCGCCCGCTGAGCGGGTGGGGGCACTCCGGTGCCCCGGCCGGCTCTCTCCGGACAGGAGCTCACCCATGCCGCACCGCGCCCTCACCTCGGTCCCCGTGCACCCGCTGCTCGCCGAGCGCTGGAGCCCCCGGTCCTTCGACCCCGCGCACACACTCGGCGACGGACAGCTCGCCTCCCTGCTGGAGGCCGCGCGATGGGCGGCCTCCGCGTTCAACGTCCAGCCTTGGCGGTTCCTCGTCGGACGGCGCGGCGACGCCACCTTCAAGGCGGTGCACGGTGCCCTCATCGGCTTCAACCAGCGCTGGGCCGGCGACGCGTCCGTCCTGATCGCCGCCGTCGCGGCCGAGTTCAAGGCGGACGGCACGCCGGTCCCCACGGCCGCCTACGACACCGGGCTGGCCGCCGCCCAACTCACCACCCAGGCCCACGCGGAGGGCCTCCACGCGCACCAGATGAGCGGCTTCGACCCCGGCCGCCTCGCCGCCGCCTTCGGCATCCCCGAGGGCTTCCGTCCGCTCGCCGTCATCGCGGTCGGCGCCGTCGCCGACCCGGAGCGCCTGGACGACTCCCTGCGGGCCCGCGAAACCGCCCCGCGCGAACGGCGGCCGCTGGAGGAGAGCTTCTTCTCCGGCGCGTGGGGCGAGCCGGTCGACCTGCGCCCGGCGTGACGGGGCGCGGGGCGTCAATCGCGCATGGGCAGCCGTACCAGCGGGGCGAGTTCGGCGTCGGTCGCCGGCCGGAGGGTCGACAGGACGCGGCGGGCCGCCGGGAGGCCGGACCCGGGGCCCGGGCCGTGGTCGTACAGGGTCACGGTGCAGACCAGGCCGCCGTGGCTCAGCCGCAACTCGCGTCGTTCGTAGGCGCCTTCGTACGTGATGAGCCGGCGGCCCCCACCGTCGTCGGTGCAGCGGATCGTCTCGCCGAAGGGGACGAGACAGCCGCGCGCGTCCACGCGCCGGGTGTCGTGGCCGGCGCGTTCGACGCCCAGGTGCATGGCTGTGGTGCCGGGGTGTTCGTAGTCGGCACCGAAGCCGTCCTCGCCCGCGCCGAGCACGCGCAAGGTATAGCCCGGCGGCGGGTCGCCCACGAGTAGCAGGGCGCGGTCCACACCGTTCGCGTCGATCCACGCGTCGAGGGTGGGCAGCCGCCCGGCGTCCCGGGCGGTGTAGGCCCCGGCGGTCGCGAACACAGCGGCCGCCGCGACGGCGGCGATCCGCGTCCGGGCGCCGGGAAGGAACAACGCGGCGGCGAGGGTGTAACAGACCCCTCCCGAGACGCACAGCACGAACCCGTTCCGCAGGCCATCGACATGCAGGCGCACCGCCACGGCGATCAGCACCCCGGCCGTGCCCGCCCCGAACACGCCCGCAGCCCATCTCCACACCCCGCCGCGCCGCCCCGTCATCGGGATCAGCCGGCGCGCCGCGTTCCCCAGCGCCGCCAGCAGCGCCACCGCGAGCGGCGCCCAGCAGACGGCCACGACCAGCGCCGCCGGCACCCCGCCACTGAACAGCGCCAGCAGCACCGCCTCGAACCCGATCGAGGTGAGCGCACAGCCCACGAACCACACCGCGGTGAGGTGCGCGAGCGCCGGCCCTGTCGCGTTCTTCGTGATCACGTCTTGTGATCACGCACGCCCCGCCGCCGCGGTTCCCGCCGACCCAACTGCGCGACGCCGTAGGGTCCGGCGGCGATGGTGGACCTGGCCGGGCCCTTCACCTACGTCGTCGACGTCGCGCCGTAGTCAACGCGTGGCATGTGCCGGTGGCGGCGAGGTCCTGAGCGCCGGGGAGATCGCCTTCCGCGAGACGTCAGGGGAGTCGACGGCCGTCGAGGTCAGCAGGCTCCCTTGCCCATGGCGTCCGGTTACTGCCCTAAAACCGTCTCGTGGACCTCGGTCGCCCGCGCCTCCGCCCCGCTTCACGCACGCGGTGGTCTCCCGCCGCTGCACCGGGTGCGGGGAGCGCGGCATCGTGCGGGAGGGCGACTTCGTCTGCGTGTTCTGCGGCAGCGACCTGCCCGCCGAGTGGAACGTCACCGGTTTTCTCCCAGGATGCCCGGGCCTTCAGGCCGGGGAGGAATGGGTCCTTGGACCGGAGCCGCGAAGCGGCGGAATTCTCTGCGCATCTGTTCTGACCTGCAGTCTCATTCGTTGTCAGTGGGGGCTGTTAGCTTCCGGGGCATGACGACGACTGCGACGGCGGAGGAGTCCGGGTATGCCCGGTACACCTTCCGGCTGCGGGTGTCGTCCACGGCGCGTGCCGCCCTGGGGGCGGAGTGGGCGCGTTGCCGGTGGGTGTGGAATGAGTGCGTGGCCGTGTCCCGCAAGGTCCACGCCTTGAACCAGGCCGCCGGACAGAAGACCACCTGCGGCCCTGCGCAGCTGGACAGGATGCTGACCGAGGCCCGGCGGTCGATGGCGTGGCTGCGGGAGGGCAGCTCGGTGCCGCAGCAGCAGACCGTCCGGGACTTCGGCAAGGCCCGCGCCAAGGCCCTGAAGGACATCACGGCCCGGCTGCCGATGCGGCAGCGGGCCGGGATGCCCCGCATCAAGCGCAAACGCGAGGCCGCCCCGACGCTGAACTACACCACCCGGGGTTTCAGGCTCAAGGACGGGCGCCTGCACCTGGCGGGAGGCATCGTGCTGACGGTGGTGTGGTCCCGTGACCTGCCCGACCACCCCACGTCGGTGCGCGTCTACCGCGACAGCTGCGGCCACTGGTACGCCAGTTTCGTCGTGGCCACTGCCCTTGAGCCGCTGCCCGCCACGGGCCAGGTGATCGGCATCGACTGGGGCGTCCGCGAAACGGCGACGACCACCAGCGACGTCCACGACCTGCCCCACGCCCAGCACGGCAGGAGTGCCGCGGCGAGACTGGCCCGGTACCAGAGGATGATGGCCCGACGGCGCACGCCGCGGAACGCGCCGGACACCGGCGGATACCGCAAGGCGCGTCGGGCCGCCGCGAAGGTGTCGAGGAAGATCGCCCGCCGGCGCCAGGACACCGCCCGCAAGTGGGCCAAGCGGGTGGTGACCGACCACGATGCGATTGCGGTCGAGGATTTCCGGCCGAAGTTCCTGGCGAAGTCCACGATGGCCCGTAAGGCGGCTGATGCGGCGATCGGTGCGACGAAGGCTGCTCTGATCGAGATGGGTCGTAAGCACGGGCGGGACGTCCGCCTGGTGCATCCCGCGCATACCACCATGGACTGCGCGTCGTGCGGTGCGAGAACCAAGCACGCACTTCCTCTTTCGGAACGTACCTACACCTGCACCGCGTGCGGAGCCGTGTCCCCCAGGGACAAGAACTCCGCCCGCGTGATGCTGGTCCGGGCTGGTCTCAACCCGGCTGGTGCTGATCGTGTAAGAGCTGGCGGACCGCTGGTCCCCAGCCCACGTGAGCCAGGAATCCCCGCCCATCAGGGCGGGGAGGATGTCAAGTGACGGCGACGCGGGCGTAGCGGCCCACGACGCGCAGGTCCTCCTCGATGTGGGCGGCGGTCTCACGGAGCGCGGGGAGGAGGTCGGCGCGGGACTGCTCGACGGTGCGGCGGCTGGCGTGCATCGAGACGTTGACGGCGGCGACGACGCGACCGGTGCCGTCGCGGACGGGGACCGCGATGGACCGCAGGCCCTCCTCCAACTCCTCGCTGACCAGCGCGTGGCCGTCGGCGGCGACGACGTCGAGGGCGTCGTTGAGGGCCCGCGTCTCGGTGACGGTGTGCCGGGTGAGCGCGGCGCGGTCGGTGCGCGCGAGGAGTCCGGCGCGCTCGCCGGCGGGCAGCCCGGCGAGGAGGACCCGGCCCATGGCGGTGGCGTAGGCGGGGAAACGGGTGCCCACGGTGATGTTGACGCTCATGATGCGGACGGTGGGGACCCTGGCCACGTACTGGATGTCCGCGCCCGACAGCACGGCCATGGAGGCCGAGTCGTGCACGCGCTCCACGAGACCGGCCAGGTGCGGCCCGGCGATCTGGGACAGGGTCAGTCGGGACAGGTGGGCGCAGCCGAGCTCCATCACGTGCGGGGTGAGCCGGAAGAGCCGGTCATCGGCGGCGATGTAGCCCAGGTGCTCCAAGGTGATCAGGGAGCGGCGCGCGGTGGCCCGCGCCAGCCCGGTGGCCTCGGCGACGGCGGTCAGCGGGAGTTCGGCGCGGCCCTCGCCGAAGGCGGTGAGCACGGCGAGCCCGCGCGCCAGGGACTCCACGAACTCCGGCCCGAGTTCCTGCTTGGAGGCCCGCGTCCAGGCCGCGGGGGTGGGGGTGGGGCCGGCCGGCGGGCCGGCGGGGGCGGCGAGCGCCCGTTCCATCGCGGCCACCGTCTCGCGCAGCCGGGACAGCACCGCCTCCCGCAGCGAATCGGCGCTGTGCCTGCTGGTGTGACTGACCACGCTCACCGCGCACACCGCGGCGCCGGACGGGTCGCGTACCGGTACGGCGACGGCGATCAGGCCGGGCTCGATGAGCTGGTCGTCCGCCGACCAGCCCTGCTCGCGGGCAGCCCGGACGCGCTCCTCGAAGGAGGCGGCGCCCTCGTCATGGCCGTCGGGGAGCGCGGGGAAGCCCGCGCCATGGGGGTCGGCCGCCCGGCGCCGCCGCCAGCGGTCCCACTCCGCCGCGCCCCATCCGCAGGCGAACAGCGCGCCGGGGGCGCCTCGTTCGGCGGGCAGCAGATCGCCCATCCGGAAGGTCAGCGACATGGCGCGGCGCCGGGTGACCTGGTGGACGAAGCGCACCCCGTCCCCGTCGGGCACCGCTATGGACACCGACTCGTCCAGGCCGTCCGCCAGTGCGTCGGCGAGCGGTCCCAGCAGCCCGGGCAGCCGGCTGGCGGCCAGATAGGCGTTGCCCAGCTCCATCAGCCGGGGCGCGAGGACCGCGTCCCGGCCCTCCAGGCGCAGGTACCCGGTGCGGGTGAGCGTGCTGACCACCCGGTCCACGGTGGAGCGGGCGAGCCCCGTGTCCCGTACGAGATCGCCCACCGAGCGCCGTCCGTCGGCCGCCGCGAGACCGCGCAGCACGGCGAGCCCTCGGATGAGGGGGCCCACGGCCTCCTGCGGCGGGGGAGCGGTCGCGAGTGCGGGGGATGTCATGGGCGCTCCAGCATGGAGATATGTCGTCGAAACCGTACCGCTCCGAAACGTTGACAGAGCGGGCGCCGAGGATCAGACTCGGCCACGAAAGTTTGTGAACTTAAGTTCACCAGGCGAACAAGAGGTGGCGCAGGATGGACAAGGTGGTCCCCTCGGCCGCCGAGGCCGTGGCGGACGTCCATGACGGGGCGTCGCTGGCAGTCGGCGGTTTCGGGCTGAGCGGTGTGCCCAACACGCTCATCCAGGCCGTCCACGACGCAGGGACCGGCGGTCTCGCCGTGGTCTCCAACAACTGCGGCGCCCTGGAGTCCGGCCTCGCCGTCCTGCTCGCCGCCGGGCGCATCGCCCGGGTCACCGGCAGCTACATCGGGGCCAACAAGGAATTCGCCCGCCAGTACCTGGCCGGCGAGCTGGAGCTCGAACTCATCCCGCAGGGCACCCTCGCCGAGCGCCTGCGCGCCGGCGGCTGCGGCATCCCCGCCTTCTACACACCCGCCGGTGTCGGCACCCAGGTCGCCGACGGCGGCCTGCCGTGGCGCTACGACGGCGACGGCGCGGTGGTGCTGGCCTCCCCGCCCAAGGAGGTCCGCGAGTTCGACGGCGTCGAGTACGTCCTGGAGCGCGCCATCACCACCGACTTCGCCCTCGTCCGCGCCGCCAAGGGCGACCGGCACGGCAACCTGGTCTTCGCCAAGTCCTCGCGCAACTTCAATCCGCTCGCGGCCATGGCCGGCCGGATCACCGTCGCCGAGGTCGAGGAGCTGGTCGAGCCCGGCGAGCTCGACCCCGATCAGGTCCACCTGCCGGGCATCTTCGTCCAGCGGGTGGTGGCCCTCACCCCCGGGCAGGCCGCCGACAAGAAGATCGAGTTCCGCACGGTCACCGCGAGGGAGGTGTCGGCCTGATGGCCTGGACACGCGACGAGATGGCCGCCCGCGCGGCCCGGGAACTGCGCGACGGCGAGTACGTCAACCTCGGCATCGGCCTGCCGACACTGATCCCCAATCACCTCCCCGAGGGCGTCGAGGTCATCCTCGAATCGGAGAACGGCATCCTCGGCACCGGCCCCTTCCCGTACGAGGACGAGGTCGACCCCGATCTGATCAACGCCGGCAAGGAGACCGTCACCGTCCTGCCCGGCGCCGCGTTCTTCGACTCCGCGCTGTCCTTCGGCATGATCCGCGGCGGCCACATCGACGCCGCCGTACTCGGCGCCATGCAGGTCTCGGCCCGCGGGGACCTGGCCAACTGGGCCGTCCCCGGCAAGCTGGTCACCGGCATCGGCGGCGCCATGGACCTCGTGCACGGTGCCCGGCGCGTGATCGTCACGATGACCCACACCGCCAAGGACGGCAGCCCCAAGATCGTTCAGGAGTGCTCCCTGCCGCTCACCGGCAAGGCCTGCGTCGACCGGATCATCACCGACCTGGGCGTCCTCGACGTCACCGACGACGGACTCGTCCTCGTCGAGACGGCTCCCGGCGTCGCCATAGGGGAGATCCTGGAGAAGACCGCCGCCCCGGTCCGCACCACCCGAGGCGCCGGCAACGCCGCCGTCGCCGCCACCGGCCAAGGAGGCCAGTCATGAGCCAGCAGCTGCGCGATGTCTACATCGTCGACGCCGTCCGCACCCCCGTCGGCAAGTACGGCGGCGCCCTGTCGGGCGTGCGCCCGGACGACCTCGCCGCGCACGTCGTCGCCTCGCTCATGGCCCGCACCCCCGACCTCGACCCGGCCCGTGTCGACGACGTGTTCTTCGGCGACGCCAACGCCGCCGGCGAGGACAACCGCGACGTTGCGCGCATGGCCGTCCTGCTGGCCGGACTGCCCGTCACCGTCCCCGGCACCACCGTCAACCGGCTCTGCGGCTCCGGCCTCGAAGCCGTCATCCAGGCCGCCCGCGCGGTCGCCGTGGGCGACGTCTCCGTCGCGATAGCCGGCGGCGTGGAGTCCATGAGCCGCGCCCCCTGGGTGCTGCCCAAGCCCGAACGCGCCTTCCCCGCCGGACACCAGGAGATGTACTCCACCACCCTCGGCTGGCGCATGGTCAACCCGCGGATGAACCCGCAGTGGACCATCCCGCTCGGCGAGAGCGCCGAACTGATCGCCGACCGGCACGGCATCACCCGCGAACAGCAGGACGCCTGGGCCGTGGCCAGCCACGAGAAGGCCGCCCGCGCGTGGAAGGACGGCCTGTACGAGGCCGAGGTCGTGCCGCTCGACGGCGTCGACCTCGCGCGCGACGAGACCATCCGCGACAACACCTCCATGGAGGCGCTCGCCCGCCTCAAGCCCGCCTTCCGCAAGGACGGCGGCACGGTCACCGCGGGCAACTCCTCGCCGCTGAACGACGGCGCCGCCGCGCTGCTGATCGTCGACGAGGAGGGACTGAGGGCCACCGGCCGCGAGCCGCTCGCCCGCGTCCGCGCCTCCGCGGTCACCGGCATCGAGCCCGACTACTTCGGCCTCGCCCCCGTCGAGGCCGTGCGCAAGGCGCTGGCCAAGTCCGGCAAGGGCTTCGCCGACCTCAACACCGTCGAGCTGAACGAGGCCTTCGCCGCCCAGGTGCTGGGCTGTCTGGCCGGCTGGCCCGAACTGGACCCCGAGCTCGTCAACCAGCGCGGCGGCGCCATCGCCATCGGCCACCCCCTCGGCGCGTCCGGCGCCCGCGTCGCCGGTGCCGTCGCCCACCAGCTCGCCGCCCGGGGCTCCGGCACCGGCCTGGCCGCCCTGTGCATCGGCGTCGGACAGGGCCTCGCCCTGGTCCTGGAGAGGTAGGAGCGCGCCGCATGGCCACCCCGCTCACGCAGGACGAGATCTCCCGCGAGATCGCGGAGGCCCGCGAGGCGTACGCCAAGCGGCTCGCGGACGGCGCGGCCGCGGAGCACCACCCCAGCCGCGGCTACGCCCCCTACCGCAGCAGTGTGCTGCGGCACCCCAAGCGCCCGCTGGTCGCCGCCGGCACGGCCGGCGGCGACCCCGAGGCCGTCGAACTGTCCGGGCCCGTCTTTGGGGTCACCGACGTCACCGCCCTGGACCACGACCTCACCCGGCAGCACCAGGGCGAGCCGCTCGGCGAGCGCATCCGGGTCACCGGGCGCGTCCTGGACCGGCGGGGCCGGCCCGTGCGCGGTCAGCTCGTCGAGATCTGGCAGGCCAACGCCTCCGGCCGCTACGCCCACCAGCGCGACGACCACCCCGCCCCGCTCGACCCCTGCTTCACCGGTGTCGGGCGCACCCTGACCGGGGACGACGGATCGTACGAGTTCGTCACGATCAAGCCGGGGGCGTACCCCTGGCGCAACCACCTCAACGCCTGGCGCCCGGCCCACATCCACTTCTCGCTCTTCGGCACGACGTTCACCCAGCGCCTGGTCACGCAGATGTACTTCCCCGGCGACCCGCTCTTCGCCCACGACCCGATCCTGCAGTCGGTCACCGACGACTCCGCACGGCAACGCCTGGTCGCGGCCTACGACCACGGCCTGTCCACCCCGGAATGGTCGCTCGGCTACCGCTGGGACATCGTCCTGGACGGACCCGCCGCCACCTGGACCGAGGAGGGCCGATGACCCCGCCCCCCGAACCCGCCGTACCCCCCGAACCCGCCGTACCCCTCGCCCCCACGCCCTCGCAGACCGTCGGCCCCTTCTACGGCTACGCGCTGCCCTTCGCCAAAGGAGGCGAGCTGGCGCCCGCCGGGCACCCCGGCGCGATCACCGTCCACGGGTACGTGTACGACGGCGCCGGGCAGCCCGTACCCGACGCGCTGATCGAGGTCTGGCAGCCGGCCCCCGACGGCTCCCGGCACGGCGCCCCCGGCACCCTGCGCCGCGACCCCGTGGACGGCGCGGTCCTCGGCCGCGACGGGCTGGTCTTCACCGGCTTCGGACGCGTGCCCACCGACGCCGACGGGCACTACGCCTTCCGCACACTGCCGCCCGGCGGCGTCCCGTACCTCTCGCTGATCGTCTTCGCCCGCGGCCTGCTGCACCATCTGCACACCCGCGCCTATCTGGAGGACGCGGCCGGCGACCCGCTGCTCGGCTCGCTGGAACCCGGGCGCCGTGCCACGCTGGTCGCCACTCCGGACGGCGGGGGCGTCCACCGCTTCGACATCCGCCTGCAGTACGACGGAGTGCATGAGGAGACGGTCTTCCTTGCCTTCGACTGATCCCTTCGCGGACACCGGCCTTCTCTCCCCGGGCCAGGCCGGCACGCCCGTGGAGCAGGCGACCGGCGACGCCGCGTTCGTACGGGCCATGCTCGACGCCGAGGCCGCGCTGACCCGCGCGCAGGCCGCGCTCGGTCTCGCGCCGGCTTCGGCGGCGGCCGAGGTCACCGCCGCCGCGGCCGAGACCGGCAGGTACGACGCGCGCGACCTCGCGCTGCGCGCGCGCTCCGGCGGCAACCCCGTCATCCCGCTGGTCGCCGACCTGACCGCGGCCGTGGCGGAGCGGGACGAGGCCGCCGCTGCCTACGTCCACCGGGGCGCCACCAGCCAGGACATCATCGACACCGCCGCCATGCTGGTGGCCTCGCGCGCGCTGGCGCCCGTGCTCGGCGATCTCGCCCGCACCGCCGGCGCGCTGGGACGGCTCGCCCGCGAGCACCGCGCCACGCTCATGGCCGGGCGCACGCTCACCCAGCACGCCGTTCCCACCACCTTCGGGCTCAAGGCGGCCGGATGGCGCGCGCTCGTCCTCGACGCCCACGACCGCCTGACGGCCGTCCGCACCGCGCTGCCCGCCCAACTGGGCGGTGCGGCGGGCACGCTCGCGGCGTTCCACGCCTTCGCCGAGGGGTCCGCGGCGGCGGGCAAGGGCGGGGGCGGGACGGAGGGTGCCCCCGATCTCGGGGAGCGGCTGACGGCCGCGTACGCCGCCGAGACCGGGCTCGCGGAACCCGGGCTGCCCTGGCACACCCTGCGCACCCCCGTCGCCGACCTCGGCGGAGCGCTCGCCTTCACGGCGGGCGCGCTGGGGAAGATCGCTGCCGACGTCCTGGTGCTGACCCGCACCGAGATCGGCGAGGTCACCGAGGGCACCGGCGGGGGCTCCTCGGCCATGCCCCACAAGGCCAACCCCGTGCGCGCCGCCCTCATCGCCGCCGCGGCCCGCCAAGTGCCCGCGCTCGCCTCCGTCCTGCACGCCTCCATGGCCGCCGAGGACGAACGGCCGGCCGGCGCCTGGCACGCCGAATGGCAGCCGCTGCGCGAGGCCCTGCGCCTCGTCGGCGGCGCGGCGCGGGGTGCCGCGGAATTGGCCGAGGGACTGCGCGTCCACCCGCACCGTATGCGCGACAACCTGGACGCGACCGGCGGCCTCGTCGTCACCGAGCGACTGGGCGCGGCGCTCGCCGCCCTGATCGGCCGCGGCGAGGCGAAGGCCGCGCTCTCCCGGGCCTCGCTCCGGGCCGTCGAGGAGGGCATCGACCTCGACGACGTCCTCGCCGAGGACCCCGCCCTCGCGGCCCTCCTCCCCAAAGAGCGCCTGCGCGACCTCACCGACCCCACCCGCTACACCGGCTCCGCGGCCGCCATCGTGGACCGGGCCCTGCGCCGCCCCGACCCGCCGGACACCTCTTCGTGACCCTCCGGCCGCCCGAGCTCACCCGTACGCGCGCACAACGCACAGAGGAGGACGCATGAGCGGCAGCACATCGGCGGAAGCCGCGGAGCCACGGCTGCTGCACCACCGGGTGGACGGGGCGGCCGGACGGCCCGCGTTGCTGCTGGGGCCGAGCCTGGGGACGTCGCTGGCGGTGTGGGACGCCCAAGTGCCCGCGCTCGCCCGCGACCACCGGGTGATCCGCTGGGACCTGCCGGGGCACGGCGGCACACCGGCCGGCCTGCTGCCGCCGGACCCCACGACGGCCGACCTGGGGCGGATGGTGCTCGAACTCGCGGACGCGCTGGGCGTCGAGCGCTTCGCGTACGCGGGCATCTCGCTGGGCGGCGCGGTCGGGACCTGGCTGGCGATCCACCACCCCGAGCGGGTCACCTCCCTGGCGCTGCTGTGTGCCGCGGCCCGCTTCGGGACTCCGGAGGGCTGGCGGGATCGTGCCGCGCTGGTCCGGGCGAAGGGCACCGGACCGGTCGCGGACACCACGGCGGCCCGCTGGTTCACGTCCGCCTCCGTCCCGGGCCCCGCGGCCGAGGCCCTCGTGGACGATCTGCGGGCCGCCGACCCGGAGGCGTACGCGCGGCTGTGCGACGTGCTGGCCACCCACGACGTGCGGGCCGGCCTGTCCGCGATCACCGCGCCCACGCTCGTCGTCGCCGGCCGCGAGGACCCGGTGGCACCGGTGGCCGACGCCCGCGAGCTCGCGGACGGCATCCCCGGCGCGGGCCTCACCGAGGTCGCGCACGCCGCGCACCTGGCCAACGTCGAGCGCCCGGCACCCGTACTGGCCGCGCTGCTCGGGCACTTGACGACGGGCCCGGCCGCCGACGACGGCTCCCGCCACGCCGCGGGCACGGCGGTCCGCCGTGCCGTGCTCGGTGACGCCCACGTGGACCGGGCGGTGGCGCGGACCACCGCGTTCACCGCGCCGTTCCAGGACTTCATCACCCGCTACGCGTGGGGTGAGATCTGGACCCGGCCCGGCCTCGACCTCAGGACCCGCAGCTGCGTCACGCTCACCGCGCTCGTGGCGCACGGCCACCTCGACGAGCTGGCGATGCACGTCCGGGCCGCCCGGCGCAACGGCCTGACCCGGGAGGAGATCCAGGAGGTCCTGCTCCAGTCGGCCGTCTACTGCGGAGTCCCCGCCGCCAACGCGGCGTTCGCCATCGCGAACCGCATCCTCGAAGCGGAAGAACCAGAGGAACCAGAGGAACCAGAGGAACCAGAGGAACCAGAGGAACCAGAGGAACCAGTCGAAGTACCGGAAGAGGGGGAGTAGCCCACCCATGCAGCCCCACACCACCGTCGGCATCGTCGGCGGCGGCCCCGCCGGCCTGCTGCTCGCCAGGCTCCTGCACAGCTCAGGCATCGACTGCGTGGTCCTGGAGAGCCGGGAGCGCGCCTACGTCGAGCACCGCCAACGGGCCGGCATCCTCGAGCAGTCCACGGTCGACGTGCTGCGCTCCTCCGGCGCGGCCGGCCGGCTGGACCGCGAGGGCCTGGTCCACGACGGCATCGAACTGCGCTGGAACCGGCGCACCCACCGCCTGGACTTCCCCGCGCTCACCGGCGGCCGCCGTGTGTGGGTGTACGCGCAGACCGAGGTCGTCAAGGACCTCATCGCCCTGCAGACCGCGGACGGCGCCCCGCTGGTGTTCGGGGCCCAGGTGCGTGCGGTCGAGGGGGCCGACACGGACCGCCCGGTGATCCACTACACCCACGATGACCGCGACAAGACCCTGACCTGCGACTACGTCGTAGGCTGCGACGGCTTCCACGGCGTCGCCCGCCGGGCGTTCCCGCACGGCGCGAGCCGGACGTACGAGCGGGTCTACCCGTACTCGTGGTTCGGCATCCTCGCCGACGTCCCGCCGTCCTGCGACGAGTTGATCTACGCGCACTCGCCGCGCGGCTTCGCCCTGCACAGCATGCGTTCGCCCCAGGTCAGCCGGCTCTATCTGCAGGTGCCCAACGGCACCGACACCGACGACTGGTCCGACGAGCGGATCTGGGACGAATTGGACGCCCGGTTCGCGATCGACGGCGACTGGAAGCTGGACCGTGGGCCGATCACCTCGAAGGCGGTGCTGCCGATGCGCAGCTTCGTCACCGAGCCGATGCGCTGGGGCCGGGTGCTGCTCGCGGGGGACGCCGCGCACATCGTGCCGCCCACCGGCGCCAAGGGACTCAACCTGGCCGCCGCCGATGTGGTCGTCCTGGCCAGGGCGTTCGCGCACCTGCGGGAGACCGGGTCGCAAGAGCTGCTGGACGCCTACTCCGACACCTGCCTGCGCCGGGTCTGGCGGGCCGAGCACTTCTCCTGGTTCATGACCACGGCCCTGCACATCGACCCCGCGCACAGCGACTTCGACACCCGGCTCCAGATCAGCCAGCTCGACCGCATCGCGGCCTCCCCGCACGCGGCGGCCGAGCTGGCGGAGAACTACGCGGGCCTGGAGATCGGCTGACCGACCTATTACGCCTTGCTTACGGGGCGACCAGGCACTCTGAAAGCGGCGTCCAGGGGATTACGGTGAGGGACATGGAAGGCAAAGGCACACCGGTCGGCCGGCGCGTGGTGCTCGGCATGCTCGGGCTGGGCGCGCTCGGCGTGGCGGTGGGCAGCCGGGCGCAGGACGGCCTGGACTCGGCGCTGTCGCAGGTGACGAGCAAGGACCCCACCGGCCTGTCGGGTCTGCTGCCGGGCGGCGGAGGATTCCGCTTCTACAACATCACGGGCTCGGTCCCGCACCGCGACGCCACAAACTACCGGCTCACCGTCTCCGGACTCGTCGACCGCCAGGCCGGCTACACCCTCGCCGACCTGCTGGCCATGCCGCAGACGCACATGGTGCGCGATGTGCAGTGCGTCACCGGGTGGCGGGTGGACGACACGGCCTTCGAAGGGGTGCGGCTGTCCCATCTGCTGGACCTCGCGGGCGTGCGGGACGGGGCCGGCGCGATCCGCTTCACGTGCTTCGACGGTGCCTACACCGAGAGCCTGACCCTCGAACAGGCCCGCAGGGACGACGTGCTGGTCGCCCTGAAGATGCAGGGCAAGCCGGTGACCACCGCGCACGGCGGTCCGGTGCGGCTGTACGTGGCGCCGATGTACTTCTACAAGTCCGCGAAGTGGCTCTCGGGCATCGAGGTCACCAAGACGGTGCAGCCCGGCTACTGGGAGCACTACGGCTATGACGTCGATGCCTGGGTCGGCCGCTCGAACGGACGCAACGATGCCCCGACTGCCTGAATTCGTACGCCGTTTCACCCGGGCCGAACGCTGGGTGCACCGCAGCACGGCGACGCTGATGATGATCTGCCTCTTCACCGCGGCCTGCCTGTACCTTCCCCCGCTCGCCGAGATCGTGGGCCGCAGGCGCCTGGTCGTCACCGTCCACGAGTGGTCCGGCATCGCGCTGCCGCTGCCGGCGCTCGCCGGCCTCGCCTCCAGGGCGTTCCGGCACGACCTGCGCCGGCTCAACCGCTTCACGTCGTACGACGGGAGCTGGCTGCGCGCCGCCTTGCGCCGCCGGCTCTACCAGGCGCGCCCGGCGGGCAAGTTCAACGCGGGGCAGAAGCTCTACGCGGCCTTCGCGGCCGGGGCCGTCCTCGTGATGCTGGGCACCGGGCTGCTGATGATGTTCCCGCACCTGACGGCGGTGGTGTGGCGTACGGGTGCGACCTTCGTCCACGACTGGCTGGCGCTGGCCGTCGCGTTCGCGGTGGCGGGCCACTGGTGGATGGCATCCCACGACCCCGAGGCGCGGCGGGGGATGCGCACGGGGTTCGTCACGCCGGCCTGGGCGCGGCTGAACCATCCGCACTGGGACCACGCGAAGGAAGCCGCGGACGCCGCGGACGCCGCGGAGGTCGGAGCCACCCCGGACGCCGGGCAGGCCGCGTCCGCCTCCGCCCCGTCCTCGGGTTCCGGCGGCCCGCCGCGCGGCCAGGGCTCCTGATCCGGCCGGCCGGGGGCCGTTCCCTCCTCTCCTGAACCGTTCGTGATGCGCCGTCGACGACTGACGTCGGCGGCGCTCAGGCATGTTCATGCAAATTTTGCCGTCCCATGTCTACTCGCATAGACCCTTCCGGCGCGATTCTGATCCGGCACTTCCGTACCACCCGTGAGATTCCGCATCCGGTGCCACCCCCGTACCCGCGCGCCGCCGCGCGCCCGTCCCTGGAGACCCCATGCGCCGAATCACCACCGGCTTCGCCGCCACCGTGGCCGCCGTTGTCGCCACCGTCGTTCTGACCACGCCCGCCAACGCCGTCCCCGCCGACAAGGCCCAAGTGCTGTCGAGCTGGACCCAGACCAGTGCCTCCAGCTACAACGCCTGGCAGGCCGCGCGCCAGAACCAGGGCGCCTGGTCGGCCTACGCCTTCGACTGGTCCACGGACTACTGCAGCACCTCCCCGGACAACCCCTTCGGGTTCCCCTTCTCGAACTCCTGCGCCCGGCACGACTTCGGCTACCGCAACTACAAGGCGGCCGGCACCTTCTCGGCCAACAAGAGCCGGCTGGACAGTGCCTTCTACGAGGACCTGAAGCGGATCTGCGCCGGCTACAGCGGCGCCACCGCGACCGCGTGCAACGGCACCGCGTGGACCTACTACCAGGCGGTCAAGGCCTTCGGCTGACCGGCATCCCGCCGTTCCCGGCCCCGCCCCGCGCCCGGTCCTCCGTCACGGAGGGCCGGGCGCGCCCGTTCTCCCCGGCGCCGCTGTCAACTCTGGTTGACGTGCGGCGTCTGTCAACGTAAATTGACAGACATGACCGAGGCAACCGATCTCGCCGAACGTGCGGGAGACCGTGATCCGCGGATCGGGCTGCGGGCCGTCGCCGCGCTGCGGCGGCTCCTGGAGCAGCTCGAGACCGTGCAAGTCAGGAGCGCGCGGGCCAAGGGGTGGTCCTGGCAGGAGATCGCCCACGAACTGGGCGTCAGCAGGCAGGCCGTGCACAAGAAGTACGGGAGGAATTGACCATGTTCGAGAGGTTCACCAAGAGCGCGCGCGACGTGGTGGAGGGCGCGCTCGGGCATGCCGGGAAGGCGCGGGCGGAGGTGGTCGCCGAGGAGCACCTGCTCTTCTCGCTGCTCGACGCGGAAGGTACCCGGGCCTCCGGCGTCCTGGCCGCGCTGGGCGTGGACCGGCGCCGTGCGGCCCTGGAGGAGGCGCTCGCGGAGGCCCGGCGCCGCGGCGGAGTCTCACGGGCGGACGCCGAGGCGCTGGCCGGGTTCGGCATCGACGTCGCCGAGATCGTCGCCCGCGTGGAGGACGCCCACGGGACCGGGGCACTGGCCGCCGGACGCAGGACCCGGCGGTGGCGGCCGGCCGGGCGCCCGCCCCTCACCCGCGGGGCGAAGACCGTGCTGGAGCGCTCGCTGCGCGCGGCTGTGGCCCGGGGGGACCGGCACATCGGCGATGAGCACCTGCTGCTGGCGCTCGCCACCGGCCCGGGTGTGGTGGCCGACGTGCTCGCCGAGTTCGGTGCCTCGTGGGCCGACATCGAGCGGGTGCTCGGGGAGGGCGACGGGGGCCGGGCCCGGGCGAGCTGACGGCCCGCCGGCGGGGGCATCGCGCCGAGGACGCCCGGTCCGCGCGGGCCCGTGCGCGACAGCGCGCGGCGGCAGCCGCATGGGGTGAGCCGCGTGAGGCGAGCCGATGCCGCCGTCCGGAGCACCGGCAGGGTATGACGGTGCTCCGGACCACAGGGCGGAGGTGCCTCGGTGAGGGGCCTGGAGATCGTCGTCGTGATCCTCACGACGGTACTGACGCTGACCTGGGTGGCGCGGCGACTGCGGCTGAACGAGCCGCTGCTCCTCGTCGCGGGAGGCTGCGCCATCGGGTTCGTCCCGGCCTTCGGCTCGGTGGAACTTCCCCCGGACGTCGTGCTGCTGTTGTTCCTCCCGGCGCTGCTGTACTGGGAGTCGCTGTCGACGTCGCTGCGGGAGATCCGGGCCAACATCCGGACGATCTTCCTGCTGTCGACCGGCCTGGTGCTGGCCACGGCCGCCGCGGTCGCCTCCGTCGGCAACGCTCTGGGACTGTCGTGGGCGATGGCGTTCGTCCTCGGCGCGGTCGTGGCCCCCACGGACGCGACGGCGGTCTCCGCCGTCGCGAAGGGCCTGCCGCGCCGCACGGTGACCATCCTGCGCGCGGAGAGCCTGGTCAACGACGGCACGGCACTTGCCCTGTTCGCTGTCGCGGTCGGCTTTGCCACCGGCGCGCACGCCTTCGGCTGGGGGAGTGCCGTCCTGCGTTTCGTCGTGGGATACCTGGGCGGGGTGGCGGTGGGACTGGCGGTCGCCGCCCTGGTCGTCGTGGTGCGCGGGCGGGTGCGGGACCGGCAGGTGGAAACCGGGCTGAGCCTGCTGACCCCCTTCGCGGCCTACCTGCCCGCCGAGGCGCTGGACCTCTCCGGCGTCCTTGCCGTGGTCGCCTGCGGCCTGGTCCTCAGCCAGGCGGGCCCGCGGCTGATCCCGGCCGGGACGCGGATTCAGACCGAGGCGTTCTGGCAGACGACGACCTTCGTGCTCAACGGGGCGCTCTTCGTCCTGGTGGGCATGCGGGTGCCCGGTGCCGTCCGGGGGATCGCCTCGGTGCGTCCAGTCGAGGCGCTGCTCGGGGCGCTGGCCACCGTCGGGGTCGTGATGGCGACCCGCCTGGTGTGGACGTACACCGTGCCCTACCTCATCCGGCTGATCGACCGGCGGGCCGTGCAGCGCACCTTGCGCATGGGCGCCCGCGAGCGGATGCCGCACGCCTGGGGCGGCATGCGCGGCGCGGTGTCGCTGGCGGCGGCCCTGGCCGTGCCGATGACGGCCGTGGACGGCAGCCCGTTGCTCGGCCGTGACGCGGTGGTCTTCGCGACGGTCATCGTGATCATCGTGACGCTGCTCGTGCAGGGCCAGACCCTGCCGCGCGTGATCCGCTGGGCGCGGCTCGCCCCCGACACCTCGGTGGCGGACGAGGAACTGCTGGCCCGCCGGGAGATGACCGACGCGGCCCTGCGCGCCCTGGACGAGGACACGGACCGGCCCGGCGCCCAGGCCGACGTCGCCGAGTCCTTGCGGAGCGAACTGCTCGCACAGCGCGAGGCGTTGTGCGACGACAGCGTCGGCCACTCCTCGCCCCGGGCGGTGCTGCGCGCGGATCGCGAGCTCCGCCGTCTGGTGGTCGGCGTCAAGCGGACCACCGCCGTGCGGCTGCGTGACAGCGGCCGCATCGACGACATCGTCCTGCGGCGGGTCCAGGCCGGGCTGGACGCCGAGGAGATCCGCCTCGACATCTCCGAGGCCGCCGCGGCCGGGGAGGCGTGACCCGTACCCCGTGAGGGGGGATCCGGCCGTAGCCCCCGGCGGGGGAGCGCGGCGGTCAGTGGCCGGGGAAGTACTCCCGCAGGTAGTCGTTGCGGAACGTGCCCGAGGGGTCCTGGCGGGCGGCGAGGGCGCGGAAGTCGTCGTAACGCGGGTAGAGGCCGGGCAGGTCGGCGGCCGGGGTGGTGAAGAGCTTGCCCCAGTGCGGGCGGGCGGAGAATGGGCGCAGGGCCTGCTCGATCGCCTTGAGGGCGGGCAGGACGGCCACGGTGTCGGGGATCCAGGTGAAGTGGAAGGCGACGCTGTCGCGCCCGTAGGCGGGGCTCAGCCACAGCTCGTCGGCCGCGATGCTGCGGATCTCGCCGATCTGCACGGCGGACGCGAAGTGCTCGCGCACCTCCCACAGGGCGTCGAACGCCGCCGGGGCGTCCGCGCGGTCCACGAAGTACTCCGACTGGATCTCCTCGCCGCTGCTGGGCGTGAACTCCATGCGGAAGTGCGGCAGCCGCTCGTACCACGCGCCGACGTCGCCGTTCTGCGGCGTGCAGTGCTCGGCGGGCATGCCCGGGACGGGGTGCCGGGGCCCGTCGGCCAGGACGGCGCCGTACCACTCGCGCGGCGCCGGGGCCGGGGGCGCGGAGGGGTCCTCGACGCGCTCCTTGAGCCACACCTGTTCCAGCAGGGGGTCCTGCCAGCGCGTGAACGCCGACACGCTGTAGCCGGCGGACATCACTTCCGCGAAGCTCCGCCCCAGTTCCTCGCGCGGCATGTCGTCGTAGACCCACTGGCGCACGGAGAAGGCGGGGACCAGGTCGAGCGTCAGGTGCGTGACGACGCCGAGCGCGCCGAGCGCCACGACGGAGCCCTCGAAGTCCGGCTCGCCGCGGCGGACCTCGACCTGCTCGCCGTCGGCGGTGACCATGTTCAGCGCGCTGACCGCTCCGGCCAGGCACGCGTTCGTGGTCCCCGAGCCGTGGGTGCCGGTGGAGCACGCGCCCGCCACGGAGATGTGCGGCAGGGAGCCCAGGTTGTGCAGGGCGAAACCGGCCCGGTCGATCGTCCCGGCGATCTCGCCGAAGCGCAGGCCCGAACTCACGGTCGCGGTACGCGCACCGGCGTCGATGTCGACCACCGCGGGCAGCGCCGCGGTGGAGACGTGGTCGCCGTCCGTGTCGGCGACGGTGCTGAAGGAGTGCCGGGTGCCCAGCGGACGGATCCGCTCGGAGCGGGCCACGATCTCCTGCAGCGCGCCGACGGACTCCGGGGTGTGGAGCCGCCGCGCGTGGAAGGCGATGTTGCCGCCCCAGTTCCTCTCCGCGGACATCGTGGTCGTTCCTCTCCTTCGTACGGCGCCCGGCGTGCCGTGAGGCGGCCGGGCTGGTCGGCGCCGTCCCGGTCGGGGGCCGGGCGAACGGCCGCACCAAGGGCGACCAGCACCGATGTCGAATCGTACGCCGCCCCCCTGCGTTCTCCGGGAGCGGGGGAGACGCGCGAAAGGGCGCGGAAGGCCGACGAAGCTGAGGAAGGGGGAGCGGAAGCCGTACCGGAACGGCGGCGCCGTCGGGCGCCCGGCACCGGAGGCCGCGCGGGGCGGCCGGGGTGCCGGGCGGCGGGACGTGGGTCAGGCGACCGTGCCGGACTTCGCGATCTCGACGCGGGCGCTGGGGGTGCCGCTGCGCGAGCCGAGCGACTCGATCTTCTTGACGATGTCCATGCCCTCGACGACCTCGCCGAAGACGACGTGCTTGTTGTCCAGCCAGTCGGTGACGATGGTCGTGATGAAGAACTGCGAGCCGTTGGTGTTCGGGCCCGCGTTGGCCATCGACAGCTGACCCGGCTTGGTGTGCTTGAGCTGGAAGTTCTCGTCGGCGAACTTCGCGCCGTAGATGCTCTTGCCACCGGTGCCGTTGCCGGCGGTGAAGTCACCGCCCTGGAGCATGAAGTCAGGGATGACGCGGTGGAAGTGCGAGCCCTCGTAGCCGAAGCCGTTCTCGCCGGTGGCGAGCTCGCGGAAGTTCCGCGCGGTCTTGGGCACCACGTCGTCGAAGAGGGTGAAGACGATCCGTCCGGCGGGCTCGCCGTCGATCGTGATGTCGAAGTACACGTCGTTGTTGCTCATGCCGACATTTTCACATCCCCGGTCGCCACTCCCGACCGCGCCCCGCGCGGGACACGCAGTTGACCAGCCGCGCGGCGGTGCGCATAGCATCCGGGGCATGCCGGAAACCGTGACCTTGCAGGGCGGACACGTCCGCCTGGAGCCGCTCACCGCGGACCACGCGGACGGGTTGCTCCGCGCCGCCCAGGAGTCCCGCGACACCTACGGATTCACCAAGGTGCCCGAGGACCTGCCCGCCATGCGGCGGTACGTCAGCGACGCGCTGGCGGAGCAGGCCACCGGCGCCGCCCTCCCGTTCGCCGTGGTCGACACCGCGCGCGGCACCCTGGTCGGCTCGACGCGCTTCCTGGACCTCGACTACTGGACCGTCACCCCGGCCTCGCCCGCGGGGCGCGCGACTCCGCGCCCGGACGGGGCGCCCACGGTCGCCGAGATCGGCAGCACCTGGCTGTCCGCCTCCGCCCAGCGCACCCCCTGCAACACCGAGGCCAAGCTCCTGCTGCTCACGCACGCCTTCGAGACCTGGGGCGTGCTGCGCGTCACCCTCAAGACCGATGCCCGCAACGCCCGCTCGCGCGCCGCGATCGAGCGCATCGGCGGACGCTTCGAGGGCATCCGCCGCGCCCACGTGCCGGCCACCGACGGCACCGTCCGAGACAGCGCCTACTACTCCGTCGTCCAGGACGAGTGGCCCGGCGTCCGTGCGGAGCTGGAGGGCCGCCTCCGGAGGTCCTGACGGCGAGGACCCCCGGAGGCGGAGCCGCCTGCGAGACCTACGGGATCTCGACGCCGGCCAGCGCCGACAGACGGTCGATCTCGGCGAGTTCGGCCTCGGTGAGAGGCGCGGCGTCGAGGGCGGCGAGGTTCTGGTCGAGCTGGGCCACGCTGCTCGCGCCGATGAGGACGGAGACCACGCGAGGGTCGCGCAGGACCCAGGAGAGAGCCAGCTGCGCGAGGGTCTGACCGCGTTCGCCCGCGAGCTTGTTGAGGGCGTGCAGCAGGGTGAGCTTCTCGTCGGTGAGGGCGTCGCGCTTGAGGAAGTGACCGAGGGCCATACGGGAGTCGGCGGGGACGCCGTCGAGGTAACGGTCGGTCAGCTGCCCCTGGGCGAGCGGCGAGTAGGCGATGAGGGCGGTCTCCGTCTCGCCGACGGCGTCCAGGACGCCCGCCTCGGGGCCGCGCTGGAGCAGGCTGTAGGCGGCCTGGTGGATGAGCAGCGGGGTGCCGAGCCCGCGCAGGATCTCGGTGGCCCGGCGGTGGGCGTCCGCGGGGTAGTTGGAGATGCCGGCGTACAGTGCCTTGCCCTGGCGGACCGCGGTGTCCAGGGCGCCCATGGTCTCCTCAAGGGGCGTGTCCGGGTCGAAGCGGTGGGAGTAGAAGACGTCGACGTAGTCCAGGCCCATGCGGCCGAGGGACTGGTCGAGCGAGGCCAGCATGTACTTGCGGCTGCCCCACTCGCCGTACGGGCCGGGCCACATGTCGTAGCCGGCCTTGCTGGCGATGAACAGCTCGTCGCGGTACGGGCGCAGGTCCTGGGCGAAGAGGGTGCCGAAGTTGGCCTCGGCCGAACCGGCGGGCGGCCCGTAGTTGTTGGCGAGGTCGAGGTGGACGACCCCGCGGTCGACGGCACGGCGCAGCACGGCGCGCTGGGTCTCCAGCGGCGAGGTGTCGCCGAAGTTGTGCCACAGGCCCAGGGAGACGGCGGGGAGCAGGACCCCGCTGCGGCCGGTGCGGCGGTACTGCATCGAGGCGTAGCGGTCTTCGGCGGCGAGGTAGGGCACGCGGGGGCTCCCGGTCGGTGTGTCGGTGTGGCGATGTAAGAAAATGTTCGGGATTGGGAGGCTACCCCTGGGGGTTCTGCCGTGTCACCCGGGTTCGGGGGCGCCCCATGCGCCGCCCCCGGCCCAGGTCACACCGCCCAGGAGGTGCCGCCGGAACGCGGGGTCGGCGTAGGCCTCCGGGGTGTGGCCGAGCGCGGTGTAGAAGCTGCGGCCGGTCCCGGTCTCCCGGCACCAGACCAGCGGGTGGTCCGCCCCCATCCCGCCCCCCTCGTACGTGGACTCGTCGGCCGAGGCGAGCACCCGCACCCGGCCACGGGGGGAGGCGCCGAAGTCGTACCACTCGTCGGTGAGGGTCCAGGCCGAAGGGAGGTGCGCGGTGGCCGGGTGGCCGTGGTCCTCCACGCGCAGCACGCCCGGCTGTATCTCCGGGTGCCGGGTGAAGCGCGCCCCGAGCAGTTCCCCGTACCAGGGCCAGTCGTACTCGGTGCACGCCGCGGCGTGCACGCCCACGAAGCCGCCGCCTCCCTCGACGTACGCCCGCAGGGCGGCGCGGGCCGCGCTGTCGAGCACCTCGCCGCTGGTCGACAGGAAGACCACGGCCGCGCTGCCGGGCAGGCCCGCGGTGAGTGCCGCGGGGTCCTCGGTCGCCTCGACGGTGAAACCGTGCTCCTGTCCGAGATCCCGGAAGGCGGCGATGCCGTCGGGAATCGATGCGTGCCGGTAATCGGTTGTCCTGCTGAACACGACGACGTGTGCGGGCTCCATGACGCCATCCTAGAAGGCGGGTTGGAACGCCCCATGTCATGCCTTATCCGGCATCGAAGGTCGTAAGCGGACATATGTATCCACAGTGCATGCGTAGGCAATAGGCACGTGATGGGTGTCACGCGATGAACACGCTGCGGCAGGTTTGAGCGACCGAGCGTCGATTTAAGTTCCCCATATTCACCACATGTGCACGGCCCTTCGCCCGGGGTCATCATTTCGCCTACACAGAGCGGACACTTCTCACGTAAAGTCACAGAATTCATTGATCGACTTGCCGGTCGGCGATTGCTGTGATTTCGGACCTTGCCGGGGTGCGATTGCGTCGTTTAGCTTCCAAGTCCCGCAGGCCGGATGCCGGCGGGAATTCTTCCGAGTGGAACGCCTAATCCTGCCGCCACTCGTAAGCCGGATGACGAGACCGCACGGCAGGAGCGGGGGACCCAGGTAAGCGCCGTTCCGTGTCACGGGACGGCTTGGGGTGAAGTCGCAGCGACGTGCCTTTAGTTGGCATGCCTCAACGCGGCCGGGCATCTCCAGCCCGAACCCGACAGCTCACCTCGTAGGCGTCGGAGAGGAATTCCCCATGCCCGCAAAGGGAAAGCACCGTCGTCAGCGGACCAGCCGTTTCGTCCGCATCGGCGCATTCGCCGGCACCACGAGTGCCGCCATTGCCCTTCCGGTCGTCGGCGCCACCGGCGCCCACGCCGCTCCGGTGAGCGTCTGGGACAAGGTCGCCAGCTGCGAGAGCACCAACAACTGGGCCATCAACACCGGTAACGGTTTCTACGGCGGGCTGCAGTTCACCCAGAGCACCTGGGCCGGCTTCGGCGGCACCAAGTACGCCGCGCGTGCGGACCTCGCCACCAAGGCCGAGCAGATCGCCGTGGCCGAGAAGGTCCTGGCCGTCCAGGGCCCGCAGGCCTGGCCGGTGTGCGGCCCCCGGGCCGGTCTGACCAAGGCGATGGCCGACACCTCGGCCACCCCGGAGAGCGTCGCGGGCACCACCACCCCGAAGCCCGCCACCCCCAAGCCCACCACCCCCGGGAACGGCACCGAGGCCGGCAAGCCCACCGACTCCGCCCCCAAGCCGGGCACCGGCGACCAGTACAAGGTCGTCGGCGGCGACACCCTCTCCACGATCGCGGACACCCAGGACGTGACCGGCGGCTGGCGCGCGCTGTACGACACCAACAAGGCCGTCATCGGCGGCAACCCCAACCTGATCTACCCGGGCCAGGTTCTGGCGCTGGGCGGCAAGGCCGCTGTCACGACCCCGGCCAAGCCCGCCACGAGCACGCCCGCCCCGGCCAAGCCCGCCTCCACCTCCGGCTACACCGCCCCGCTGGACCACGTCACGCTGGGCACCCCCTACCACCAGGCCGGGTCCATGTGGTCGAAGGGCTACCACACCGGTGTCGACTTCATCGCCTCCA
Organism: Streptomyces sp. NPDC058691; assembly: GCF_042714775.1. NCBI lineage: Bacteria > Bacillati > Actinomycetota > Actinomycetes > Kitasatosporales > Streptomycetaceae > Streptomyces > Streptomyces sp. NPDC058691. The sequence continues at coordinate 22,580 of NZ_JBHXSO010000039.1, read as the reverse complement.
CCGGCACCAAGGTGAAGTCGATCGCCGCCGGCACCGTGGTCTCCGCCGGCTGGGGCGGCTCGTACGGCAACCAGGTCGTCGTCAAGCACGCCGACGGCAGGTACTCGCAGTACGCGCACATGTCCTCGCTGTCGGTCTCGGCCGGCCAGACCGTCTCCGAGGGTCAGCAGCTGGGCCTCTCGGGCGCCACCGGCAACGTCACCGGCCCGCACCTGCACTTCGAGGTGCGCACCACCGCGTCGTTCGGCTCCGACATCGACCCGCTCGCCTACCTGCGCGCGCACGGCGTCAGCATCTGAAAGACCTGACGCCCCGTCATCCGGCGGCAGTATGTGCCCTGTTCCCCGCACCGCGGGGGGCAGGGCACTTGCCGTTGGCGAGTGACCGAAACGGATCGAATATTTCCATTTCAGGTTTCCTCTCGAACGAACGATCAGTAGCCTCTGAGCCACACGGCCGTCCGCACGGCCGGCCGCCCTGATCCCGACGAGCTGGAGCCGTTGATGGAGCGTCCTGCCTGGGCCCCCCAAGGCATCGACCTGTCCGTGCCGAGCGTGTCCCGCATCTATGACTACTACCTGGGCGGCTCGCACAACTTCGAGGTCGACCGGGAGGCGGGACGGCGGGCGATCGAGGCCTTCCCGGGTCTGCCCAAGATCATGCAGGCCAACCGGGCCTTCATGCGCAGGGCCGTGCGCTTCGCGGTGGACGAGGGCGTCACCCAGTTCCTCGACATCGGCTCCGGCATCCCCACCTTCGGCAACGTCCACGAGGTCGCCCAGGCCGCGAGCCCCGGCGCCCGCGTGGTGTACGTCGACCACGACCCGGTCGCGGTCGCCCACAGCCGCGCCGTGCTGGACGGCAACGAGGACGCCGTGATCGTCGCCGCCGACCTGCGCTCCCCGCGCGACATCCTCAACAGCGAGGAGACCGGCCGGCTGCTGGACCTCGACCGCCCGGTGGCCCTGTTGCTGGTGGCCGTGCTGCACTTCATCGAGGACGCCGACGACCCCGCCAAGGCCGTCGCCGAACTGCGCGACGCGCTCGCGCCGGGCAGCCTGCTGGTCCTCACCCACGCCTCCGTGGAGGGCGGGCCGCGCCGGCCCGAGGAGGGCGAGCGGGTGCAGAACGTCTACCGCAGCGCCAGCTCGCCGCTGATCATGCGCTCGCGGCACGCGGTGGAGGCGTTCTTCGACGGCTTCGAACTCGTCGAACCAGGCCTGGTCTCGGCGCCCCTGTGGCGGCCGGACGGCTCGGACGACGACGAACTCGACCCGGTCGTCTTCAGCGGGTTCGCGGGCGTCGGCCGTAAGGCGTGACCGTGACCACGGAACCCGGCCCGGAGCCGGAGCCCGCCGACAGCCTGCGGCGCTTCGCGATCATCTGGAGCCGGGCGATCTACCCGGCCACCGCCACGTCCATGACCCGCGGCGAGTTCGAGGAGTACCTGCTCCCGCTCGCCGCGCGGCTGGAGGCGGCCCTGCACGCCCAGCCCTTCGACGCGCGCGCCGGCGCGGAGATCGGCTCGGCGCTGGTGGCCGCGCACTGCACGGACCCCGAGGCGCTGCCCCGCATCCTCGGCGTCGTGGACGCCTACCTGCTGCTGTACTCCCCGCTGGACCCGGCCCTGCCCGCCGACGAGGGCCGTACCCGCTCCGCCCGGCTGCAGCACTGGATCGCCTACGGCTACGCGGGCGCGCTGCGGGAACGGACCAGGACCGAGCAGGAGGCCCTGTCCCGGGCCGCGCTCGCCGCCCGTACCGCCGTCGAACAGGCGCTGCACGAGAGCGAGGTGCGGTTCCGCGCCATCTTCCAGGGCGCCTCCATAGGCATCGGCATCGCCGACATGGAAGGCCGCATCCTCGACGTTAACGACGCCCTCACCGCCATGTTCGGCGGCCTGGAACGCCGCATCCTCAGCAGGAACGTCTACGACTGGGTGCACCCGGAGGACGCCCCCGAGGTCTGGGAGATGCAGCGCGGGCTCAACCGGGGCGAACGCGACCGCTACAGCGTGGAGAAGGCGTACTACCGCCCCGACGGCACCGTGCTGTGGACCAATCTGACGGTCTCCCTGCTCCGCGACCACGCGGGCGTCCCGCAGTACATGCTGGCGCTGATGGAGGACATCACCGAGGAGCGCCTGCTCAGTGAGCGCCTGCGGTACGAGGCCACGCACGACGCGCTCACCGGGCTGGCCAACCGGAATCTGTTCTTCGAGCGCCTGGAGCAGGTACTCGGCGGCCCGGAGGGTTCCCGCGTCGGGGTCTGCTACCTCGATCTGGACGGTTTCAAGGACGTCAACGACAGCCTCGGCCACGCGGTCGGCGACCGGCTGCTGGTCGCCGTCGCCGAGCGGCTGAAGGCCTGCGTCACCTCGGCCGACCAGCTCGTCGCCCGGATCGGCGGCGACGAGTTCGCCGCGCTGGTCGTCAACCCGGCGAGCCGCGCGGACGTCACGGGCCTCGCCGACCTCATCCTCGCCGCGCTCGCCGACCCCATCCGTGTCGACGACCGCGAACTGGCCGTGCGGTGCAGCATCGGCATCGTGGAGGGCCAGGCCGGCAAGCTCGGCCCGGCCGAGGTGCTGCGCAGCGCCGACATCACCATGTACCGCGCCAAGGCCGCCGGCGGGAACCGCTTCGAGCTCGCCGACCCCGACTCCGACGCCCGCGCCATCACCCGGCACGGGCTCACCAACCAACTGCCCATCGCCCTGGAGCGCGGTGAGTTCTTCATCGAGTACCAGCCGCTGGTCCGGCTCGCCGACGGCAGCGTGCGCGGCGCGGAGGCGCTGGTGCGCTGGTGCCACCCGGTGCACGGGGTGCTCGGTCCCGACCGGTTCATCGCGCTGGCGGAGAGCACCGGGCTGATCGTGCCGCTCGGCCACTGGGTGCTCCAGCAGGCCGCATGGCAGGCCCGTGACTGGCAGTTCCCGCGCAGCGACGGCCACCCGCTGCGCATCAACGTCAACCTGTCCCCGGCGCAGCTGAGCCACCGCGGCCTGGTCCCGGAGACCCTCGCCGTCATCAAGGAAGCGGGCCTGGAGCCGACCGCCCTGTGCCTGGAGGTCACCGAGAGCGCCTTCATCGGCGCCGACGAGGAACTGCTGCGCCCGCTGCGTGAGTTCGCCGACCTGGGCATGGCCATCGCGCTGGACGACTTCGGCACCGGCTACTCCAACCTGGCGTCGCTGCGCCGGCTGCCGATCACCACGCTGAAGCTGGACCGCTCCTTCACCCGCGGCATGCAGCAGCACCCGGCGGACCCGGTCGACGTGAAGATCGTGGAGGTCGTCGTCGACCTCGCCCACACGCTCGGCCTGTCGGTGACCGTCGAGGGCGTCGAGACCGGCACCCAGGCGGAGTACCTTCGGGCCCTGGGCTGCGACACCGCCCAGGGCTGGTACTACGCCAGGCCCGGCCCGCCCGATCGCCTCCACTCGCTCTCGCTCGTCGACGCGACGGCCTGAGCGGGCCCGCGCCGGTGCGGTACCGGACCGGCGTGACACCGACGGCGCCGTTCCTGTCGCAACGCGACGCGGGACAGGGCTGATTCGCTCCTATTCGTCCAACCCGGCGAGAAAATCGCGCAGTACGCCCTCGAAGACCTCGGACCGTTCCAGGTTGGGCAGATGCCCGGCCCCCTCCACGACCGCCAGCCGCGATCCGGCCACGGCGCGGTGCATGGCCTCGGCCTCGGCGACGGGGGTGAACACGTCGTCCCGGCCGACCACGATCAGGGTGGGCACGCGGACGGCGGCGAGCACGGCGCCGTAGTCGGGGCGCAGGGCGCGGCCCCGCAGCGCGGCGGCGGCGCCCTCGGGCGAGGTGCCGCGCATCATGCGCAGCACATGGGCGGCCACCTCGGGACGACCGGTGACGTTGTACGGCGCGATCATCCGGTCCAGCACCTCGTCGGCGTAGCCCGCCATGCCCTCGGCGAGCAGGCGCTCGGCCATCGCCTCGCGGGCCTTCCTGCCGTCCTTGGTGTCGGCGCCGGGGAAGGTGTCGGCGAGGACGAGCGCGGCGACCCGTTCCGGGAAGCGCCGCTGGAACTCCATCACGATCTGGCCGCCCATCGACAGCCCGCCGAGTACCACCCGGGCGACGCCCAGGTGATCCAGCAGCGCGGCGAGGTCCTGCGCGAAGGTGCCGAGCGGAGTGATTCCCGGGACCACCTCGCTCGCCCCGTAGCCGCGCAGGTCGGGGGCGATCACCCGGCGCCCGGACCGGGCGATCGTGGCCACCTGGGGTGCCCACATGGAGCGGTCGAAGGGGTGGCCGTGGACGAGCAGCAGCGGAAGCGGAGCGCCGGCCCCGTGCCTGCCCCCGTGCCTGCCCCCGTGCCCGCCCCCGTCCTCGGCCTCGTCCTCGTCCTCCCGCTCGTCCTCGTACGTGACGGTGATGCCGTTGACGTGCGCGGTCGCCACGACCGTTCCCCCTTCTCGCCGGTTTTCTCACCGATTCCCGCAAATGCCCCACAGTGCGGGGGTGTTGATCGTGATGCTAGGCGCGCTCTCCGGCTCGGTGCAATAAGATCTTTGCTCTCGGTGCAATGTGGGCTTCGCTCTGGAGGGGACATGCCGAAGGAGGACTACCGCACGGTCGCGGACGCCGTGGCGGCCGACATCGCCGCGGGACGGCTGCTGCCCGGTGACCGGCTCGCGCCGCAGCGCGTCTTCGCGCGCCGGCACGGCATCGCCAACTCCACGGCCATCCGCGTCTACGCCGAACTCGCCCGTCGCGGCCTGGTCGTCGGCGAGGTGGGCCGCGGCACCTTCGTCCGTGCCGCCGCGCCTGCGGCGGGCCCCGCGCTCGCCGAACCCGCGCGGCAGAGCGTCGACCTGGAGCTCAACTACCCCGTGACGGAGGGGGAGCCGGAACTGCTGGCCGCCGGACTCGCCCCGCTGCTCCGACCGGACGTCCTCGGCACCGCCCTGCGCCCGCTCACCGCCGACGGCACCCCCGCGGCCCGGGAGGCGGTCGCCGCGCTGCTGTCCGGCCCGGCGTGGCGCCCGGACCCACGGCGGCTGCTGTTCGCCGGGAACGGCCGCCAGGCCATCGCCGCCGCCGTCGCCGCGCTCGTCCCGCCGGGCGGCCGGCTCGGCGTCGAACCGCTGACGTACCCCGTCATCGCCTCCGTCGCGGCACGGCTCGGGGTCAGCCTCGTCCCGGTCCCGTGCGACGAGGACGGCATCCGGCCCGACGCGCTCGCCGAACTCCACAGCGGCGCCCCGCTGCACGCCCTGTACCTGCAACCCACGCTGCACAACCCGCTCGGCGTCACCATGCCCGCCGAGCGCCGTGCCGAACTGGCCCGCACACTCGGCCGGTTGGATCTGCACGCGGTGGAGGACGCCGTCTGGGCCTTCCTGCACCCCGACGCACCGCCCCCGCTCGTCGCGTACGCGCCAGGGCAGGTGGTCCTCGCCGACAGCCTCTCCAAGCGGCTCGCCCCCGGGCTCACCGCGGGCTTCGCCCTCGTCCCCGAGGCACTCGCCGCCCCGGTGGCCGCCGCCCTGCGCTCCGCCGGCAGCCTCGCCACGGGCTTCGCCCTGGAGGCCGCCACGCGCTGGATCGGCGACGGGACGCTCGACGCCGTGGTGACGGCCAAGCGGCGCGACGCGGCCGCCCGGGCGCGCCTGGCCGCGGAGCGACTGGCCGGCTTCGCCGTCTCCGCCGACCCCCGCGCCTACTTCTGCTGGTGGCGGCTGCCCGGCCGGTGGCGGGCCGACACCTTCGTCGCCGCGGCCGCCCGGCACGGCATCGCCGTCACCCCCGCCGCCGCCTTCGCCGCCGGGCGCGGCAGCGCCCCGCACGCCGTGCGGATCGGCCTCGCCTCCCCGTCCCCGCAGGTCCTGGGCCGTGCGCTGGACACGCTCGCGGTGATCGCCAAGGGGGCACCGGAGGACAATTCCGCCGAGTGAGCGCAAGCGGTTCGGAATCCTAGCGAGTCCGTCGCACGTGCCAATGGAAAATGCCTTAACTCACCTGATTCGCGTACGGCTTGAGTAACGTTCCGTGCTGTTCCGTATACCAGACGTGGCGGCGAAGGGGTGCGCGTGCCCGGCATCGACGAATGCCTTTCCGAGGCGTTGGCCATACCCGGCGTGCTCGGGGCGAGCGTGGTCGACTGGAGCAGCGGCCTGATCCTCGGGGCGGTCGGGCAAGAACCGGGGCACGGCCACGAGGCCGCGGCCGCGGACACCACGGAGGCGGCCCGGGCGGTCGTGGAGGGCGCCACCTTCACGGCCAAGGAGCCGGGGCGCATACCGGTGGAGGACATCATCATCACCGCGCCGGGGAGCTATCACCTGATCCGCTTCCTGGACACGTCCTTCGACAGCGACGTCATCCTGTACATCTGGCTGGACCGGGCGATAGCCAACCTGGCCGTCGCCCGGATCGGGCTCCAGTCCATCGCCGACCGGCTGGTGCTCGTATGACCGGGGCCGAGGCCGCGCGGCCTCCGCTCGCGCTGCGTTCGCTGCCCCGCCGGACGCCGTCCCGTGGGGTCGTCCCGGCTCCCGCACCCGTCGCCGGCGGCCCCGGCCGGTTCGGGGCGTACGCCTTCGGCGCGGCGCTCGCCCGGCTCGCCGACGCGGGGGCCAGCGGGGCGCTGTACGGGTCGGCCGGCGCGGTATACCTGCGCGACGGGGCCGTCGTGCACGCCGAGAGCCCGTGCGCACCCGACCTGGGGGTGCGGCTGATGGCCTGCGGCCGGCTGACTCCCGACCAGTGGCGTGAGGCGGTCACCACCGCGGACATCGGCCGCGGCGTGGGCCGGCACCTGGTGGACACCGGCCGGGTGGCCCGCGGCGAACTCGAACTGTGCCATCTGCTGGCGCTGTTCGACGCCGCGTACTTCACCCTGCTGCCCGACTCGGAGCCCGACCGGTTCCAGCCGGGCGCCACCTCCCGGCTCGGCCCGATCGCCCGACCGGTCCCGGCGCAGCGGATCGCCCGGGAGGCACAGCGCCGGCGCACCCAGCTGGAGCGCGCCTGGCCGTGGGACGACACCGACGCGGGTCCCGTCGTCCCGCGTCCCGGAGAGGAGTTCCGCGGCGGCCGGGCCCGCGCCCCCACCCGGGGCCAGCTGGCCGTGCTCGCGGCGGCCGACGGCTCCCGCACCCCGGTCCAGATCGCGTGGCACCTGGGCCGCTCCGCCTTCGCCACGCTGCTGGACGTGCGGCGACTTGCCGCCGGGGGCCGGATCACCACCGCGGCCCGGGGTGAGCCGTCCACCCGGAGCGAGCCGTCCACACCCGCCCCACCCCCGGTGGGCAACGGGCCGCAGCCTGCGGCGCCGGCGTCCGCCGATCCCTCCGTCGCCCTCTTGCTCCGACTACGTGCCGCCCTGGAGGCCCGCCTGTGAGCGCCCTGCCGACCCGCCCGGCGCCCGCCGACCGACCGTGGAGGAAGGCTCTGCGGCAGCTCGCCGGAAGGAGACAGCTCGTGGCACTCGAAGCCGATGTGCTGGCCGAGCTCCGGAGTCTGCGGACGAGGGTGCCGCACCTGACGGGCGGGCTCGTCGCCAGTGCCGACGGCCTGGTCGTGGCGCACGACCTCAGCGGGCCGGAACCGGAGGGTGTCGCCGCCCTCACGGCGGCGGCGCTGGGCGTGGCGGCGCGCATCACCGAGGCGACCGAGCGGGGCGCCTTCCGGGAGCTGATCGTCCGGGGGGAGAGCGGTTATGTCGCGGCGTACGCGGCAGGCAGCGCGATGGCCCTCGCCCTCGTCGCGGGCCCCGCCTCCAATGTGGGGCGGCTGCACCTGGAGGCCCGCCGATCCAGTCGACGGATCGAGGATCTCGTCGACCTCGCGCTCCAACGTCAGGAGCGGAAATGACCGTACGACCACCTTCACCAGCCGACAAGCCGCCGGGCACCGGACGCGGCCGAGCCGCCACGGGTCCCAGGCATTCATCACGCAACAGAACTCAACGACAAGGAAGCGAGACCGTCATGGCCAACACCGAGACCGCGCTGAAGGATGTAATGACGTCGATCGAGGGCGTCCTGGGCGTCGCTCTCGTGGACTACGGCAGTGGCATGGCCCTGGGCACGCTCGGCGGTTCCAAGGACCTCGACCTGACCGTCGCGGCCGCCGGCAACACCGACGTGGTCCGCGCCAAGATGCGCACGATGGAGATGCTCAACCTCAAGGAGCACATCGAGGACATCCTGATCACGCTCAACACCCAGACCCACATGATCCGGCTGCTGACCGGGCGTTCGGGCAAGGGGCTCTTCCTCTACGTCGCGCTGGACAAGGACCGCGCGAACCTGGCGATGGCCCGCCACCAGCTCAAGCGCATCGAGTCCGACCTGGAGATCTGACCCCGCCGGGACCCGTGCACCCGCGGCCGGCGACGGCCCGGCACACACGGCGGCGACGCCACGTGTGCCGGGCCGGTCCCATGCGGGGGTCGGGGGAGCGGATCAGCCGTTCGCCGAGGCGGTCGAGGCGGAAGGAGCCGAAGCGGGGTGGTGCCCCGCGTGGTGCTGCCCCTCCTCGACCCTGCCGCCGAGCTCCTTGCGGACCGGCTCCAAGGCGTCGGGGTCGGCCTCGACCACCCAGCGCTCGCCCACCAGGTACGAGCCGCCGTACGGCTGCGCCTCCTCCAGCCAGGACTTCTGCCCCGCGGCACTGGCGAAGGTCACCATCACGTACGCCCCGCGCTCCGTCGAGCACGCCCCCTGGCGCAGCTCGTCCACATCGGTCTGCACCTGCGGGGTGCAGCCGATCGCCCGGCCGATCCGTTCCAGCGCCACCGGGCCGCCCGATGCCCCGGAGTCCTGGCCGCCACAGGCCGTCCCCAGCAGCGCCACCGCCACGGCGGCGGCCGCCCGCGGACCCCACGTACGGATCACGGACACCCGCATCACCCTTCCCCAGGTCTTCGGAGGCCGCACGGATCGCACGGCCGTCCACGCGCACCGCGCGCCCGCAGACGGTATCCCGGACCCGCGCGGAACCCGTACGGCCTTGCGAAAGTGACGTCCGGTCGGCATGCGATATGACAAAATCCGCCGCTCCCGCTCACGGGGCCCGGCGACCCGTGACGCCGACACCTCCGATCGGGCATACTCCATCGCGCCGAAGCCGCAGGTCGGACCATGCCGTGACCCGGCGGGAGACCATGGGCGGAGGGTACGTATACCGGTAGCGCCGCCACATCCTGGGCGGACGCCGCCGCCGCGCCCGACAGGGAGGAGAGCGCCGCCATGACCCACGACGGCCCCCAGCCGGTGGAACGCCAACTACCCACCGAGGAGGCCCGCCACCTGCTCACGCTCGTGCGTGAGCTGGCCCAGCGGGAGATCAAGCCCAAGGCGGCCGGGGAAGAGGACGCGGGGATCTTCCCGCGCGACACCTTCCGCCTGATCGGCGAGGCCGGCCTGCTCGGCCTGCCCTACCCGGAGGAGTACGGCGGCGGAGGCCAGCCGTACGAGGTGTATCTGCAGGTACTGGAGGAACTGGCCGCGGCCCGGCTCACCGTCGGCCTCGGTGTCAGCGTGCACACCCTGGCCTGCCACGCGGTCGCCCACTACGGCGCCAAGGAGCAGCGCGCCGAGTACCTGCCCGCGATGCTGGAGGGCTCGCTGCTGGGTGCCTACGGCCTGTCCGAGCCGGCCTCGGGTTCCGACGCCGCCTCGCTGCGCACCCGGGCCACCCGGGTGGACGAAGGGTGGCGCATCGAGGGCACGAAGGCGTGGATCACGCACGGCGGCGTCGCCGACTTCTACACCGTGCTCGCCCGCAGCGGCGTCGACGGCCCGCGCGGCATCACCGCCTACCTCGTCCCGGGGGACGCCGAGGGCCTGTCGGCGGCGCCGCCGGAGAAGAAGATGGGCATGAAGGGCTCGCCCACCGCCCAGCTTCACCTGGACGGGGTCACCGTCCCCGACACCCGCCGCATCGGCGAGGAGGGACAGGGCTTCACGATCGCGCTGGCCGCCCTGGACTCCGGGCGCCTGGGCATCGCCGCCTGTGCGATCGGCGTCGCCCAGGCGGCACTCGACGAGGCCCTCGCGTACGGCATGACCCGGCAGCAGTTCGGCCGGCCCGTGGTCGACTTCCAGGGCCTGCGCTTCATGCTCGCCGACATGGCGACGCGGATCGAGGCCGGCCGCGCGCTGTACCTCGCGGCGGCACGGCTGCGCGATGCCGGGCGGCCGTTCTCCCGGCAGGCCGCCATGGCCAAGCTGTTCTGCACCGACGCCGCGATGCAGGTGACCACGGACGCGGTGCAGCTGCTCGGCGGCTACGGCTACACCGCCGACTTCCCCGTCGAGCGGTACATGCGCGAGGCCAAGGTCCTGCAGATCGTCGAGGGCACCAACCAGATCCAGCGGATGGTCATCGCCCGCAGCCTCGCCGGGCCGGAGAGCAAGGCCCCGTAGCCGGGTCCGCGTGATCCTCCGGTGCCGTGCCGCGCCGCCTCTCGACAGGCGGCGCGGCGCGGCACCGCGGCTGCGCGAGTCAGGCGGCGCGCTGGAACGGCACCCGGATCGGCTGCGACCCCGGGCCACCGACGTGCGAGAACGGCTGCGTGCGCCAGTCGAGGCCGTCCGGCAGCGTGAGCAGCTGCCCCCAGTCCTGCTCGTCGGCCGCGTCGTCCCCGTCGGCCTGCGTCGCGTCGGCGGCGGGGCGGCCCGAGCCGGGGCAGACCGTCAGCCCGAACGGATTCCACGGCGAGGAGCACAGCGCGTGCTCCGGCAGCACGTCCTCGTCGGCGAGCAGGGCGATCGGGCGCGCACAGTCAGGGCAGTGCACACGGAAGATCTCGAAGCCGTCGTCGTCGAGGGCGTCGAAGCCGTCGAAGGCGTCGTCGGTGGAGTCAGGAGCGGCGTCGGAGCCGGAGTCGTCCGCCGTCAGGAGCGCGAGCACCTGAGTGCGTTCGTGCTCCTCCCCGAGCGCGGCCGTCGTGCGTTCGCCGCGGCTGTGTCGTGCGTGGGTACGCATGGGTGCATCTCCCCCTCAGAAGAACGCCCATCAGTGGGGCCGGCCAGGGCTCTCGGCCGCGGCCATAGCGAGCATTTCCCGCCACCCGGGCGTGGTAATCACCGCCACTCCGACGACCGTTGACATCGGGTGTGGCCTTCGTCACACGGTGCGGCCGGGGGGTCCTCCGTGCCCACGCCGACGCTGCCGTGCGCCCGCTGTGCGCCCTCCCCGCGGCCACGGCCGGCTCAGCCGCCGTCCGGACCAGTGGTGTCGCGGGGCGGGGCGGTGCTCTTTCTGACGACCAGTCGGACACCGAGCTCCACGCGCATGGTGCCCACGTCCCCGGTGTCCCCGGAATGGGCCATGCGCAGCAGCATCTGCGTGGCCTCCTCGGCCATTTCGAGCAGCGGCTGATTGACGGTGGTGAGTGCCGGGCTCGCCCACTGCGCCAGCGGGATGTCGTCGTACCCGACGACGGACAGATCGCGGGGGACCTGAAGTCCCTTGACCCGGGCCGCCTCCAGGACGCCGAGCGCCTGGAGGTCGCTGCCCGCGAAGATCGCGGTCGGCGGGTCGGGGCGCTCCAGCAGCTCGAGCGCGCCGTCGTGGCCGCCCTGCACATGGAAGTCCCCGTACCGGATGAAATCGGGGTCGACCGCGAGCCCGGCCATGCCCATGGCGGAGCGGAAGCCGTCGAGCCGGGCGAGGGAGCAGAGCATGTCGTCCGGGCCGGTGATGATCCCGATGCGGCGGTGGCCGAGCTCGATCAGGTGCCGGGTGGCGGCGACCCCGCCGGCCCAGTTGGCCGAGCCGACGGAGGGCACGTCGGGCTCCGGGTCGCCCGCGGGGTCGATGATGACGAAGTTGATGGCCCGCGACCGGAGTTTGCGCTTCAGGTCGTCCGGGAGCGTGGAGAACACCAGGACGACGCCGAGCGGCCGGCGCCGCAGCACCCCCTCGATCCACTCCGGGCCGGGGGCGTGCCGGGTGCCGCTCTCGGTGAGCACCACGCTCATGTTGCGGCTCTTGGCGACGTTCTCCACGCCGCGGATCAGCTCCATCGCCCAGATGCTCTCGAGTTCGTGGAAGACGATCTCGATCAGCCGGGACTCGGGCTGGGTGGGTGCCGGACGCTGGTAGCCGTTGGCCTCCAGCAGCCGTTCGACCTTGCTCCGGGTCGGGGCGGCGACATCGGGACGGCCGTTGAGGACTTTCGAAACTGTCGAAAGTGACACGCCGGCTTTCGATGCCACGTCGGCCAGGGTGATCCGGCCGCCCTCGATCTCATCTTCATGCATGGCGCACAGGATAGGGCACCGGACCCGCCGCCGTTCGATAACGGTTTGGTCCCGTCGATTCCACCCTGTTGACCCCGGACTGAGGGAAGCCTACGGTCCATCGTCAGGCGAATTTCGGCAAAGTGGCCGAAACTTTCGAGAGGTCGAAGATGAAGAAGCGTGCGTGGTTTCCCCGTGCCGTCGCCGGCGGTGCGGTCCTGGCACTGGGCCTGACTCTGAGTGCCTGCGGCGGCAGTGACTCCTCCGCGGGCGGCGGTTCCGGGACGATTCACGTCCTGGTGTACGGCGACGCCGCCAACAAGGTGGAGAAGCAGATCGTGGCCGAGTTCAACAAGACCTCCAAGGTCAAGGCGGTCCTCGACACCATCCCCGGTGCGGACTACCAGCAGAAGCTGCAGACGATCATCAACACCAAGCAGGCGCCCGACGTCTTCTTCAACTGGGGCGGCGGCAGCATCCAGCCCTTCGTCAAGGCGGACCTGCTCCTGCCGCTCGACGACTTCATCGCCAAGGACCCCGGCCTGAAGGCCAACTTCCTGTCCTCCGTCTTCAACACCGCGGTGATCGACGGGAAGTCCTACGGCGTCCCGATGCGCGGCACCCAGCCCGTCCTGCTGTTCAACAACAAGAAGGTCCTCGCGGACGCGGGCGTCCAGCCCCCGCAGACCTGGGACGAGCTCGTCGACGCGGTCAAGAAGCTCAAGGCCAAGGGCGTCACCCCGATCGCCCTCGGCGGCGGCGACCAGTGGCCCACGCTCATGTGGTTCGAGTACCTCTACGACCGCATAGCCGGACCCGAGCTGTTCGCCAAGGCGCTGTCCGGCGACAAGAGCGCCTGGGAGAGCGAGGACAGCAAGAAGGCGCTGGGCATGCTCAAGGAGCTCATCGACGCGGGCGCCTTCGGCACCAACTACGACTCGGTGAAGTTCACCGACGGCGGCTCGCCCGCCCTGCTGGCCGCGGGCAAGGCCGGCTTCGAGCTCATGGGCTCCTGGGAGTACTCCACGCAGCAGGACGCCAACCCGGACTTCGCCAAGAACGACCTCGGGTACACGGGCTTCCCGACCGTCACCGGCGGCAAGGGTGACGCCGCGAACGTCGTCGGCAACACCAACAACTTCTACTCGGTGCTGAAGAAGACCGAGCACCCGGACGCGGTCGCGGACTTCCTCAAGCTCATGTACTCCGACGACTTCGTGAAGCAGCAGCTGGCCATCGGCAACCTGCCCACCACCACGAACACCGCCAAGTTCCTCGACTCGGCCGACAACCCGGACTACCTGAAGTACCAGTTCGACCTGGTCGACAAGGCCCCGTCCTTCCAGCTGTCGTGGGACCAGGCCTACCCGCCGTCGGGCATCACGCCGATCCACCAGGCCGTCCAGCAGTTCTTCAACGGGCAGATGGACGCGGCGGCCTTCATCAAGGCCATGCAGGCCCTGCCCACCGCCTGAGAGCGACGATCCCCATGGTTTCCCTCGCCGCCAGCGTGACGGGCAAGCGACAGACCCAGCGCCCGGCCGGCCGCACCGTCGGCCGGCCGGGCCTGGCCTGGGCGCTCCCCGCCACCGTGTTCTTCGCCCTGTTCGCCCTCGTTCCCCTGGTGATGGTCGCGGTCCTGTCCTTCACCGCCTGGAACGGCCTCGGCTCGCCCGAGTACACCGGCTTCGACAACTGGGTCCACCTCTTCCAGGACCCCGTGATGATCAAGAGCCTGTGGCTGAGCGTCCTGCTCACCGTGCTCGGCGTGGTCGTCCAGACCCCCCTGAGCATCCTGCTCGGCGTCTGGGCGGCGGGTCCCGAGCGCAACCGGGCCGTGCTGTCCGCGATCTTCTTCGTACCGCTGCTGCTGTCGGCCACCGCGGTCTCGGTGCTCTGGCGGGCCCTGCTCGACCCGAACTTCGGCGTGCCCTCACAGGCGCGCTGGCTGTTCGGCGACGGCAACCTCTTCGGCACGCAGACCGCCGCCATCGGGGTGCTGGTGTTCGTCAGCACATGGCAGTTCACCCCGTTCCACGCCCTGATCTACCAGGGCGCGACCCGGGCCATCCCGCAGGTGCTCTACCAGGCCGCGGAGATCGACGGGGCGGGCACCGTACGGAAGTTCTTCCACATCACGCTGCCGCAGCTGCGCAATTCGATCATCACCTCGGTGATCCTCATGGTCGTCGGCGGTCTCACCACCTTCGACACCGTGCTGATCCTCACCCAGGGCGGTCCCGGCACCGACACCACCATCAGCGCCTACTACATGTACGACAAGGCCTTCAAGGGCTTCGACTTCGGCGCGGGCGCGGCGATCGCGCTGATGCTCGTCGTCGTGGCCACCGTGATCTCGCTGATCGTGGTCAAGGTCTCCGGCTACGACAAGATGGCCGGCACCAAGGAAGGGCTCTGATGAGGCGCCGTCCCAACTACCTGGCGGGCCTCGGCGCCCTGGTGTGGCTCGCGCTGGTCGGCCTGCCGCTGTACGTGATGCTCGGCGCCACCGTGCAGTCGCGCGCGGCGTACAGCGCCAACGGCCCGCTGTCCTTCCCCAAGTCCTTCACCCTGGACAACTACGTCCAGGACTTCAGCAACGGCTTCGGGCAGTACTTCCTCAACACCGTGGTCGTCACCGTCAGCGTCGTCGCCATCGTCGTGCTGCTCGTGCCGCCGCTGGCGTTCACCATCGTCCGCAACCGGGGACGCGGCACCTCCGGGGTGTTCCGGCTCTTCCTGCTGGGACTCGCCATCCCCGCGCAGGCGGTGATCGTCCCGATGTTCTACGTCATCAGCAAGGCCGGGCTCTACGACAACCTGCTCGGCGTGATCCTGCCCACGGCCGCCTTCTGCCTGCCGGTCTGCACGCTGATCCTCACCGGCACCATGCGCGACATCACCACCGAACTGTTCGAGGCGATGGCCGTGGACGGCGCCTCCGTGCGCCGCACCTTCTTCCAGCTGGTGGTGCCGCTGTCCAAGAGCGGACTGTCGACGATCGTCGTCTTCTCCGCGCTCCAGGCCTGGAACGGCTTCCTCTTCCCCCTCGTGCTCACCCAGTCCGACGAGACCAAGGTGATCACGCTGGGCCTCTACAACTTCCGGACCCAGTACGGCATCAACATCCCCGGCCTGCTGGCCGCCGTGGTCCTGTCGACCATCCCCGTCCTGCTCGTCTACCTGTTCGCCCGCCGTGCCCTCGTCCAAGGGCTGATGGGTGTCGGAGGAAAGTGAACGACAACGTGACCGCCGACTCCCGCGTCGAGGCGCTGATCCGCGACATGACCCTGGACGAGAAGATCGCCCAGCTCTACGGCGTCTGGGTCGGCGCATCCAACGAGGGCGCCGAAGTCGCCCCGCACCAGCACGACATGGACCAGCCCCCGAGCCTCGACGACCTCCTGCCGTCCGGCCTCGGCCAGCTCACCCGGCCCTTCGGCACGGCCCCCGTCGACCCCGCCCTCGGCGCGCTGTCCCTGATGCGCACCCAGGAGCGCATCGCCGCCGCCAACCGCTTCGGCATCCCCGCCATGGCGCACGAGGAGTGCCTCGCCGGCTTCGCCGCCTGGGGCGCCACCACCTATCCCGTGCCGCTGTCGTGGGGCGCCTCCTTCGACCCGGAACTGGTCCGGGTCATGGCCGCCGCCATCGGCCGCGACATGCGCGCGGTCGGCATCCACCAGGGCCTGGCCCCCGTGCTCGACGTCGTGCGCGACGCCCGCTGGGGCCGGGTCGAGGAGACGATCGGCGAGGACCCGTACCTGGTGGGCACCATCGCCACCGCCTACATCCAGGGCCTGGAGTCGGCCGGCATCGTCGCCACCCTGAAGCACTTCGCCGGGTACTCGGCCTCCCGCGCCGGACGCAACCTGGCGCCGGTGAGCATGGGCCCGCGCGAACGTGCCGACGTCGTCCTGCCGCCGTTCGAGATGGCGGTCCGCGAGAGCGGCGTCCGCTCGGTGATGCACGCCTACACCGACACCGACGGCGTGCCGTCGGCGGCCGACGAGGAACTGCTGACCGGACTGCTCCGCGACGCCTGGGGCTTCGACGGCACCGTGGTCGCCGACTACTTCGGCATCGCCTTCCTCAAGACGCTGCACGGCGTCGCCGCCGACTGGGCCGACGCCGCCGGCACAGCGCTCACCGCCGGTGTCGACATCGAACTGCCGACGGTCAAGACCTTCGGGCAGCCGCTGCGCGAGGCCGTCGCCGCCGGCCGGATCGACGAGAAGCTCATCGACCGGGCCCTGCGCCGGGTCTTGACGCAGAAGGCGCAACTCGGGCTGCTCGACCCCGAGTGGAGCCCGGTGCCACCCGCCCTCGCCGAGGCCGACCTCAGCGACCCCGAGAGCCTCCGCGGCACCGTCGACCTGGACTCAGCGGCCCACCGCGAGCTGTCCCGGCGGCTCGCAGAACGCTCGGTGATCCTGCTGAGCAACGACGGCACCCTGCCGCTGGGCCGGCCCGCCCGGATCGCGCTCGTCGGCCCCCAGGCCGAGACCCCGGCCGCCGTCCTGGGCTGCTACTCCTTCCCCGTCCACGTCGGATCGCAGCACCCGGGCACCCCGCCCGGCATCGACCTGCCCACGCTGCGCCAGGCGCTGGTCGCGGAGTTCCCCGGCACCGAGATCGTCACCGTCGCCGGTTGCGGCATCGACGATCCCGACACCAAGGGCTTCGCGGCGGCCGTGCGCGCCGCGCGGGACGCGGACGTCGTCATCGCCGCGCTCGGCGACCGGGCCGGCCTGTTCGGACGCGGCACCAGCGGCGAGGGCTGCGACGCCGAGTCGCTCACCCTCCCCGGCGTGCAGCAGCAACTCCTCGACGCGCTGCTCGACTCGGGCACCCCCGTGGTGCTCACCCTGCTCGCCGGACGGCCCTACGCCCTGGGCCGGGCCGTCACCGAGGCCGCCGCGATCGTGCAGTCCTTCTTCCCCGGCCAGGAGGGCACCCCGGCGCTCGCCGGCGTCCTCGGCGGCCGCATCGCCCCCTCGGGGCGCCTGCCGGTCAGCGTGCCCGCGCATCCGGCCGTGCAGCCGTCCACGTATCTGGCAGCACCGCTCGCGCGGGCCAGCGAGGTCTCCAACATCGACCCGGCCGCCGCGTTCGCGTTCGGCCACGGGCTGACGTACACGGCCTTCGAGTGGGACGACCTGGAGGTGACGGGAGCCGGGGACGACGGCCGCGCCGTCGCCGGCACCGACGGCGAGGTCGAGCTGTCCTTCACCGTCCGCAACACCGGTGCCCGCGCGGGCAGCGAGGTCGTCCAGGTCTACCTGCACGACCCGGTCGCCTCCGTCGTGCAGCCCGTGCAGCGACTGGTCGGGTACCTGCGGCTGCCGCTGGAGGCGGGCGAGTCGACCCGCGTCCGGGTGACCGTGCCCGCCGATGTGGCGGCCTTCACGGGCCGCGACGGCCGGCGCGTCGTGGAGCCGGGCGCGCTGGAACTGCGGCTGGCCGCCTCCAGCGCCGACGTCCGGCTCACGGCGCGGGCCGAACTCGCCGGCCCGGCACGGCAGGTGGACCACACCCGCCGGCTGCACGCACGGGTCACCGCCGCCGGGGCCGGCGCGTGAAGCCGTCCGGCGGTACGGGGGAGGCGGACGCGCGGTTCGCGGCCGCCGCCCCCGTACTGCCGGGCTGCCACCCCGACCCGAGCGTCTGCCGGGTCGGCGACGACCACTACCTGATCACCTCGACCTTCGAGTACTTCCCCGGCATCCCCGTCTTCCACAGCCGCGACCTGGTGCACTGGCGGCCGATCGGCCATGTCCTCCACCGCCCCTCGCAGGTGGACCTCGGCTCGGTCGCGTCGTCCGAGGGGATCTTCGCCGCGACGATCCGGCACCACGAAGGCCGCTTCTGGGTCATCACCACCCTGGTCGGCGGCACCGGCAGGAACGGCACCTTCGTCGTCACCGCCACCGACCCCGCGGGGCCCTGGAGCGACCCCGTGTGGCTCGACGACGCCCCCGGCATCGACCCCTCCCTCTTCTTCGACGACGACGGCCGCGCCTGGTGCACCGGGACGCGACTCGCGGAACCGGGGGAGTGGGACGGCCAGACCGACGTCTGGCTGCGGGAGTTCGACCCCGTCGCGCTCGCCCTCACCGGGCCCGAGCACCTGCTGTGGCGCGGTGCGCTGCACGGCGCGGTGTGGGCGGAGGGGCCGCACCTGTACAAGAGGGACGGCCGCTACTACCTGCTCGCCGCGGAGGGCGGCACCGAGCACCGGCACGCCGTCAGTGTGGCCCGCTCCGACCATGTCACGGGGCCCTACACCGGCAACCCCGCCAACCCGGTGTTCACCCACCGGCACCTGGGACGGGACTTCCCCGTCGTGGGCGTCGGCCACGCCGACCTCGTGCACACCGCCGCGGGGGAGTGGTGGGCGGTGCTCCTCGGTAGCCGCCCCTACGGCGGTTACCACCCGAACCTCGGGCGGGAGACCTTCCTCGTCCCCGTGACGTGGGAGGACGGCTGGCCGGTCTTCGCGCCCGGCGTCGGGACCACGCTCGGACCGTTCCCCCGGCCGGAGACCGGAGCCCCCGCCGACGAGCCTCACCGGGAACCGGTCCGCGACGACTTCGACGGCCCGGCCCTGCGCCCGTCCTGGAACCAGGTGCGCACCGGCGCGCCGTTCTGGTCGCTGACCGCCAGACCCGGCTTCCTGCGGCTGCCGCTCGGCGCCGCGTCGCTCGCCGACACCGCCACGCCCTGCTTCCTGGGCCGCCGGCAGCAGCACCAAAGTGTCAGCGTCGCCGCGCTGTTCGACGTGGCGCCGGGGACGCCCGGCGAATGGGCGGGCCTGGCCGTCCGGCAGTCGGAGACCGACCACCTCGTGCTGGCCGCGGCGGGCGACGGCCGCGGAGGACGCCGTGTCC
Source organism: Streptomyces sp. NPDC058691 (assembly GCF_042714775.1). NCBI lineage: Bacteria > Bacillati > Actinomycetota > Actinomycetes > Kitasatosporales > Streptomycetaceae > Streptomyces > Streptomyces sp. NPDC058691. Next base: position 3,461 of record NZ_JBHXSO010000039.1, on the reverse strand, counting down.
TCGCCGCCCTCCGCGAGCACGGCGTGCAACGCATCGTCGCCGAGGCGCCCCTGCCCCCGGGCGGACCGGTCATCCTGCGCATCTACGCTGAGGGCCAGCGCTACGGGCTGCGGTACGGACCGGAGGAGACCGAACTGATCACGGTGGACGGGGGATTCCTCAGCTCCCCGCGTGCCGGGGGCTTCCTCGGCGTGTGGCTCGGCCCCTACGCCACCGCGCACGGCGCCGTGTCCGCCGGCGTCGCCGACGTCGGCTGGTTCGACTACCGGCCCCTCACCCCCTGACCACCCTGGAGCCACACCCTTGTTCACCGACCTGCCCGAGCCGGAACTGCGGACCCACCGCAGCACCCAGACCGCGCCGGACGACTTCGACGACTTCTGGGACGCCACGCTCGCCGCGGCCCGTGCCGCCGCGCCACCCGGCGCCGTCACGGTCGAGCCGGTCGCCACCGGCCTGCGCACCGTGCACGTTTTCGACGTCACCTTCCCCGGGTACGGCGGCGAGCCCGTACGGGCCTGGCTGCGGCTCCCGCGCGGCGCCGAGGGCCCGCTGCCCGCGGTCGTGACCTACGTCGGCTACGGCGGCGGCCGCGGACACGCCCTGGAGTCGCTGCTGTGGGCGTCCGCGGGCTTCGCCCACTTCCACATGGACACCCGTGGCCAGGGCTCCGGCTGGAGCCGCGGCGACACCCCCGACTCCGGGGCCGCCGGCCCCCAGGCGCCGGGCATGATGACCCGCGGCATCGAGGACCCCCACCGGTACTACTACCGGCGGCTGTTCACGGACGCCGTGCGCGCCGTCGACGCGGTACGCACACTGCCCTCCGTCGACGCCGGCCGCGTGGCGGTCCTCGGCGCCAGCCAGGGCGGCGGCACGGCACTCGCGGTCGCGGCCCTGGTCCCCGACGTCTCGGCCCTGGTCGCGCACGTGCCGTTCCTGTGCGACTTCCCCCGCGCCGTCGTGATCACGGACGCCGACCCCTACCGCGAGATCGGCCGCTACCTCGCCGTGCACCGCGCCAGCGCCGCCCGCGTCCACCGCACCCTCGCCTACTTCGACGGTGTCAACTTCGCCGCCCGGGCCCACGTCCCCGCCCGCTTCTCGGCCGCCCTGATGGACGAGATCACCCCGCCCTCGACGGTCTTCGCCGCGTACAACGCCTATGCGGGCCCCAAGGCGATCGACGTCTGGCCCTACAACGGCCACGAGGGCGGCGCGATCGACGACGACGAGGCCGCCCTCGCCTTCCTGCGCACCCGTCTGGGCGCGTAGGCGGCACCAGCCTCAGCCGTTGAACGCAAGACCCAGACGGACGGCGCCGATCGTCATCCCCGTCACTCCCAGGACCGCGGCCGCGACCCTCAGCACCACGGGCGTGAGGACGGCACCGAGCCGCGGCCGATTCGCCGCCCAACGGTGAAGTCGCCACGCGGTGTTGCCCACATCGAGCGCCACCGACAACAGGGCCGCTCCGAACGCGAGGTCGTACACCGCCCTGCTCCACGCACCCATTGCGCTCCCCTCCCGTGACGTGCCTAGCGCGGCTCGGGCAGGGTGTCGCCCGTCTCCAGAAGCGTCTTGAGGCCCGAGACGAGGGCGGGCCAGCCGTGGCGGACCATGTCGAGGACGGTGCTGCCGGGGTCGTGGGCCTCGTGGACGACGGTCAACTTGACCGTGTCGCCGAGCGGTTCGATCTCGAAGGTCACCTGGGACCGCTGTTCGCGGATCAGCCGGGCGAGCACGTCCGCGTCCACGCCGGCGTTCTCGGCCCAGCGCGGGGTGAAGGTGTGCCAGGTGTACGACAGCCGCCGGTACGGCTCGGACTCCAGGACGACCTGCTCCGGGTCAGCGGTCCGGGCGCCCTTCTCCTCCCAGACCATGGGCGACCCCGGCCGCCAGTCGGTCTCGAAGGCCACGCCCCAGTAGCGGCGCGTGAAGGCCGGATCGGTCAGGGCCTGCCAGAGGCGTTCCGGCGTCGTGCGGATGTAGGTCGTGTAGACGAACGCGCTCTCGCTCATCGCCGGCAGCTCCAATGCCCTGTGCAGGTCCGCGAGCGCGCGGGCGCGTTCGCGGTCGTACTGGTCGATCCACCGCTCGGCGATGGCGTTGACGGGGGCGGCGTTGAGGAAGTGCAGCTTCTCGCGGCCGCGGCGGGCGGTCGTCACCAGGTGTGCCGCCTCCAGGACCGCGAGGTGCTTGCTGACCGACTGCCGGGCCATGTCCAGACCTGCGCACAGCTCGCGCAGGGTCTGCCCGTTGCGGGCGTTGAGGCTGTCGAGCAGCCTGCGCCGGCTGACGTCCGCCAGTGCCTTGAAGATCGCGTCGTCCATTCCCCGCCGTCCCGGACAGGCAGCTGTCCGGCTGCCTGTCCCGTCGAACATAGGCAGCCGAGCGGCTGCCTGTCAACGCGGCGCCCCGCCCGCCGACCCGCGCTGCCGTGCCCGCGGCACGTGCGCGGTTGGTAGGGTCACCGGGGGCGGCGGAAGGTGGCGAGGTGCGGAACGAGGCTTCCGGCGCCGGGCCGTTCGTGCACCCGGCGCTGTTCTACCGGAGCATGCGCGAGTACATGGAGGGCACGGTTCCCTTCGTCCTGGAGGGGCTCTACGCCGGCGAACCGGTCGCCGTCGCCGTTCCCGGGGCCCGACTGGAGCTTCTGCGGGCCCAGTTGGGAGCGCGCGCGGACCAGGTCCGCTGGCTCGACATGCAGCAGGCCGGGCGCAATCCGGGCCGCATCATCCCCGGCGTGCTGCGCGCTTTCGCCGACGAGCACCCGGGCGGCCGCGTCCGGATCATCGGCGAGCCCGTCTGGCCGGGACGCACCGCCACCGAGTACCCCGCCTGCGCCCAGCACGAGGCCCTGATCAATCTGGCCTTCGCCGAGAGCCCCGTGACGATCCTGTGCCCCTACGACGCCGCCCGCCTGGACGCCACCGCCCTCGCCGACGCCCACGCCACCCACCCCGTCACCGTCGACGGCGGACGCCTGTCGCGCAGCGCGGCGTACGCGCCGGACCGCGTGGTCGCCGCGTACAACACCCTGCCGCCCCCGCCGCCGGACACCGTCCCCGGCCCCTTCGACGCCGAGCACCTCGCCGGCGCCCGCCACACCGCGACCGAGCGGGCCCGCCGGCTCGGCCTGACCGGGGAGCGGCTCGGCGACTTCTCGCTGGCCGCGGGGGAGCTGATCACCAACAGCGTGGTGCACGGGGGCGGTTCCGGGACCGCGGCGGTGTGGGCCGAGGACGGCCACGTGGTGTGCGAGATCGCCGACGCGGGCCGCCTGGACGACCCGCTCGCCGGGCGCCGCCCCGCGGTCCGCGGCCTGCCGCACGGGCGCGGCCTGCTGATGGTGCACCACCTCGCCGACCTGGTCCGCACGCGGACCGGCGCGGAGGGCACCAGGATCCGCTTCTACCTGCGGCTGACCCCGGCGTAGCCGTGGGCCGGCGACGCGCCCT
>NZ_JBHXSO010000038.1:0-89507 GCF_042714775.1 Streptomyces sp. NPDC058691 | reverse complement strand
GTCCCGGAGGAGATTCCGGGACCGAGCGCGGCCGCCGTCAGACGTCCCGCGACCCGTGGGGGTCAGGCACCGAGGGGGTGCATCCAGCCGTGCGGGTCGGGGGCCTGCCCGGTCTGGATGTCCAGCAGGGCCTTGCGCAGCTTCATCGTCACCTCGCCGGACTTCCCGTCCGCGACGCTCCAGCTCGCGCGGGTGGACTTCACGGAACCGACCGGCGTGATGACCGCGGCGGTGCCGCAGGCGAAGACCTCGGTCAGGGAACCGTCCGCGTTGCCGTTCTTCCAGTCGTCGACGGAGAGGCGGCCCTCGGTGACCTCGTAGCCGAGGTCCTCGGCGATGCGCAGGAGCGAGGCGCGGGTGATGCCGGGGAGCAGGGAGCCGGTCAGCTCGGGGGTGACGATCCTGTCCCCGTACACGAAGTACAGGTTCATGCCGCCCATCTCCTCGATCCAGCGGCGCTCGATCGCGTCCAGCCAGACGACCTGGTCGCAGCCGTGCTCGATGGCCTGCGCCTGGGCGACCAGGGACGCGGCGTAGTTGCCGCCGGCCTTGGCCGCGCCGGTGCCGCCGGGTGCGGCGCGCACGTACTCCTCGGAGAGCCAGACGGAGACCGGCTTGACGCCGCCGGTGAAGTAGGCGCCGGCCGGAGAGGCGATGACCATGAAGAGGTACTCGTTGGCGGGCCGCACGCCCAGGCCCACCTCGGTGGCGAACATGAAGGGCCGCAGGTAGAGCGACTGCTCGCCGGTGCTGGGCACCCACGCCCTGTCCTGGGTGACCAGGGCGTCGCAAGCGGCGATGAAGGTCTCGACCGGGAGCTCGGGCATGGCCAGGCGCCGGGCGGAGGCCTGGAAGCGCTCGGCGTTCGCCTCGGGGCGGAAGGTGGCGACCGAGCCGTCCGGCTGGCGGTAGGCCTTCAGGCCCTCGAAGATCGTCTGCGCGTAGTGCAGCGTCATGTTGGCCGGGTCGATGGACAGCGGCGCGTACGGCACGAGCTCCGCGTCGTGCCAGCCCCGGCCCTCGGTCCACCGGATCGTCACCATGTGGTCGGTGAAGTGGCGGCCGAACCCGGGGTTGCTGAGGATCGCCTCGCGCTGCGCGGCCGGCAGCGGGTGCGAGGAGGGCTTGAGCTCGATCGTGGGCGTCGTCATAGGTGATGTCCTTCGCGTCTGGTCAGGGCGGACCGCACCCGCCGTCCTCCAGGTGCCAGGACATCCGAGTTTCCCCTCGCACAGCGGCCCCACCGCCGATTATCGCAGCGGCGGGGCCGTGGACATACACGTGCGGCCCGAGAGGTCTGGGTCAGTCGTGATCGTGCGCTGACCGTCCGGGCCGACTGAGGTGGCTGACCCGGCGGTCAGCCGGCTACTCGCGCGGCGAGCGTGTCGCCGATCTCACTGGTGCCGCGCGTACCCGAGCGCTCCGCGAGGTCCGCGGCGACCGCGGTCTCGATGCGCTCGGCCTCGGCGTGGTAGCCCAGGTGCTGCAGCAGCAGGGCGACGGAGAGGACCGTCGCGGTCGGGTCGGCCTTGCCCTGGCCGGCGATGTCCGGTGCGGAGCCGTGCACCGGCTCGAACATCGACGGGAAGTCGCCGGCCGGGTTGATGTTCCCACTGGCGGCGAGGCCGATTCCGCCGGTCACGGCGGCGGCGAGGTCGGTGAGGATGTCACCGAAGAGGTTGTCGGTGACGATCACGTCGAAGCGCTCGGGCTGGGTGACGAAGAAGATCGTCGCCGCGTCCACGTGCAGGTAGTCGGTGGTGACCTCGGGGTACTCCTCGCCGACCTTGTCGAAGATGTTCTTCCACAGGTGGCCGGCGTGCACGAGGACGTTGTTCTTGTGCACCAGCGTCAGCTTCTTGCGCGGACGGGCCTGGGCGCGGGCGTAGGCGTCGCGGACCACCCGCTCGATGCCGAACGCGGTGTTGAGGCTGACCTCGGTGGCCACCTCGTGCGGCGTCCCGGTGCGCAGCGAGCCGCCGTTCCCGACGTACGGGCCCTCGGTGCCCTCACGGACCACGACGAAGTCGATCAGCGGGTCACCCGCCAGCGGTCCCTTGACGCCCGGGTAGAGCCTAGAGGGACGGAGGTTGACGTGGTGGTCGAAGGCGAACCGCAGCTTCAGCAGCAGCCCGCGCTCCAGCACGCCGGAGGGGACGGAGGGGTCGCCGACCGCGCCCAGCAGGATGGCGTCGTGGCCCTTGAGCTGTTCCAGCTCCGCGTCGGGCAGGGTCTCGCCCGTCTCGTGCCAGCGCTTGGCGCCGAGGAGGTACTCCTTGGTCTCCAGCTTCACGTCCTGCGGAAGGACGGCGGACAGGACCTTGAGGCCCTCGGCCACGACTTCCTGGCCGATGCCGTCACCTGGAATCACTGCGAGGCTGATGCTGCGAGACATGCCGGACACCTTACTCGACCGTCCACTGGATGACACATGCGGTCCGTATGGCGGACAGCATCGGGCACACCGACGCGGCGCGGCCGGCAAGGCGGCGCCGGCCGGGCCCCTGCGGCTTCCTCGCACCCGACAGTCACGAGGGAGACGCAAAGGACCCGGACGGCATCCGGCCCGTGTTACTGGGCGAAGGGCGGACAGAGGGCCGTCGAGACGGTGGAGTGGTCCCGTGCGCGCGGCACAGGCCACACGGGACGGCGGCCCCGGGGTAGGCGGCGAGGCGGGTGGTCTCCCCGCCCGCCGCGAGCGGCGCGCGAGTGGTTCACTTCACCATCGCGCATACGGCCAGGTAGGCGAGGCGGCGCAGGCGCCGGATGGGGCGGGGCACGATGGCGGTCATCGCTGCTCGTGTCCCGTCGAGCCGCCGTTGTCACGGCGATCGAGGGCGCGCTGCAGGGCTTCGGCGGCGTTCTTGCGGGCGGTCTCGTCCATGGTGAACAGCTCCCGGAATAAGAAGAGGAGGGTTGCGTCGCCATAGAACGGGGCGGGGAGCGGGCGCCGCAGGGGGTGACCTGCCTTGAGTGCGCGGCTCTCGTCCGCCGGTCGCTGGTGGAGCGAGACGTTCGGCTTCTACAAAGCTAGGACAGCACGGCTCGTCTGTCTCCACAATTACTCGGACTTCCTACTATCTGAGACGGCGAAGGCCCGGCACCCCCCGATCGGGGGATGCCGGGCCCTGCCCCTTGCGGGCTCTACCGGGCGGCCGGAGCTCAGCCCATGTGCGGGTAGCGGTAGTCGGTCGGCGGCACCAGGGCCTCCTTGATCGACCGGGTCGACGTCCAGCGCATCAGGTTCTGCGCGGCGCCCGCCTTGTCGTTGGTGCCGGAGGCGCGGCCGCCGCCGAAGGGCTGCTGGCCGACGACGGCGCCGGTGGACTTGTCGTTGATGTAGAAGTTCCCGGCCGCGAAGCGCAGCTTCGCCATGACGTCGGCCACGGCCGCACGGTCGCGGGCGACGACCGAGCCGGTCAGCGCGTAGGAGGCGACGGACTCCATCTGGGCGAGCATCGCCTCGAAGTTCTCGTCCTCGTAGACGTGCACGCCCAGGACCGGGCCGAAGTACTCCTCGCGGAAGATCTCGTTCTCCGGGTCGGCGGAGACCAGCACCGTGGGACGGACGAACCAGCCGACGCTGTCGTCATAGGTGCCGCCGGCGACGACCTCGACCGACGGGTCGGCCTTGGCGCGGTCGATGGCGGCCTTGTTCTTGGCGAAGGCGCGGTCGTCGATGACGGCGCCGATGAAGTTGGACAGGTCGGTGACGTCACCCATGGTGAGACCGTCGACCTCCGCCGCGAACTCCTCCTTGAAGCCGTTCTCCCAGAGCGAGCGCGGGATGTAGGCGCGGGAGCTGGCCGAGCACTTCTGGCCCTGGTACTCGAAGGAGCCGCGGGTCAGCGCGGTCTTCAGCACGGCCGGGTCGGCGGACGGGTGGGCGACGACGAAGTCCTTGCCGCCGGTCTCGCCGACGATCCGCGGGTAGCTGCGGTACTTCTCGATGTTGGCGCCGACCGTCTTCCACAGGTGCTGGAAGGTCCGGGTGGAGCCGGTGAAGTGGATGCCGGCCAGGTCCGGGTGCTCGAGGGCGACCTCGGAGACGGCGATGCCGTCACCGGTGACCAGGTTGATCACGCCCTTGGGCAGCCCGGCCTCCTCCAGCAGCTCCATCAGGAGCACGGCGGAGTGCGTCTGGGTCGGGGAGGGCTTCCACACCACGACGTTGCCCATGAGCGCGGGCGCGGTCGGCAGGTTGCCGGCGATGGCGGTGAAGTTGAACGGGGTGATCGCGTAGACGAAGCCCTCGAGCGGGCGGTGGTCCAGGCGGTTCCAGACGCCGGGCGAGTTGGCGATCGGCTGCTCGGCCAGGATCTGCCGGGCGAAGTGCACGTTGAAGCGCCAGAAGTCGACGAGCTCGCAGGGGCTGTCGATCTCGGCCTGCTGCGCGGTCTTGGACTGGCCGAGCATCGTGGAGGCGGCGATCGTCTCGCGCCAGGGGCCGGCCAGCAGGTCGGCGGCGCGCAGGATGATCGCGGCACGGTCGTCGAAGGACATCGCGCGCCAGGCCGGAGCGGCGGTCAGCGCGGCCTCGACCGCGTCGCGCGCGTCGTCCTGGGTGGCGTTGGCGTACGTGCCCAGGCGGGCGCCGTGGTTGTGCGGCTGCACGACGTCGAAGCGCTCGCCGCCGCCCATCCGCCGCACGCCGCCGATGGTCATGGGCAGCTCGACCGGGTTCCCGGCCAGCTCCTTCAGCTTCGCCTCCAGGCGGGCCCGCTCCGGGCTCCCCGGGGCGTAGGAGTGCACCGGCTCGTTCACCGGGGCGGGGACCTGGGTCACGGCGTCCATGGAAGACATCTCCTTGTGTCCTTGGGGGGTCGGGAAGTCAGCGGGTGGGGAGGAAGGACCGCAGGAAGAAGGCCAGGTTGGCCGGCCGCTCCGCGAGCCGGCGCATGAAGTACCCGTACCAGTCTGCGCCGTAGGGGACGTAAATGCGCATGCGCTCGCCGTCCTCCGCCAGCCGCCGCTGCTCGGCGGTGCGGATGCCGTAGAGCATCTGGAACTCGTAGGAGCCCTGCTTGCGGCCGGCCCGGTGGGCCAGCTCCTGGGCGATGGCGATCAGCCGCGGGTCGTGGGAACCGACCATCGGGTAACCGTCGCCCGCCATCAGGATCTTCAGGCAGCGCACGTAGGCCCGGTCGACCTCGGTCTTGTCCTGGAGGGCGACGGAGGCGGGCTCCTTGTAGGCGCCCTTGACCAGGCGGACCCGGGAGCCGGCGACGGCGAGGCGGCGGGCGTCCTCCTCGGTGCGGAAGAGGTAGGACTGCAGCACCGCGCCCGTGCCCGGGTGGCGCTCGCGCAGCTCGGCGAGGATCGCCAGGGTGGAGTCGACCGTGGTGTGGTCCTCCATGTCGAGCGTGACGGTGGTGCCGATCTCGCTCGCCAGCTCGGCGACCGGGCGGACGTTCTCCAGGGCGATGTCGTGACCACCGGCCGGCAGCGCCTGGCCGAAGGCGGAGAGCTTGACGGAGACCTCGGCGCGGGTGCCGGCGCCCTCCTGGCGCAGCGCCTCCAGCAGCCGCAGGTAGGCGTCCCGGGTCGCCAGGGCCGTCGCCTTGTCGGTGACGTCCTCGCCCAGGTGGTCGAGGGTGACCTCCAGGCCGGAGGAGGTCAGGGACCGTACGGTCTCCATGGCGGGCGCCAGCTCGTCACCCGCGATGAAGCGGTTGACCACCGGACGGGTGATCGGCGCGCCCGCGACGACGCGGCGCATACGGTCGCTGCGCGAGGCGGCGAGCAGTACGGGACCCAGCACGGTGTCCTCCTGGAGCAAGGGCCGCCCAGGGAGCAGGCAGCGTCGTCCGTGAAATCTAGGATCCGCCTACCCCGGTTGCCATCGACACCTGTCACGCGTCCGAACGGCGTCCCTCATACAGATGTATGAGGGAGAATGGCGGCGTGCGTGGTGACTACCAGGAGCTGGTCGACGAGGTGTCGGCGCTGCTCGGCGCCCCCGCCACCCTGGAGGACCGGGACTTCAGGCTGATCGCCTTCGGTGCGCACGACAGCGAGGACGACACGGTGATGGACCCGGTCCGCACCCGCTCCATCCTGACCCGGCGCTCCACGGCCGAGGTCCGCGCCTGGTTCGAGCGGTTCGGCATCGCCCGCGCCACCGGTCCCGTCCACATCCCCGCCGCGACCGACGCCGGGGTCTTCCGGCCCCGGCTCTGCCTGCCGGCCCGGCACGGCGGCGTCGTGCACGGCTACGTCTGGCTGCTGGACAGCGCGGGGCACACCGCCGCGCAACTGGCCGCCGCCATGGAGGTGGCCGCCCGGATCGGCGCGCTGCTGGCCGCCGAGTCCCGCGCGGGCGCCGACGCCGGCCGCGCCCTGGCCGCCCTGCTCACCGCCCGGCCCGGCCGCGGACGGGACGGCGCCCGCGAGGAGTTGCGGGCGGCGCTCGGCCCCGACGCGGACGAGGTGCACGCGCTGGTGTGTGTGCTGCCGTGGCGATCCGACGACGCAGCCGGCGCCGAGGCGCCGGGGCCACGGACCGTGCCGGGTGCGGCGGCCTTGTGCGTACTCCCTCCGGGCGACATCGAGGGCATCCCGCTGCCCGCTCTCGCGGCGCTCGTACGGCTGAGGTCGGCATCGGTCACCGCCCCCGCCGTGAGCGCCGCCGGCCGGCTGCTGGAGGGCAACGGCGCGAAGCCGGCGGCCCCGGCCGCACGGGCCGGGGTCAGCGCGCCCCGCCACGGGCTGGACGCGCTGCCCGGCGCCTGGCACGAAGCCGTGGCGGCGGCCCGGGCGGCCCGGGCCCAGCCACGACTCGGCCCGGTCGCCGAATGGGGCGCGATCGGCCCGTACCGAACGCTCGCCACGCTGCCGGCCGGCGCGGTCGACCCGGCCGTGCGGCCGCTGCTGGAAGCCGCGCACGCCGAACTCGCGCGCACCGCGGAGGTGTTCCTCGACTGCGCGGGCCAGGCCGGGCGCGCCGCCGGTGAGCTGCGGATCCACCGGCAGACCCTGTACTACCGGCTGTCGCGCATCGAGGGGCTCACCGGGCTCGACCTGGACGACGGCGAGGACCGCCTGCTGCTCCACATGGCCCTCAAAGCGGCACGCCTCGGCGACTGACCGGACTGTTGCCGACCGAAGGGGGCACAAGTAACGTGGCGCGGGGCCTGGGCCCAGGGGGCTTGATCAACGCAGGGTGGACGCGGGCGGAGCCCCGCGCCCGGCGCGGCGGACGGCGGGACAAGGGGATCGGGAACCGGTGACTCATTCCACGGAGGCGTTCGGTCGCGAGCGCACGGCCCTGCCGGGCACGTCCGCGAAGGGCTCCGCCGGCCGGTACCGGCCGGACCGCCGGCTGGTGCTGTCCCTCGTCCTCCTGGCGCTGTCGCTCGCCGCCTTCGCCGCCCTGTGCCTGTCGATGCCCGTGCCGATGGCCGACATGCAGGTCTACCGGGCCGAGGGCGCGGCCGTCGTGCACGGCACGGACCTGTACGGCTTCACGGTCACGGAGTGGAACCTGCCGGCGACCTACCCGCCCTTCGCCGCCATGCTCTTCGTCCCGGCGACCTGGCTGCCGGTCCCGCTGCTCAAGCTCGTCTTCATGGCCGGCAACCTGGCGCTGCTCGGCCTGCTCGCCCACCTGTCGTGCCGGTCCGCCGGCTGGCCCCGGGCGCGCGGTTCGCGCTGGACCGTGGTGGTGCTGGCGATGGCCCTCGGGCTGTGGCTGGAGCCGGTGTTCCAGACCATGCTGTACGGCCAGATCAACCTGCTGCTCGCGGTCCTGGTGCTGTGGGACCTCAGCCGACCGGACGGCGCCCGGGGCAAGGGCGTCGCCATCGGCATCGCGGCCGGTATCAAGCTCACCCCGGCGATCTTCGCCGTCTACCTGCTGCTGACCGGCCGCCGCAAAGAGGCCGCCGTGGCGGGGGCGAGCTTCGCGGGCACGGCGCTGCTGGGCGCGCTGGCGCTCCCCGGCGCGACCGTCGACTACTGGACCCGCTGCATCTTCGACACCAGCCGGATCGGCAAGGTCTGGATCGTGGACAACCAGTCGTTGCAGGGGCTGGTGGCCCGCGCCCTGCACACCGCGCACCCGGGGATGATCTGGGCGGCGACGGCGTTCGCCGTGGCCTGCGCGGGGATGGCGCTGTCGGTGTGGCTGGGGCGGCTGGGCCGCGAGGCCTGGGGCGTGGTGTGCTGCGCGGTGACGGCCCTGCTGATCACGCCGATCAGCTGGTCGCACCACTGGGTGTGGTGCGTGCCGCTGCTGATCCTGCTGGCCGCGGACGCGCCGCGCTGGGTGCTGCGGACGACCGCCGTGGTGTTCCTCGCCCGCAGCCTGTGGCTCGTACCGAAGGACGGCGACCTCGACCTGCACCTGGCGTGGTGGCTGCAGCCGTTCGCGTCCCCGTACCCGGTGCTGGGGCTGCTGTTCCTGGCGGCGGTGGCCGTCCGCTTCCGGCCCTTCTCCCCCGCCATGGCGGCCATGACGCAGCAGGGGCGGCCGTCCCGGATCACCCGGGTCGGCCGCCCCCAGCGGAGCGAAGCCGGGATCAGTTCTCGAGATTGACCGCGCGGGCCGAGGTGGCGCCGATCTCCGCGGCGATGTCGGCCAGCACCGGCGCCGGGATGGCGGTGTCGACCGTCAGCGCCACCAGGGCCTCGCCGCCGGCCTCGTGACGGGCCACCTGCATGCCGGCGATGTTGACGCCGGCGTCGCCCAGGACCCGACCGATGGTGCCGACGACACCGGGCCGGTCGGTGTAGCGGAGGAAGGCCATGTGGTCGGCGAGGACCAGGTCCACGTCGTCGTCGCCGACGGCCACGACCTTCTGGATGTGCTTGGGGCCGGCCAGCGTGCCCGACACCGCGACCTCGCTGCCGTCGGACAGGGTGCCGCGGACCGTGACCAGGTTGCGGTGGTCGGGGGACTCGCTGCTGGTCGTCAGGCGCACCTCGACACCGCGCTCCTGCGCGAAGAGCGGGGCGTTGACGTAGGACACCGTCTCGTCGACGACGTCCTCGAAGACGCCCTTGAGGGCGGACAGCTCCAGCACCTTCACGTCGTGCTGGGTGATCTCGCCGCGTACCTCGACGTCCAGACGCACCGCGACCTCGCCGGCGAGCGCGGTGAAGATGCGGCCCAGCTTCTCGGCGAGCGGCAGGCCCGGGCGCACGTCCTCGGCGATGACGCCGCCCTGGACGTTGACCGCGTCAGGCACGAGCTCGCCGGCGAGGGCGAGGCGCACCGAGCGGGCGACGGAGATGCCCGCCTTCTCCTGGGCCTCGTCGGTCGAGGCGCCCAGGTGCGGGGTGGCCACCACGTTGTCGAACTGGAAGAGCGGCGAGTCGGTGCACGGCTCCTTGGCGTACACATCAAGGCCCGCGCCGCCGACCCGGCCCTCCTTGAGCGCCGCGAACAGCGCCTCCTCGTCCACGATCCCGCCGCGCGCGGCGTTGACGATGCGGACGTGCGGCTTGACCTTGCGCAGCGCCTCGTCGCCGATCAGGCCGACCGTCTCGGGGGTCTTGGGCAGGTGCACCGTGATGAAGTCGGAGACCTCCAGCAGCTCGTCGAGGCTGAGGATCTTCACGCCCATCTGGGCGGCGCGCGCCGGCTGGATGTAGGGGTCGTAGGCGACGATCTTCATGCCGAAGGCCGACATGCGCTGCGCGACCAGCGCGCCGATCCGGCCGAGGCCCACGACGCCGAGGGTCTTCTCGGCAAGCTCCACGCCGGTGTACTTGTTGCGCTTCCACTCGCCCTGCTTGAGCGCGGCGTTGGCCGGGGCGATGTTGCGCGCGACGGAGATGAGCAGACCGCAGGCGAGCTCGGCGGCGGTGACGATGTTGGAGGTGGGCGCGTTGACGACCATGACGCCGGCCTTGGTGGCGGCGGAGACGTCGACATTGTCCAGGCCGACGCCCGCGCGGGCCACGACCTTGAGCTTGGAGGCGGCGGCGACGGCCTCGGCGTCCACCTTCGTGGCACTACGGATCAGGATGGCGTCGGCGTCGGCGATCGCGCTCAACAGCTCGGCTCGGTCCGCGCCGTTGCAGTGCCGGATCTCGAAATCCGGCCCCAGGGCCTCGACGGTGGCGGGCGACAGCTCTTCAGCGATGAGTACGACGGGGTTGCTCACGTGAGTCCTCACTAGTCCCTGGAGGCGCCCCCATGTCCGCCAGGGCCACGGGGGACTACGACGGCCGCGTCCCGACGGCCGAAGGCGGTGGAAGGGAATGGCATGCCGCGTGGTAGACGCACGACGCTGTGAGCCTGACGCGCTTGTTAAGGGAGTGTATCGGCGAAGGGCGCCGCATCCTGCGCCATCGCGGAAGGATCACCCGCACGAGGGTGTACGACGTGGCCAAAGCGGACGGTCCCGGGGGCGCGGAGCCTCCGGGACCGTACAAACCGCGGGAGGCATTACGCCTCTTCGTCCACCCAGCTCATCAGCTTGCGCAGCTTCTTGCCGGTGGTCTCCAGCAGGTGGTTCTCGTCGGCCTTCTTGTACTCGTTGTACTTCGGCAGGCCGGCGTTGTACTCGGCGATCCAGTTGTTGGCGAAGGAGCCGTCCTGGATCTCGCCGAGGATCTTCTTCATCTCGGCCTTGGTGGCGTCGGTGATGATGCGGGGGCCGGTGATGTAGTCGCCCCACTCGGCGGTCTCGGAGATGGACCAGCGCATCTTCTCCAGGCCGCCCTCGTACATGAGGTCCACGATGAGCTTGAGCTCGTGCAGGCACTCGAAGTACGCGATCTCCGGCTGGTAGCCGGCCTCGGTCAGGGTCTCGAAGCCCGCCTTGACCAGGGCGGTGGTACCGCCGCAGAGCACCGCCTGCTCGCCGAACAGGTCGGTCTCGGTCTCCTCGGTGAAGGTCGTCTTGATGACGCCCGCTCGGGTGCCGCCGATCGCCTTGGCGTAGGACAGCGTGAGCGCGAAGCCGTTGCCGGTCGCGTCCTGCTCGACGGCCGCGATACAGGGAACGCCGCGGCCCTCCTCGTACTGACGGCGCACCAGGTGGCCCGGCCCCTTGGGGGCGACCATGCACACGTCGACACCGGCCGGCGGCTTGATGAAGCCGTAGCGGATGTTGAGGCCGTGGCCGAAGAACAGCGCGTCGCCGTCCTTCAGGTTGTCCTTGATGGACTCCTCGTACACCTTGGCCTGGATGGGGTCCGGGACCAGGATCATGATGACGTCGGCCTCGGCCGCGGCCTCGGCCGGGGTGACCACACGCAGGCCCTGCTCCTCGGCCTTGGCCTTCGACTTCGAGCCCTCGTGCAGACCGACGCGCACGTCGACGCCCGAGTCACGCAGGGACAGCGCGTGGGCGTGGCCCTGGCTTCCGTAGCCGATGACCGCGACCTTGCGGCCCTGGATGACGGACAGGTCAGCGTCATTGTCGTAGAACAGCTCGGCCACTTCGGGTCTCTCCTTGGGATCTCGCTGGTTGCCCACACATTACGTCCGTGGGCGGAGAACTAGTCTTGCGGTCTCGCTATGCGGTCCGGTCGAGGGCACGCAGGGAGCGGTCGGTGATCGAGCGGGCGCCGCGGCCGATCGCGATCGTGCCGGACTGCACGAGCTCCTTGATGCCGAAGGGCTCCAGCATCTTGAGCATGGCCTCCAGCTTGTCGGCGCCGCCGGTGGCCTCGATCGTGACGGCTTCCGGGGAGACGTCGACGGTCTTGGCCCGGAACAGCTGCACGATCTCGACGATCTGGGAGCGCGACTCGTTGTCGGCGCGCACCTTCACCAGGACGAGTTCGCGCTGGACGGCCGCGGCGGGCTCCAGCTCGACGATCTTCAGCACGTTGACCAGCTTGTTGAGCTGCTTGGTGACCTGCTCCAGCGGGAGGTCCTCGATCACGTTCACCACGATGGTGATACGGGAGATGTCGGCGTGCTCGGTGGTGCCGACGGCGAGGGAGTCGATGTTGAAGCCGCGGCGGGAGAAAAGGGCGGTGATCCGGGCGAGGACACCGGGCTTGTTCTCCACCAGGACGGAGAGCGTGTGCTTGGACATGTCGCGTCGTTCCTCTGCGTTCTCTCTCGGTCTTCTCTCGGTCCTCAGTCGTCCGCCGCGTCGGCGAAGTCCGGACGGACGTCGCGGGCGGCCATGATCTCGTCGTTGGAGGTGCCGGCGGCGACCATCGGCCACACCATGGCGTCCTCGTGGACGATGAAGTCGACGACCACGGGGCGGTCGTTGATGGCGTTGGCCTTCTCGATGACCTCGTCGAGATCGGCCGGGTCCTCGCAGCGCAGGCCCACGCAGCCCATGGCCTCGGCGAGCTTCACGAAGTCCGGGACGCGGGTGCCGCCCCGCGGGCTCTCGCTCGCCCCCGTGTGGGAGCCGCTACCGGCGTTGGTCTCCCCGCCGTGCAGGACGGTGTTGGAGTAGCGCTCGCTGTAGAAGAGCGACTGCCACTGGCGGACCATGCCGAGGGCGCCGTTGTTGATGATGGCGACCTTGATGGGGATGTTGTTCAGCGCGCAGGTGACCAGTTCCTGATTGGTCATCTGGAAGCAGCCGTCGCCGTCGATCGCCCACACGGTGGAGCCGGGCATGCCCGCCTTGGCGCCCATCGCGGCGGGCACGGCGTAGCCCATGGTCCCGGCGCCGCCGGAGTTGAACCAGGTGTTGGGGCGCTCGAAGGAGATGAACTGCGAGGACCACATCTGGTGCTGGCCGACGCCGGCGGCGAAGAGGGTGCCCTCCGGGGCCAGCTCGCCGATGCGCTGGATGACCTGCTGCGGGGACAGGCTGCCGTCGGCGGGCAGGTCGTAGCCGAGCGGGTAGGTGTCGCGCAGGCCGTTGAGCAGCTTCCACCACTCGGTGTAGTCGCCGCGGTGATCGGCGTCGTGTTCGGCCTGGACGGCGACGATCAGGTCGGCCAGGACCTCGCGGGCGTCACCGACGATCGGCACGTCGGCGACCCGGTTCTTGGAGATCTCGGCCGGGTCGATGTCGGCGTGGACGATCTTGGCGTACGGGGCGAAGGAGTCCAGTTTGCCGGTGACACGGTCGTCGAAGCGGGCACCGAGGGCGATGATCAGATCGGCCTTCTGCAGCGCGGCCACGGCGGAGACCGAGCCGTGCATGCCGGGCATGCCGACGTGCTGGGCATGGCTGTCGGGGAAGGCACCGAGTGCCATCAGCGTGGTGGTGACCGGGGCGCCGGTCAGCTCGGCCAGGATGCGCAGCTCGGCCGTGGCGCGGGCCTTGAGGACGCCGCCGCCGACGTACAGCACCGGGCGCTTGGCCTCGTTGATCAGCCGGGCGGCCTCGCGGATCTGCTTGGCGTGCGGCTTGGTCACCGGGCGGTAGCCGGGCAGGTCGGTGACCGGCGGCCAGGAGAAGGTGGTCTGCGCCTGCAGGGCGTCCTTGGCGATGTCGACCAGGACCGGTCCGGGGCGGCCGGTGGAGGCGATGTGGAAGGCCTCGGCGATGGTCCGCGGGATCTCGGCGGCATCGGTGACCAGGAAGTTGTGCTTGGTGATCGGCATGGTGATGCCGCAGATGTCCGCCTCCTGGAAGGCGTCGGTGCCGATCGCCTTGGAGGCGACCTGACCGGTGATCGCGACCATGGCGACGGAGTCCATGTGCGCGTCGGCGATCGGGGTGACCAGGTTGGTGGCACCGGGACCGGAGGTGGCCATGCAGACGCCGACCTTGCCGGTGGCCTGCGCGTAGCCGGTGGCGGCGTGGCCGGCGCCCTGCTCGTGACGGACCAGGACGTGGCGCACCTTGGTCGAGTCCATCAGCGGGTCGTACGCCGGAAGGATCGCGCCACCCGGGATACCGAACACCGTGTCGGCGCCGACCGCCTCCAGCGAGCGGATGAGGGACTGGGCGCCCGTGACGCGCTCGGCGGTGGCGGGCTGCGGCGCGGCGCCGCGGGCCCGCGGCTGCGGGTGGTGGGCCCCGGTGGCCTGCTCGGTCATCTGCTTCTCATCTCTCAGAAGTTTGAGGGTGGAGAGGGTGGTATGTCTGAATCCCAGGCAACAAAAAACCCCCCGTGCCCAGAGGCAAGCGAGGGGAGCGCGTCGGTGCGTCCACGAGGCGGGAAGTGGCCTCGGGTCAGCCGACGCGCTTTCCAAGTACGAGAATTCGGGTGCGCATGGCACTGACCTTCCTCCTCGGGCCTGCGGGGTGTCAAGCGGGTGGGACGGGCGTCTCAGCATTCGAGAGAATCTCGTCCGTGGTGCGTGTGCCGTGCGCGGGGGTCCTGCCGCCGGTCAGGAGCGCCTCGTCACCCGGGACGGGATATCCGCCACGGGTCAGCGAGGAGCGCAGCCGGTTCTCGTCCAGGGGTCCAGAGAATGCCATGCCCTGCCCGTGCGTGCACCGCATCTCACGCAACGCGAGGACCTGCTCGGGGCGGTCCACCCCCTCGGCCACCGAACGGATGCCCAGGTCCTCGGCGATGCCCAGCAGACCCGCCGTGATCTTGCGCAGCCGGGCGGACTCCACGACTCCCTCGGTCAGTCCCCGGTCCAGCTTGAGGACGTCCAGCGGCAGCCGCCGCAGGGCGTTCATCGGCGCGTAGCCGGTGCCGAAGCCCTCCAGGGCGATCCGCACGCCCAGACGGCGCAGCGCGGTCAGCCGGCGCTCCAGTTCGTCGAAGGAGATGCGCGGGTCCTGGTCGGCGAGCTGCAGCACCAGGGCGCCCGGCGGCAGCTCGTGCTGGTGGAGCAGCGCCTCGATGTCCTTGGTGGGCAGCTCACGGTGCATCAGCCGGCGGGTGGAGAGCCGGACGGCGACGGGGACCGGGCAGCCCGCCGTGTGCCGCAGTGCGGCCTGGCGCACGGCCTCCTCCAGCAGCCAGCGGGCCAGCTGGGACGTGCGGTCGGTGTCCTCGGCGACCCGGAGGAACTCCGCGGGGGTGAAGAGGATGCCCTGGGCGGAGCGCCAGCGGGCCTGCGCCTCGACGGCGGTGATCTCTCCGCTGCGCAGGTCGACCACCGGCTGATGGAGGAGCGCGAACTCGCCGTCGCGCAGAGCCGAGCGCAGGCGTCCCGCCAGCTCGGCGCGGCGCACGACCTCGGCCTGCATCGCGGGCGCGTACATCTCCACCCGGCCCTTGCCCGCCTGCTTGGCCCGGTACATCGCCAGGTCGGCGTTGCGCAGCAGCTCGCCGGGGCTGACACCGGCGTCGGCGAAGGCGACACCGATGCTGGCGGCCACCCGCACCTCCGACCCGTCCACGCGGTACGGCTCGGAGAGCGCGGCCCGCAGCCGGTCGGCGACCTCGTGCACCTGGTACTCGCGCAGATGCCGGTCGGCGCTGGTGCCGCAGATGAGGGCGGCGAACTCGTCGCCGCCGAGGCGGGCCGCGGTGTCACCGGCCCGCACCGACTCCTGGAGCCGGCGGGCGGCCTGGACGAGCAGTTCGTCGCCGGCCTGGTGGCCCACCGTGTCGTTGACCGCCTTGAAGCCGTCGAGGTCGATGAAGAGCACCGCCGTGGTGCCCGGCTCGCCGTCGCCCGCGCGGCGGCCCCCGAGGGCCTGCCGGACGCGCTCGGTGAACAGGGCGCGGTTGGGCAGGTCGGTGAGCGGGTCGTGCGAGGCGTTGTGCTGCAACTGCGCCTGGAGCCGGACGCGCTCGGTGACGTCGCGGCTGTTGAAGATCAGGCCGCCCTGGTAGCGGTTGACGCTGGACTCGACGTTGAGCCAGCTGCCGTCGCCGTGGTGGATGCGGCACTCGATGCGGGTCGCGGGCTCCTGGGCGGGATGCGCGGCCAGGAAGCGGCGCACCTCGTGCAGTACACGCCCGAGGTCGTCGGGATGGATGTGGGAGGCGAACTCGGTGCCGACCATCTCCTCCGCCTCCCGCCCGTACACACCGGTGGCGGCGGGGCTGACGTAGCGCAGGACGCCGGTGGGCGAGGCGATCATGATGACGTCGCTGGAACCCTGCACCAGGGAGCGGAAGTGGTTCTCCTTCTGGGCGAGCTCCTGGGCGAGGGAGATGTTGTCCAGCAGCATGATGCCCTGGCGCACC
The DNA here is from genome assembly GCF_042714775.1 of Streptomyces sp. NPDC058691. Taxonomy (NCBI): domain Bacteria; kingdom Bacillati; phylum Actinomycetota; class Actinomycetes; order Kitasatosporales; family Streptomycetaceae; genus Streptomyces; species Streptomyces sp. NPDC058691. The sequence goes on along the minus strand of NZ_JBHXSO010000038.1, from coordinate 73,529 downwards.
ACCAGGGCGAGGACCACGGTGCAGCCGGCGAAGAGCACCACGCGGTCGATCTTCCGGCCGTCGATGGCGTTGTAGAGGATGCCCAGCACGCAGACCGCGGCGGCGAGATACGGCGTGAGCGCGGCCAGGGAGCCGCTCGCGCGGCGCGGCTGGGGCGCGGGGCGCCGCTCGAAGGTCTTCTCCCGGCTGCCCACCCAGGGCGCGTACGCCAGCAGCATGCTGCCCGCGAACCAGCCCGCGTCGAGGATCTGGCCGGAGCGGTAGTGCTCGCGCAGCAGGGGCGAGGTGAACAGGGCGTCGCACAGCACGGTCAGGGCGAGCGAGGCGATGGCGGTGTTGACCGCCGCGCGGTTGGCCGAGGAGCGCCGGAAGTGCAGCGCCAGCACCATGCTGACCAGCAGGATGTCGAGCAGCGGATACGCCAGGGACAGGGCGATGCGCGCGGTGCTCCGCCCGTCCCACAGCGCGGCCTGGGCGAGCGCCAGCGTCCAGGACAGGGTGAGCAGCGAGCCGGCGATGAGCCAGGCGTCCAGCCCCAGGCAGACCCAGCCGGCCCGGGTGACCGGGCGCTTGGCGAGCACGAGCAGGCCGATGATCGCGGGCGGGGCGAAGAGCAGGAAGCAGAAGTCGGCGAGCGAGGTGCGCGGCACCTCCTCGCGCAGCACGACCTCGTACCAGCCCCAGATGCCGTTGCCGAGCGCGACCATGGCGGACGAGACGGCGAACAGCACCCAGGCGGGACGCTGCCGCCGGGCCACGGTGCGGATGTACGCCAGGCAGGACAGGGTGGCCGCCAGGGCCGCGGCGGAGAGCCCGAAGTCCCCCATCACCACGGCCAGCTCCGGGGAACCCCACCCGAGAGCGGCACCGGTCGCGTAACCGCCGCAGAGCACGGCCACGACGAGCTGCGGCAGGAGCGCCGCCCGGCCCTCCGGGACCGGGGCCCCCGCGAGAACCGCCCCTTGGGCACTCACGGCGTCGTCCCGGAATGCCGTGAGCGCTCCCGGCGTGGTGTGCCGTGGTCCCGCTTCCGGTGCTCTCTCCATTGGCCGCACATCGCCCGTCGCCCCCCATCAAGTCCTGAGCCGTCCCACGCCCGTTCGCGGCATTCCACGCCACGCCGGTCGCGTTCCCCCAATCCGGGACGATACACCAGAGCGGTCACTCAGGGACATAGTTCCTCTACACAGCGTGACCAGTGAGGGGTTCCGGAGCGTCTTGCAGTCACTGGGTGCCACAAGGGGGTCAAGGAGCCAGGAGACTCAGGGGAGTCGGCGATCCATCAGGTCGTGGTGACGACGTTTGCCAGGTTCTCGCCGCTCCCGGCCGCCGCGAAACGGCGCAGCTGGTCGCGCAGCAGCCGTTTGGCCCGGGGAAGGAAGGCGGACGTGCTGCCGCCTACGTGGGGGCTGATGAGGACGCCGGGGGCGTGCCAGAGCGGGTGCCCGGCGGGCAGCGGCTCCGGGTCGGTGACATCGAGTGCCGCGCGCAGGCGGCCGGTCGCCAGCTCGGCGAGGAGGGCACCGGTGTCCACCACCGGACCGCGGGCGACGTTCACCAGCAGGGCGCCGTCCTTCATCCGGCCCAGGAACGCGGCGTCCGCCAGCCCCCGGGTGGCCTCGGTCAGCGGGGTCGACAGGACGACCACGTCCGCGGCGGGCAGCAGCGCGGGCAGGTCCCCCAGGGCGTGCACCGGGCCGCGCGGGGAGCGGCGCGCCAGACGGGCGACGCGGACGACGTCGCACTCGAAGGGCGCGAGCCGGTCCTCGATCGCGGCCCCGATGGACCCGTAGCCGACGATCAGGACGCTCTTGTCGGCCAGGGCCGGATAGAACCCGTCGTGCCACTCCTCGGCGTCCTGTCCGCGTACGAAGCGCGGGATGCCGCGCAGGGAGGCCAGGGTGAGCGTCAGGGCCAGTTCCGCGGTGCTCGCCTCGTGCACGCCGCGGGCGTTGCACAGGCGCACGCCGGAGGGGAGCCCCGACAGATGCGGCAGTACGTGGTCCACGCCGGCGCTGAGCGTCTGCACGACCTGAAGGCCCGTCATGCGCGGGAGCGGGCGGCCCGCGACCTCCGGGCCCTTCATGTACGGCACCACGTAGAAGTCCGTTTCCGCCGGGTCGCCGGGGTAGTCCTCCGCGCCGTCCCAGAAGAGGCAGTCCACGCTGTCCGGGAGGCCCTCGATGTCCTCGGCGGGGATCGGCAGCCAAGCGGTGAGGCGGTGGTTGCGGGTGATGTCAGCCATGGTCAGGAGGCTATGACACAGTGGGGCGGCGCGAGAGGTCAGCGGAGGTCATCCAGGTGGAGCGCAGGACGGTCGGGGCGGCGGCTCTTCAGGTGGGCGCCGTGGGACTGGGGTGCATGCCGATGAGCTGGGCGTACACCACGTCGCAGCAGGACGGGGAAGCGTCCCTGCGGACCGTGCACGCGGCGCTCGACCGGGGGACGACCCTGCTGGACACCGCCGACATGTACGGCCCGTTCACCAATGAGCTGCTGCTCGGACGGGTGCTGAGGCAGCGCCGTGACGAGGCGTTCGTCTCCACCAAGTGCGGGCTGCTGGTGGGCGAACAGCACCTGGTGGCCAATGGGCGTCCCTCCTATGTGCGGCGGGCCTGCGACGCGTCGCTGCGCCGCCTGCAGACGGATGTGATCGACCTCTACCAGCTGCACCGGGCCGACCCGGAGGTGCCGGTCGAGGAGACCTGGGGCGCGATGGCGGAGCTGGTCACGGCCGGCAAGGTGCGCGCGCTGGGGTGGTGCGCGGTGGGCGCGCGGGCGGCACGCCGCGCCGGGTCCGGGATGTACGACGAGACGCTCGCCCATTTGCGCCGGGTGCAGCAGGTGTTCCCCGTCAGCTGCGTGCAGGGGGAGCTGTCGGTGTGGTCGCCGGGGGCACTGGCCGAGCTGCTGCCGTGGTGCGTGCAGCGCGGGGTCGGCTTCATGGCGGCGATGCCGCTCGGCAACGGCTTCCTGACCGGCACGCTCACCCCGGGCCAGGGCTTCGAACGGGACGACGCGCGGGCGCGGCACCCGCGGTTCACCGCCGAGATGATGGCCGCGAACCAGCCGATCGTGGCGGGACTGCGCCGGGTCGCCGAGGCGCACGGCGCGACGCCCGCGCAGGTGGCGCTGGCCTGGGTGCTCGCGCAGGGCCCGCAGGTGGTGCCGGTGCCGGGGACCAAGCGGGAGCGGTGGGCTGCGGAGAACGCCGATGCGGCCGAACTGAGCCTGACCGACGAGGACTTCACCGAGATAGCCACCCTGCCGCCGGCGCGCGGCTCCTGGGACTGAGATCGGCTTTTCCCGCCGCGGCGGGAACCCGCAACGGCCGGGCGGTGTAGTGACAGATGTGATGTTCTTGAAGTCCATGCCGCGAGACCACCGGGAGGGAAGCGTGGGACGCCGTGCCGCCGTCGTCACCGCCGCGCTGGCCAGTGCCGCGCTGCTGACGACGGGATGCTCCTCCGCCGGGGACCCGTTGACGGCCCCGGCGACCTCCGCCCCGGCGTCCCCCACGGCCGGCTCGGGCTCGCCGCCCTCGTCGGCCGCAGGTTCCGAGGCCCCCGCCGCGCCCGCCAAGGGTTCGGTGAAGGTCGCCGGCACCGTCGCCACCGGGCTGAACACCCCGTGGGGCGTGGCCGTGCTGCCCGACGGCGGTCTGCTGGTCGCCTCCCGCGACACCGGCAGGATCGTCAGGGTGGACCCGGACACCGGCCGCAAGACGCAGGCCGGATCGGTGCCCGGCGTCTCCTCGGGCGGCGAGGGCGGCCTCCTCGGACTGGCGGTCTCCCCCGGCTTCGCCACCGACCACCTGGTGTACGCGTACTTCACCACCGACTCCGACAACCGCATCGCCCGCATGCTCTACGACCCGGCCAAGCCGGCCGGCGAACAGATCGGCGCCCCCGACACCATCGTGCGCGGCATTCCGCACGGCGCCATCCACAACGGCGGTCGGATCGCCTTCGGCCCGGACGGGATGCTGTACGCGGGCACCGGCGAGAGCGGCGACCGGGGCCTGGCCCAGGACAAGAAGTCCCTCGGCGGCAAGATCCTGCGCATGACGCCGGACGGCGAGCCGGTGCACGGCAATCCGGAGGCGGACTCCCTCGTCTACTCCTACGGCCACCGCAATGTGCAGGGCCTCACCTGGGACGCCCAGGGGCGGCTGTGGGCCGCGGAGTTCGGCCAGGACACCTGGGACGAGGTCAACCTCATCGAGCCGGGCAGGAACTACGGCTGGCCCGTCGTCGAGGGCCTCGCCCACCGGGAGGGCTACGCCGACCCGATCGCCACCTGGCACACCGACGACGCCTCCCCCAGCGGCATCGCCTACGCCAAGGGCTCCTTGTGGATGGCCTCGTTGCGCGGCGCCCGGCTGTGGCGCATCCCGCTGGCGGGCACGAAGGCCGCGGCGGCTCCGCAGGCCTTCCTCGTCGGCACGTACGGGCGGCTGCGCACGGTCGTGACCGGCCCCGACGGCGATCTGCTGCTCACGACGAGCAACACCGACGGCCGGGGGGAGCCCCGCAAGGGGGACGACCGCATACTGCGACTGAAGGTCGGCTGACGACGACACCCCGGGGGGTGCGATGTTCAACGCGCTGCAGGAGCTGTTCGCGCCGGGACGCAGGCACACCGAGGACGAGCGAAACCGGCTGGAACTGGTACGGGACGAGGCCGGCGACGCCGATCCGGGCCGCGGCCCGATCGACCTGGACTCGGGCGCGGTGGTGATCCGCCCGCCGCGGTCGCACCCGCGGGCCACCGAGGAGGGGGCTTAGGCCCTCACGTCCGGGAAGAGCCGCAGGCGGTGGGCGAGGGCGGCGGCCTCGCCGCGGCCGGAGACGCCGAGTTTGGCCAGGATGTTGGAGACGTGCACACTCGCGGTCTTCGGCGAGATGAACAGCTCCTCGGCGATGCGGCGGTTGGTCCAGCCCGCGGCGACCCGGCGCAGCACCTCGCGCTCCCGGGTGGTGAGGCCGAACGGCTCGGGCTCCTCCTCGGACGTCGCGGCGGCGGGGGTCCCCGGGGCGTCCAGCGCGAGGCGTCCGCGGCGGGCGAGGAGTTCCACGGCCTCGGTCAGGGGCGCGGCACCCAGGGCAGCGGACGCCTCGCGGGCCTGCCGGAGCAGGGCGGCCGCGTGTTCGCGGGCCTCGGGGCCGCCCTGGGCGAGCAGTGCCTCGGCGTGCCGCAGCCGTACCTGGGCCAGCGGATGGGGGCGGTCCAGGGCGCCGAACGCCTCCTCGGCGGCCGCCCAGGGCCCGGGGTCGGTGCCGCCCTCGGCGCGCGTCAGTTCGGCGTCGACCAGCAGGGCGTAGGCCGCCCACACCGGGGCGAGGCGGGGCAGCCGCTGCGCGGCGGCGCGGATGAGCGCGAGCGTCCCGGTCCGGTCGGCTTCGGCGCCGGGCAGGCCCAGCGCGTCGGCCTCCAGGGCGGCCGCGGTGTGCAGCAGGGGCCAGGCGTACCGGTGCATGGCGGGCGGGAAGCCGGCCGCGAGTGCGGCGTGCACTTCGGCGCGGGCGTCGAGGAAGCGGCCGCGTCCGGCCGCCGCGGCCACCGTCAAGTGGCGCAGCGGCACGGTGTTCTGCGGCTGGTGGTCCCGGGCGCCCAGATGCTCCCGGGCGGAGGCGATGTGGGTCTCGGCCGCCTCGTGGTCGCCGCGCAGCACGGCGACGTGGGCCAGCATGGTCGTCGCCCAGCCGACGTAGAGGGCGTGGTCGGAGGTGTCGCGGCCGTGCGTGGCCAGGGCCGTCGCCTCGTCCCATCGGCCGAGGGCGAGCAGGGACTCGGCCTCGTTGGCCGCGGCGAAGGCGGCTCCGTCGCGCAGTCCGTGGCACGCGGCGCTCTCGACGCCCCGGCGCGCGGCGGTCAGGGCCTCCTCGGAACGGCCCACGGACTCCAGGACGGCCGCCAGATTGGCGTCCGCGCTGACCACGAGGCTGCCCTTGCTGCCGGACGCGGCGGCCTGCTCACGGGCCGCGGTGAGCTCGGCCAGGCCGCCGTCCACGTCGCCGGAGTCGCCGAGCAGGACGCCGAGGGTGATCCGGGCCCGTATCTCGGTCTCCTCCGCCCCGACGAGCCGGGCCAGTTCGATGGCGCGCTCGGCGGTGCTGATGCTGTCGGGCCCCGGGTTGTGCAGCATCCCCCAGGCCGCGGCGCTCTCCAGTACGTCGGCGTGGACGGGTGACGGCGGCAGGCCCTCGACCAGTTTTTCGGCGCGGGAGATCTCCGCCCAGCCGTCGCCGCGCCCCATGGCCACCATCAGCCGCGACCGCTGGATCCAGAACCAGGCGGCGCGCAGCGGGTCGTCGTCGCGTTCCAGCAGTCGCAGGGCGCGCTTGGTGACGTCGTACGCGCCTTCGCGGTCGGCGCTGAGGCGGGCGGCGACGGCGGTCTCGGCGAGCAGGTCGAGATAGCGCAGGGGCGTGCTGCCGGGGTCGCATCCGCAGGGCGGATAGACCTCGACGTAGTCCATCGGCCGCAGTGCCGCGCGGACGTCGCGCGGGGCGTCGTCCCACAGCTCCAGGGCGCGTTCGAGCAGGCCGTGCTGCTCGGCGTAGGCGTGCCGTCGCCGTGCCTCGACCGAGGCGCGCAGCACGGCGGGCAGCGCCCGGGTCGGCTCGTGGGCGTGATACCAGTAACTCGCCAGCCGGGCGGGCAGTTCGTCGGCCGGTACGAGGGCCGGATCGGCCTCCAGCGCCTCGGCGTACCGGCGGTTGAGGCGGCTGCGCTCGCCGGGCAGCAGGTCGTCGCCGACCGCCTCGCGGACCAGCGAGTGCCGGAAGCGGTAGCCGTCGCCGTCCTCGGTCGGTATGAGGATCTTGGCGCCGACGGCGGCCCGCAGCGCCTCCAGGAGTTCGTCCTCACCGAGCCCGGCGACGGCGGCGAGCAGCCGGTACTCGACGGCGGAGCCGCCTTCGGCGACGACGCGGGCGACCCGCTGCGCGGTCTCGGGCAGCGTCTCGACCCGCACCAGCAGCAGATCGCGCAGACTGTCGCTGAGCCCGGTGCGGCAGCCCTGGGCGATGCTGCAGGCCAGTTCCTCGACGAAGAAGGGGTTGCCGTCGGATCGCGCGAAGACCCGCTCGACCAGGGACGGCGTGGGCTCGGCGGCGAGGATGCCGGCGACCTGGGCGCGCACCTCGGCCCGGCTGAAGCGGGCCAGCTCGACGCGCTCGACGGTGCGCATCCGGTCGAGTTCGGCGAGGAAGGGCCGCAGCGGGTGGCGGCGGTGGATGTCGTCGGAGCGGTACGTGGCCAGCACGACCAGGCGTCCGCGGGACGCCGACCGCAGCAGGTAGGCGAGGAGTTCGCGGGTGGAGCGGTCCGCCCAGTGCAGGTCCTCCAGGGCGACGACGAGGGTGCGGTCCTCGGACAGCCGCTCCAGCAGGCGCGCGGTGAGCTCGAACAGCCGGGCCCGGCCGTCCTCGTCGTGCCGGTCCCGCGGCGCGTCGGGGCCGCCGGGCAGCCCGAACCCGGGCAGCAAGCGGGCCAGTTCGCCCTCGCGGCCCGCGGCGGCGGCGCTCAGCTCGGGGCCGAGCTGCCGGTGCAGGGCCCGCAGGATCGTGGCGACGGGGGCGAACGGCAGCCCGTCCGCGCCGATCTCCACGCAACCGCCGACGGCGGTGACCGTGCCGGGGCCACGGGCGGCCGCGAGGAACTCCTCCACGAGCCGGGTCTTGCCGACCCCCGCCTCGCCGCCGATGACCAGCGCCTGCGGCTCGCCCGCGTGAGCGCGGGCGAGCGCGGAGGCAAGCCGGATCAGTTCGCGGGCACGGCCCACGAACACCGGGCTGACGGACTGGTTCTGCACGGTCCCGAGCATCGCACGGGGGTCCGACAGTGCGGTACCGGATTGCGCCGGCACCGTGACGGTCATCCGGCCGCCCCCAGCCGGCGGAGCCGCCGGCCGCGCCGGGCGGACCGGCGGGCTCCAGAAAGCGCAGAGGACGCAGCGGACCCGGCGGACGCAGTCTCGCGGGCGGCCTCGCGCGTGGCCTGTCGTACCGCGCGGGCCAAACGGAACTCCTCGGCCTCGCGCAGCAGTTCCTCGGTTCGGGCCCGGCCGAGCAATTCGTGCAGATACATCGCCGACTCCTTGGGGACGGGGCGGATGGTCAACCGGCTTCTTTCTCCGGTGACTTCAGCCTCGTCCCCAAGGCGGGGGCGCCGCATCGGGCAACCTCCCAGGGTTCGGCGGCCGGGATGCCTTAGGCGGCCCCGGCGGGTGCTCAGGTTCAGCCGCCGCTGGTCGCGGGGGCGGGCGGCGTGGCGGGCACGGTGGGCAGTGCGGCGAACAGGTCGAAGTACATGCCGATCGCTATGAGCAGGCCCAGGGCACCGAGCACCAGCCCGCCCCAGGCGAGGGCACGGGCCCACGGCGCGGAGTCGCGCACAGCGAGCAGCAGGACCCCGGTGACGATGAGGGCCACCAGCGCGAAGGCCCCGTTGACCGCGGCGACGGTGTGCCAGGGCGCGGCGTATATCTGGTTGATCTGCTCGGCGGGGGTCGCCGAGGAGGCGCCGATCTGCCCGACGAGCTCACGGCGGGCGGACAGGACGGTGCCGAGCCAGGTGCCGGTCAGGGAGGCCAGGCCGAGGGCGGCGCCCACGACGGCGGCGGCGCCCGGCAGGATCGCGGCGGGGCGGGCGGCGGGGGTGTCGCCGTTCCCCTCGTCCTCGGCGAGCTCGTCGTCCGCGTCGGTGTCCTCGTCGGCGTCGTCCGCGTCATCCGCGTCGGCGTCCTTGACGGGCGCCGCGTTCTCGGTGGCCTTGGTGCTCTTGGTGCTCGTGCTGTCCTCGGTGCGCGCGTGCTTCTCGGCGGCGTCGTCGGACACGGTCTCCACGGCATCGGTGGTCGTGTCGGTTGCCGCGTCCGCGGTCTTGGTGGTCTCCATGGACGGCAACCGTATGGTCAAATTCTGAGAACTTCCTGAGAATCCGGGCTTTCGGACCCCCCGGCCTCGGCGCAGGTGCCTGCGGGACCCTCGATGCAGATCCGCGGCAGGTGGCGGTCCACCCGCTCCGGCAGCCACCAGTTCCACCGCCCCATCAGATGCATCAACGCCGGGACCAGCAGCGTCCGCAGGACGAAGGCGTCCAGGGCGACGGCGGCGGCCAGGCCGATGCCGAACATCGCGATCACCCGGTCACCGCTGAGGACGAAGGCCAGGAAGACGGAGACCATGATGACCGCGGCCGAGTTGATCACCCGGCTTGTCTCGGCGAGGCCGACCCGGACCGCGCGGCGGTTGTCGTGGGTCTCCCGCCATTCCTCGTACATCCGGCTCACCAGGAAGACCTGGTAGTCCATCGAGAGCCCGAAGAGCACCGAGATCATGATCACCGGGAGGAAGGGCTCGATCGGCCCGGCGGCCCCGAGCCCCAGCAACTCGCTGCCCCAGCCCCATTGGAAGATCGCCACCACGATCCCGAAGGAGGAGGCGACCGCGGCGATGTTCATGACCGCCGCCTTGAGCGGGATGCCGATGCTGCGGAACGCCAGCAGCAGGAGCACGCAGCCGAGGCCGATGACCGAGCCGACGAACAGCGGAAGTTTGCCGACGATCACCGAGGCGAAGTCCGCGTAGCCCGCGGTGACACCACCGACGTACACCTCCAGCGAGCTGCCCTCGGTGGCCTCGGGGATGACGTCCTGGCGCAGGTGGCTGACGAGCCGGTCGGTCGCCTGGTCCTGCGGGGAGGTGGCCGGGACGACGTCCACGACCTCCAGCCCGTTGCCGTGCTGAGCGGACTCCAGGTGGACGGCTGCGACGCCCTCGGTGCGCCGCAGGACGTCGGTGAGGTGTTCCAGGGCCTCCCGGTCGGCCGCGTCGCCGGACTTGGCCACCAGTTGCAGCGGCCCGTTGAAGCCGGGCCCGAAGCCGTCCGACAGCATGTCGTACGCCTGCCGGGTCGAGGTCCCGGCGGCGTCGTTGCCCTGGTCCGAGGCGCCCAGGTGCAGGGACATGGTGGGCACGGCCAGGAGCAGCATCACGGCGGCGGCCACCGCGCCGAGGATCCGGGGATGCCGCTCGACGAAGGCGGACCAGCGGGCGGCGAGGCCGGTGGGCAGCTCCGGCGAGGGGCCGTGCTCGGCGAGCCTGCGGCGCTCCCGGCGGCTGAGCGCCTTCATGCCGATCACGCCGAGCAGGGAGGGCAGCAGCGTCACCGAGGCCGCGACGGTGAGGATCACGGTGAGCGACGCCGCGACGGCGACGCCGTTGAGGAAGGACAGCCGCAGGATCAGCATGCCGAGCAGCGCCACGCAGACCGTGCCGCCCGCGAAGACCACCGCCCGTCCGGTCGTGGCGACCGCCTTCTCCGCGGCCTCGCGTACCGCCAGTCCCTGTTTGAGCCCTCTGCGGTGCCGGGTGACGATGAACAGGGCGTAGTCGATGCCGACACCCAGCCCGACGAGCATGCCGAGCATCGGCGCGAAGTCGGCGACCCGCATCAGGTGGCCGAGCAGTTCGATGGCCATGTACGCGATGCCCACGCTGACCAGCGCGGTGATGATCGGCAGGAACATCGCGAAGAGCGAGCCGAAGGCCAGCAGCAGCACCACGGCCGCGACGGCGACGCCGACGATCTCGCTCATGTGGCCGCCGCCGCCCTCGGTGAGCGCGATGGCACTACCGCCCAGCGCGACCGTGGTGTCCGCGTCGGCGGCCGCCTTCGCGGTGTCGACGACCTTCCGCACCTCGCCCGCGTGCAGTTCCTCCGACGGCTGGTCGAACATCACCGTGGCGTAGGCGGTGTGCCCGTCCCGGCTGATCTGCCCGGCGCCCTCCGCGTCGTACGGGCCGGTGACCGAGGCGACGCCGGGAAGCGCCGCGACTTTGTCGAGGGCCTCGGTCAGCCGTTCCTTGACGGGGGCCGCGGCGACGGTGCCCCGGCCGGTGTGCCAGACGATGGTGTCGCTGTCGCCCGAGGACCCCGGGAAGGCCTCCTTGAGCAGGGCGGTCGCCCTGCTGGAGTCCGTTCCCTTGATGTCGTAGTCGTTGGAGTACGCCGAGCCGGCGACGAGCGCTCCCGCGGACAGGCCGACGAGGGCGGCCAGCCACAGGGCGACGACGAGGAGACGGCGGTCCAGGCACCACCGGGCGAGTGCGGCCATACCTGCTCCTCCTGAGGTTGCGCGGATCTTGCCGGGAGGGGAAGGCCCCACGAAGAGCACCCACACGTTCGTCCTCGACTGAACCAGGAAGAAATGATCGTTGGCCGGTTTCGTGCCCTGAATCACACAGTGTGAGGGGAATTTATGGCGGCCTTATACGTGACGGACCTGCGACAACGCCGAAGGGGCGGACCCCCGCCAACGGGAGTCCGCCCCTTCCTGCGATGCCGCGCCGGCCGTGCCGGCCGCGCCGGGATCAGCCCTGGACGCCGAGCCTCTCCAGCACCAGTTCGCGTACGCGCTTGGCGTCCGCCTGACCGCGGGTGATCTTCATGACGGCGCCGATGAGGGCGCCGGCCGCGGCCAGGTTGCCGCCGCGGATCTTGTCGGCGACCGCCGCGTTGGCCGCGATGGCCTCGTCGACGGCCGCGCCGAGCGCGCCCTCGTCCGAGACGACCTTCAGGCCGCGCTTGTCGACGACCTCGTCCGGCTCGCCCTCGCCGTCCAGCACACCCTCGATGACCTGGCGGGCCAGCTTGTCGTTGAGCGAGCCCTCGGCCACCAGCGCCGACACCCGGGCCACCTGGGCCGGGGTGATCGGCAGCGCGGTCAGCTCCACGCCGTCCTCGTTGGAGCGGCGGGCCAGCTCGCCCATCCACCACTTGCGGGCGGAGGCCGAGTCGGCCCCGGCCTCGATGGTGGCGACGATCAGGTCGATCGCACCCGCGTTGAGCACCGACTGCATCTCGTGGTCCGCGATGCCCCAGTCCTGCTGGAGGCGCCCCCGGCGCAGCCGCGGGAGCTCCGGCAGCCCGCCCCGCAGTTCCTCGACCCATTCCCGGGCCGGGGCCACGGGGACGAGGTCGGGCTCGGGGAAGTACCGGTAGTCCTCGGCCTCCTCCTTGATGCGGCCCGAGGTGGTGGAGCCGGTGTCCTCGTGGAAGTGCCGGGTCTCCTGGATGATCGTGCCGCCCGAGGAGAGCACCGCCGCGTGCCGCTGGATCTCGAAGCGGACGGCCCGCTCGACGCTGCGCAGCGAGTTGACGTTCTTGGTCTCGCTGCGGGTGCCGAACTTCTCCCGGCCGATGGGGCGCAGCGACAGGTTCACGTCGCAGCGCATCTGGCCCATCTCCATACGGGCCTCGGAGACGCCCAGCGCCTTGATCAGCTCGCGCAGTTCGGTCACGTACGCCTTGGCGACCTCGGGCGCGCGCTCGCCGGCGCCCTCGATCGGCTTGGTGACGATCTCGATCAGCGGGATGCCGGCCCGGTTGTAGTCCAGCAGCGAGTGCGAGGCGCCGTGGATGCGGCCGGTGGCACCGCCCACGTGGGTGGACTTGCCGGTGTCCTCCTCCATGTGGGCGCGCTCGATCTCCACGCGGAAGACCTCCCCGTCCTCCAGCTGCACGTCGAGGTAGCCGTTGAAGGCGATCGGCTCGTCGTACTGGGAGGTCTGGAAGTTCTTCGGCATGTCCGGATAGAAGTAGTTCTTCCGGGCGAAGCGGCACCACTCGGCGATCTCGCAGTTGAGCGCGAGACCGATCTTGACGGCGGACTCGACGCCGGTCGCGTTGACGGCCGGCAGCGCGCCGGGCATGCCCAGGCACACCGGGCACACCTGGCTGTTCGGCTCGGCGCCGAGCGTCGTCGAACAGCCGCAGAACATCTTCGTCTTGGTGCCGAGCTCGACGTGGACCTCAAGGCCCATCACCGGGTCATAGGACGCGAGCGCGTCCTCGTACGACACCAGGTCCGTGACGGTCACAGTTTTGATACCTCTCAGTTCCCCGTCAGGATGACAGCACGTCATCGTCGCCGAGCCGCCGCAGCTGGCGGACCAGCAGGGCGACGCCGGTCGCGATCGCCGCGGCGCTGACGACCGCGTCGATCAGCAGCAGCGTGTCGCTCTCGGCCCGGCCCTTCTTCACCTGCCGCGCCACACTCACCGCGCCGAAGAGCGTGGTGCCGATCGACAGGTACGTGCCGGACTTGCTCTTCTTGAAGCCCTTGGCCTTCTCGAGCTTGCTCACAGCTGCGGTGCCTCCTCCAGCAGGGAATGCCCCCAGCGTGCGGTGAACGCGGCCTCGACGGCCGCACCGACACGGTAGAGCCGGTCGTCGGCCATGGCCGGGGCGATGATCTGCAGCCCGACCGGGAGCCCGTCCTCGGACGCCAGGCCGCAGGGCACGGACATGGCCGAGTTGCCCGCCAGGTTGGCCGGGATGGTGCACAGGTCGGCGAGGTACATCGCCATGGGGTCGTCCACGCGCTCCCCGATCGGGAACGCGGTGGTCGGGGTGGTCGGCGAGATCACCACGTCGACCTGCCCGAAGGCGCGCTCGAAGTCCCGCGAGATCAGGGTGCGGACCTTCTGGGCGCTGCCGTAGTACGCGTCGTAGTAGCCGGAGCTGAGCGCGTACGTGCCGAGCATGATGCGGCGCTTGACCTCGGGGCCGAAGCCGGCCTCGCGGGTGAGCGCGGTGACGTCCTCGGCGCTGCGGGTGCCGTCGTCGCCGACCCGCAGGCCGTAGCGCAGGCCGTCGAAGCGGGCCAGGTTGGACGAGGCCTCGGACGGCGCGATCAGGTAGTACGCGGCGAGCGCGTACTGGAACGACGGGCAGGACAGCTCCACGACCTCGGCGCCGAGCTCGCGCAGCAGCTCCACGGAGTCGTTGAACCGCTCCATGACGCCGGCCTGGTAGCCCTCGCCCGCGAACTCCTTGACGACGCCGACCCGCAGGCCCCTGACGTCGCCGTTGCGCGCGGCCTCGACGACCGGCGGGACCGGCGCGTCGATGGAGGTCGAGTCCATCGGGTCGTAGCCCGCGATGACCTCGTGCAGCAGCGCGGCGTCCAGGACCGTGCGGGCGCAGGGACCGCCCTGGTCCAGGGAGGAGCTGAACGCCACCATGCCGTAGCGGGACACCCCGCCGTACGTCGGCTTGACGCCGACGGTGCCGGTGACGGCGGCCGGCTGGCGGATGGAGCCGCCGGTGTCGGTGCCGATGGCCAGCGGGGCCTGGAAGGAGGCGAGGGCGGCGGAGGAGCCGCCGCCGGAGCCGCCGGGGATCCGGGTGAGGTCCCACGGGTTGCCGGTCGGGCCGTAGGCGCTGTTCTCGGTGGAGGACCCCATGGCGAACTCGTCCATGTTGGTCTTGCCGAGGATGACGATGCCGGCCTGCTTGAGGCGGGCGGTCAGCGTCGCGTCGTACGGCGGGATCCAGCCCTCGAGGATCTTGGAGCCGACGGTCGTCGGGATGCCCTTGGTGGTGAAGATGTCCTTCAGGGCCAGCGGGACGCCCGCGAGGGGGCCCAGCTTCTCGCCTGCGGCGCGCTTGTCGTCGACGGCCTTGGCCGCCTTCAGGGCGCCCTCGGTGTCCACGTGCAGGAAGGCGTGCACCTTCTCGTCGACCGCGGCGATGCGGTCCAGGTGGGCCTTGGCGACCTCGACGGCGGAGGTCTCGCCGGAGGCGACGGCGGCCGCGGTCTCCGCGGCGGTGAGCCTGGTCAGTTCGGTCATCGTGATCAGTCCTCCCCCAGGATCTGCGGCACCTTGAAGCGCTGCTGTTCCTGTGCGGGGGCGCCGGACAGCGCCTCCGCCGGGGTCAGGCTGGGCCGGACCTCGTCAGGGCGCATGACATTCGTCAGCGGCAGCGGGTGGGAGGTCGGCGGTACGTCCTCGCCGGCCACCTCGGCGACGCGGGCGACCGCGCCGATGATGGCGTCGAGCTGTCCGGCGAAGTGGTCGAGCTCTTCGTCCTTCAGCTCCAGACGCGACAGCCGGCCGAGGTGGGCGACCTCCTCGCGCGTGATGCCTGGCATGCAGCGATCCTCTGGGGGTGAGTTCGGTCTTTTCGCGCCAATCCTATGGGCGCGGGCGCCCCGGGGGCGAAACGGTTTGCGCTTCCCGCCGTCCGCGGGTCCGCCCCGGCCCCTGTGGGGCCCGTGATGCCCCTGTGGCGGACGGGGCCGCGGCGCCGGTTTTCCGGGGCGCGGCGGTAGGCGCGGCGGTAGGCCGCCCGGGCGCACGCGGGCCGGTTACTGGGCGTCGGGGACCGCGGCACGCTCCTTGGCGGCCTCGAGTTCCGCGGGGCGGTGCCAGCCGACGTGGCTGCGCAGCCGGAGCCAGGCGGTGGCCTCGTCCGGGGGCATGGCGGCGGCGACGAGCCACCCCTGGATGGCGTCGCAGCCGAGGTCGCGCAGGCGCTCCCAGGTCAAGTCGTCCTCGACGCCCTCCGCCACGACGAGGAGGCCGAGGGAGTGCGCGAGGTCGATCGTGCAGCGCACGATCTCCGCGTCCTCGGCGTCGACCACGAGGCGGGCGACGAACGAGCGGTCGATCTTGAGTTCGCTCACCGGCAGACGCCGCAGGTGGACCAGGGAGGAGTAACCGGTGCCGAAGTCGTCCAGGGACATCTTCACGCCGTGGCCGGTGAGCCCGGCCATCGTGTCCGCGGCGCGCTGCGGGTCGTCCAGGAGCACATGCTCGGTGATCTCCAACTGCAGCGCCCCCGGCGGGACCCCGTGCCGGGCCAGCCGCGCCGCGACGGCGCCGGCGAAGCCCGGCGAGTGGACGTCGCGCGGGGAGACGTTGACCGCGACGGGCACATCGAGGCCCATCGCACGCCAGCGGGCGACCTGGCCGAGGGCGGACTCAAGGACGTACTCGGTCAGCTGCGGCATCAGCCCGGAGGTCTCGGCGATGGCGATGAACTCCTCGGGGCTCACCCTCCCCCGCTCGGGGTGCACCCAGCGCACCAGCGCCTCCAGCCCCGCCACATGCCCGTCGAAGCGCACCTTGGGCTGGTAGTGGAGCTCGACCTCGCCCCGGTCCAGGGCGCGGCGCAGGTCACCGAGGAGGCCGAGCCGGTCGGGTGTGTTGCCGTCCCGCGAGGACTCGTAGACCTCGACCCCGCTGCGGTCACGTTTCGCCTGGTACATCGCGACGTCGGCGCGGCGCAGCAGTCCCTCGGCGTCGGAGGCGTGATCGGGGAAGACGGCGACCCCGGCGCTGGCCTCCAGCACCAGGGTCAGTCCGTCGAGACTGAGCGGCGAACCGAGAGCCGCGACCAGGGACCGCGCGATGCGCTGGGCCCGGGTGGGCGAGTCGCAGGTGGGGAGCAGGACGGCGAACTCGTCGCCGCCGAGCCGGGCGGCCTCGGCGCCGCGCGGCAGGGCCAGCCGCAGCCGGTCGGCGATCTGCAGCAGCAGGCGGTCGCCGGCCATGTGGCCGAGGGTGTCGTTGACGGAGCGGAACTTGTCGAGGTCGATCAGGACCAGCGCGGTCCGTTCGCCCTCGCGGTCGGCGTCCTCGAGCGCGGTCCAGATACGTTCCAGCAGCCACTGACGATTCGGCAGGCCGGTCAGCGGATCGCGCAACTGCTCCTCGGCGCGCGCGTGGGCGATCCACAAGGTGGAGTCCAGGGCGATCAGCGGCACGGCGAACAGCGGCAGCAGCAGCGGCAGATCGGCCGCCACGATGATGATCAGCGGGGAGATCCCGAGCAGCGCCACTCCGACGAAGCCCTGGCGTATCAGGGCGGTCCTGGCCACCGTCGGCAGGGCACCGGCGCGCGGCACGATCGCGTACCACAGGAGGGTCCGGGTCGCGGCCAGGTAGGCGAGGGCGGCGCCGAACACCGACGGGATCGCTCCCATCCCCCAAGTGGCGGGCTGCCAGGGGTGTTCGACGGTCGGGTGGATGCCGAACCCGGACAGCGCGAGCGCGGCCGCGCCGATGCCGAGGATGTCCACGGCGCCGTGCAGCAGGGCCTGCCGCCAGCGGTGCCTGCGGGCCGTGCCGACCAGCACCACGACGGCCAGGCTGACCAGGACCGCGGGCACCCAGCCGTACAGCAGCAGCATGGCCAGGGTCAGGGCGGCCCCGGAGCCGGTGCCGCCCCACCAGCGGTCGCGGCCCATCGCGACGAGGTGGCCGACGATGATGCCGGTGAGCATGGCGAACGCCCAGCCCACATCACCGCCGGGGAAGAACGCGTCACCGTCCAGCACCATCCGGGTGACGCCCACGAGAAGGGCCGCCGTGGCCGCACCCACGACCGCGTACCGCAGGGCCGCGGCGGGCAGGACCGACACGGTCTGCCTGCGCAGCCGTGGCGCCGGTCCGGCGCTGTCCGTCGGTTCCATGCCCGTCCCTCTCGCAGCGGCGTGTGCCGTCGAACCACACGCCCGGCCCGCGGCGTGGTGCCGCGGAACCGCCGCAGGGCTGATGCCCGGAAGGCGCGTCTCTCAACAGTAGGCCGCCAAAGGCTGTCACGGGCACCGATCGGCGGGGGTTGCCCGAATGGATCCCAGGCACCCGGATCGTTCTGGTATGGGCCGAACGGGTGGTGATGGGGCATCACTCGGCTGGGTTCACGGCGACCTCCCGGGCGGCGTCCGCGCCCTGCTCCAGCAGCACGGCGAATCCGGCCTCGTCCAGGATCGGCACCTTGAGCTGCACCGCCTTGTCGTACTTGGAGCCGGGGTTGTCCCCGACCACCACGAAGTCGGTCTTCTTCGACACCGAGCCGGTGACCTTGGCGCCGCGGCCGGTCAGTTGGTCCTTCGCGCCGTCACGGGTGTGCGTGGCGAGGGTGCCGGTGACGACCACGGTCAGCCCTTCCAGGGGGCGCGGCCCCTCGTCCGAGCCCTCCTCGGTGAAGCGGACGCCGGCGGCCTTCCACTTGCGCAGGATCTCGCGGTGCCACTCCTCCTCGTGCCACTGCTTGAGGGAGGCGGCGATGATCCCGCCGACCCCGTCCACATCCGCGAGCCGTGTCTCGTCCGCCGCGAAGATGGCCTCCAGGTCGCGGAACTCGCGGGCGAGCGCCTCGGCGGCGACGGGGCCGACGTGACGGATCGACAGTCCGGCGATGATCCTGGCGAGCGGCTGCTCCTTGGCCTTCTGGATGTTCTCCAGCATGGCCACGGCGTTCTTCTTCAGCTCCCCCTCCTGGTTGGCGAAGACGGAGACGACCTTCTCCTCGCCGGTCTCCGGGTCGCGCTTGGGCAGACCGCTGTTCTGGTCCAGCACATGGGCGCGGATGGGCAGCAGTTGCTCTGGGGTGAGGTCGAACAGATCGCCCTCGTCGTGCAGCGGCGGGTCGGCGGGCTCCAGCGGTCCGGTGAGCGCGGCCGCCGCGACATAGCCGAAGTTCTCGATGTCCAGGCATTTGCGGCCGGCCAGGTAGAACAGCCGTTCGCGCAGCTGAGCGGGGCACGAACGCGCGTTGGGGCAGCGCAGATCGATGTCACCCTCTTTCATCGGCCGCAGCGGGGTGCCGCATTCGGGGCACTGCGCGGGCATGACGAACGCCCGCTCGCTGCCGTCGCGCAGGTCCACGACCGGGCCCAGGATCTCGGGGATGACGTCCCCGGCCTTGCGCAGCACGACGGTGTCACCGATCAGCACACCCTTGGCCTTGACCACGTCCTGGTTGTGCAGGGTGGCGAACTCGACCTCGGAGCCGGCGACCGTGACCGGCTCGACCACCGCGTACGGCGTCACGCGCCCCGTGCGGCCGACACCGACCCGGATGTCGACCAGCTTGGTGTTGACCTCCTCCGGGGCGTACTTCCACGCGATGGCCCAGCGCGGCGCGCGGGCGGTGGAGCCGAGCCGGCCCTGCAGCGGGATCTCGTCGACCTTGACGACGATGCCGTCGATCTCGTGCTCGACGTCGTGGCGGTGCTCGCCGTAGTAGGCGATGGCCTCCTTGACCCCGGCGACCGTGCCCACGACCCGGGCGTACTTGGTGGTGGGCAGGCCCCACTCGTGCAGCAGCTCGTAGGCGTGCGACTGGCAGTCGATCGTGAAGCCCTCGCGGGCACCGATGCCGTGCACCACCATGTGCAGCGGCCGGCTCGCGGTGACCCGCGGGTCCTTCTGGCGCAGGGAACCGGCGGCGGCGTTGCGGGGGTTGGCGAAGGGCTTGTCGCCTGCCTCGACCAGGCGGGCGTTCAGCTCCTCGAACTTCTCCATGGGGAAGAAGACCTCGCCGCGGATCTCCACCAGGGCGGGCACCCGCTCCCCCGCGAGCCGGTCCGGAATCTCGGCGATCGTGCGGACATTGGGCGTGATGTCCTCGCCGGAGCGGCCGTCGCCGCGGGTGGCGGCGCGCACCAGGCGACCGTTCTCGTACGTGAGGTTGACGGCGAGGCCGTCGATCTTGAGCTCGCACAGGAAGTGGTAGTTGCCGCCCTCGCCGGCCGGGGGTCCCAGCTCGCCGGCGAGCCGGTCCGCCCAGGCGTCGAGCTCCTCCTCGGTGAAGGCGTTGTCGAGGGAGAGCATGCGCTCACGATGCTCGACCGAGGTGAACTCGGTGGCGTACGCGCCGGCGACCTTCTGGGTGGGCGAGTCCGGCGTGCGCAGCGAGGGGTGCTCGTCCTCCAGCGCCTCCAACTCCCGCAGCAGCTTGTCGAAGTCGGCGTCGCTGACGACCGGCTGGTCCTTGACGTAGTAGCGGAAGCGGTGCTCCTCGACCTGCTCGGCCAGGGAGGCGTGCAGCTCGCGCGCCTTCGCCGGCACGTCCTCGTTCCTGGCGCCCTCGGGGATCTCGGAGTTCTCCACGTACACGTCCTTCCTCACTCAGGGCCTCACTCGGGGCTCACTCAGGGTTGTCGACGAGCGAGCGTGCCGCCTTCGCGCAGTGCGTGAGCGCGGCACGGGCATAGGCCGGGGAGGC
This sequence comes from Streptomyces sp. NPDC058691, assembly GCF_042714775.1. Classification (NCBI taxonomy): domain Bacteria; kingdom Bacillati; phylum Actinomycetota; class Actinomycetes; order Kitasatosporales; family Streptomycetaceae; genus Streptomyces; species Streptomyces sp. NPDC058691. The sequence continues at coordinate 53,717 of NZ_JBHXSO010000038.1, read as the reverse complement.
CCCTGCCAGACCGCAGGCCGGGGTGACCGCCACGGAGGTGCCCAGAGCCTCCGGGGACAGCCCCAGCCTGCGCCACAGCGCCCGAACACCACTGACGCTACCGGCAGGGTCCGACAATGGGGCATCGGTGCCGGGCACGACACCGGTGAAGAGCGCGGTCCCCGCCTCGGCCGCCTCACCGAAGGCGTCCCAGTCACGCTCCGTGAGCAGCGAGAAGTCGAAGGACACCCCGGCCACCCCGGCGCGCCGCAGCAGCGCGAACGGCACGTCCGGCGCGCACGAGTGCACGATCACCGATACACCGCCGACACGGCCCACCGCGGCCATGATGTCCCGCAGCGCGCCCTCGACCACCGTGCGGTCGACGGCGCGGTGCGTCCGGTAGCCGCTGGCCGTCCGGATGTGCCCGCGCAGCACCGTGGTCAGCGACGGCTCGTCCAGCTGCAGCACGGGGCGCGCCCCCGGGATCCGGCGGCGTACGTCCTCGACCTGCAGCCGCAGGCCCTCGCCGAGGGACTCGGCCAGGTCGCGGCAGGCACCCGGGTCCGACAGCGCCGCCTCACCGTTCTTCAGCTCGACCGACGCCGCCAGCGTCCACGGGCCGACCGCCTGGATCTTCAGCGGGCCCCGGTAGCCCTGGGTGAACTCCTCCAGCGCGTCCAGGTCCTCCCCCAGCCACGCCTTGGCGCGCCGGGTGTCCCGGCCCGGCCGGTCGCCGAACCGCCAGCCGCTGGGCTCCACCCGCGCGTACAGCTCGACGAGCATGCCGAGGCTGCGTCCGATCATGTCGGCGCCGGGCCCGCGCGCGGGCAGCTCCGGCAGGAACGGCAGCGCCTCCACCGCCCCGGTCGCCGTGCGCGCCGCCTCGCGCGCGTCGCCGCCCGGCAGGGAGCCGACGCCGGTGGCCGTGCCCGGGGACAGCGCGAACCGTTCTTCCTCGCCGATGGCCACCGGTCAGGCCCCCGGCCGGATCGTCAGGTCGTTGATCTCGGCGTCGCGCGGGAGGTCGAGGGCGGTGAGGACGGCCGTCGCCACCGACTCCGGGCCGATCCAGCGGGAGGCGTCGTACGGCTTGCCCTCCTGCTGGTGGACCTTGGCCTGCATGGGGGTCGCGGTGCGGCCCGGGAAGACGGAGGTGACCCGTACCCCGGCGGCGTGCTCCTCCTCGCGCAGCGAGTCCGCGAGCGCCTTGAGGCCGTGCTTGCTGGCCGCGTAGGCACCCCACTGGGCGTGGGCGTTGAGGCCGGCGCCGGAGTTGACGAAGACCACATGGCCTCGGGACAGGCGCAGTTGGGGCAGGACGAGACGGGTCAGCTCGGCGGGGCCGACGAGATTGGCCGCCAGCGTCTGATTCCAGATCTTCGGGGTCAGCTCGCCGATCGGGGCGAGGTCCACGACGCCCGCCACATGCAGCAGGGAGTCCAGCCGGTCCGGCGGCTCCTGGTGGCCCAGCGCCCACGACAGCCGCTCGGGCTCGGCCAGGTCGCCGACGAGCGTACGGGCCCCGGGGAAGCTGTCGGCCAGCTCCTTGGCGCGTCCGGCGTTGCGGGCCAGCAGCCACAGCTCGTCGCCGCGGTCGAGCAGGCGCCGCGCCACGGCGGCGCCGATGCCGGAACCGGCTCCGGTGATCAGGTGAATGGACATGGCCCCATGCTCGCATCACCCGGGCTCACACGATGCCCGCGGTCTCCTCCAGGTAGGCGAGCGCCGCGACCTCGTCCTCCGCGAAGAACACCAGGTCGGTCAGGGGCAGCGGCAGGAAGCCCTCCGCGTCCATGCGCTGGAACTGCTGCTTGAGGCCGTCGTAGAAGCCCGCGGTGTTGAGCAGGACGACCGGCTTGGTGTGCAGGCCGTGCTTCTTCAGCTCCAGGATCTCGGTGGCCTCGTCCAGCGTGCCGGTGCCGCCCACCATGATCACCACGGCGTCGGCGCGGGCCAGCAGCTCCGCCTTGCGCTCGGCGAGGTCCGCGGCGGTCACCATTTCGTCGGCGTTCTTACGCGCCTTGGCCGCCAGGAACTCCACGGAGACCCCGACCAGCCGTCCGCCGTGCTCCTGCACGCCGTCGGCCACCACCTTCATCAGGCCCACGTCCGAGCCGCCCCACACCAGAGTGTGGCCGCCCTTGCCGATCAACTCGGCGAACCGGCGGGCCGGTTCGGTGTAGCGGGCGTCCAGGTCGGCGGCGGAGAGGAAGACACAGATGTTCATACGGGCCAGTCTTCCGCATCACGGGACCGCGAGCGCCCGGCGCGAAAGTGGTGTGATCCGGTCAGGCCGAGGCGGCGGTGCGGGCGCGGCGCTCGGTGGCGGCGATGGTGGCCGAGCCCACGACACGGGTGCCGTCGTACAGGACGACCGCCTGGCCCGGCGCGACACCGCGCACGGGGTCGCCGGTGAAGCGCACGCGCAGCTCCTCCCCGGCCAGTTCCGCCACCACGGGCACGTCCTCGCCGTGCGCGCGCAACTGCGCGGTGAAGGCCCGAGGGCCGTCCACGACCGGCGCGGTGCCGCACCAGCGCGGGCGGATGGCGGTGAGCGCGATGACGTCCAGGGCGTCGGCGGGGCCGACCGTGACGGTGTTGTCCACCGGCGAGATGTCCAGCACGTAGCGGGGCTTGCCGTCGTCCGCCGGGACGCCCAGCCGCAGGCCCTTGCGCTGGCCCACGGTGAAGCCGTAGGCGCCTTCGTGGGTGCCCAGGCGGTTGCCGTCCTCGTCGAGGATGTCGCCCTCCGCGGTGCCGAGCCGCCGCGCGAGGAAGCCCTGCGTGTCCCCGTCGGCGATGAAGCAGATGTCGTGGCTGTCCGGCTTCTTCGCCACGGACAGACCGCGCCGGGCCGCCTCCGCCCGGATCTCGTCCTTGGTGGTGAGGGTGTCCCCGAGCGGGAACATCGCGTGCGCCAACTGCCGCTCGTCCAGGACCCCGAGCACGTACGACTGGTCCTTGGCGGCGTCGGAGGCGCGGTGCAGCTCGCGGCCGCCGTCGGGGTTGACGACGACGGTGGCGTAGTGACCGGTGCACACGGCGTCGAATCCGAGGGCGATCGCCTTGTCCAGCAGCGCCGCGAACTTGATCTTCTCGTTGCAGCGCAGGCACGGGTTGGGCGTGCGTCCCGCGGCGTACTCGGCGACGAAGTCGTCCACGACATCGGCGCGGAACCGCTCGGCGAGGTCCCAGATGTAGAAGGGGATGCCGATCACGTCGGCGGCACGGCGGGCGTCGTTGCTGTCCTCGATGGTGCAGCAGCCGCGCGCGCCGGTGCGGAACGACTGGGGGTTCGCGGACAGCGCCAGGTGCACGCCGGTCACGTCGTGCCCCGCTTCGGCGGCACGGGCGGCCGCGACGGCCGAGTCGACGCCACCGCTCATCGCGGCGAGCACGCGGAGGCGACGGCCGTCGCCAGGGCCTGTGGGTGCACCGGGGAAGTCAGTCATAGCGCTTTCAAGAATACGCGCGCGTCAGGACAGTCCGGCGCTGCGGGCGCGGGCGACGACCGGCGTGATGGCGGTCACCAGGGCGTCGACGTCGGAGGAGGTGGAGGTGTGGCCGAGGGAGAAGCGCAGGGAGCCGCGGGCGAGGTCGGGGTCCGCGCCCGTGGCCAGCAGGACATGGCTGGGCTGGGGGACGCCGGCGGTGCAGGCGGAGCCGGTGGAGCACTCGATGCCCCGGGCGTCCAGGAGGAGGAGCAGGGAGTCGCCCTCGCAGCCGGGGAAGGAGAAGTGGGCGATGGAGGCGAGACGGCCCTCCGGGGCGGGGTCGCCGTTGAGGATGACGTCGGGGACGGCGGCGCGGACCCGGGCCACGAGGTCGTCGCGCAGGGCGCCGACGTCCCGGGTGAACTCCTGGCGGTGCTCGGCCGCGTGGGTGACGGCGACGGCGAAGGACGCGACCGCGGGGACGTCGAGGGTGCCGGAGCGCACGCCGCGCTCCTGGCCGCCGCCGTGGAGCAGCGGCACGGGGCCGACCTCGCGGCGCAGCACCAGGGCGCCCACGCCGTAGGGGCCGCCGACCTTGTGGCCGGTGACGGTCATCGCGTCGAGTCCCGAGGCCGCGAAGTCCACCTCGGCCTGGCCGAGCGCCTGGACCGCGTCGGAGTGCAGGGGTACGTCGAACTCCCGTGCCACGGCGCTGAGTTCCTTGATCGGCATGATGGTGCCGACCTCGTTGTTGGCCCACATCACGGTGGCCAGGGCGACGTCGTCCGGGTCCCGGGCGATGGCCTCGCGCAGCGCGTCGGCGTGCACGCGCCCGTAGCCGTCGACGGGCAGCCACTCCACGCGCGCGCCCTCGTGCTCGGCGAGCCAGTCGACGGCGTCCAGGACGGCGTGGTGCTCGACGGGGCTGGCCAGCACCCGCGTGCGCCGCGGGTCGGCCGCGCGCCGGGCCCAGAACAGGCCCTTGACGGCCAGGTTGTCGGCCTCGGTGCCGCCCCCGGTGAAGACGATCTCGCTGGGCCGGGCGCCGAGCGCGGCGGCCAGTGCCTCGCGGGACTCCTCCACCGTGCGCCGGGCCCGTCGGCCGGCCGCGTGGAGGGAGGAGGCGTTGCCCGTGACGGCGAGATGCGCGGTCATCGCCGCGACCGCTTCCGGCAGCATCGGCGTCGTGGCGGCGTGGTCGAAGTAGGCCATGGTGACCTTGATTCTACGGGTCCGCCGACCGCGCGGACCCGCCCCGGCGGGCCGCCAGGGCCCCGGTCCCGGGCCGCACGGGCGCCGCACGGCACGCGCCGTGGCACGTCTCACACGGCGGCGTCCTCCTCGGCCCGGCTGCGCCGGTGCCAGGCGCGCGGGGCGCGCCAGTGGAAGCGCATCGCCAGCAGCCGCAGTGTGAACGCGGTCACGACGGCGACCACGCCGGTGGCCGGGGTCAGCGCCCCGAAGTGGATGAGCAGGGCCACGATGGACGCCCCGGCGATGGCCGGCACGGCGTACAGGTCGCGGTCCCAGCGCAGCAGGGACGGCACTTCGTTGCCGAGCAGATCGCGCAGGACACCACCGCCGACCGCGGTGGCGAGGCCCAGGGTGGCGGAGGCGGTGAGGTTCAGGCCGTAGCTGTAGGCCTTGGTGGTGCCGGAGACGCAGAACAGGCCCAGCCCGGCGGCGTCGAAGACGCTGATGGTGGTGTTGATCCGCTCGACGTGCGGGTGGAGGAAGAAGACCACCGCGGTCGCGATGAGCGGGGTCAGGAAGTACCCGAGGTCGGTGAAAGCGGCCGGCGGGACCGCCCCGATGATCAGATCCCTGATCAGCCCTCCGCCCAGCGCCGTGACCTCGGCGAGCACCGCCATGCCGAAGACGTCGTAGTTCTTGCGTACGGCGAGCAGCGCGCCGGAGATCGCGAAGACGAAGATTCCGGCGAGGTCGAGCATGTGCTGGACGGAGTGGCTGAACAGTTCGGTGTGCACCGGTCCCATTGTGCCGGGCGGGTTGATCAGGCCGATCAGGCCGATTCCGCCGCCTTCTGCGCCGGACCCGCGCCGCCGGACTCCCCGCCGGTGTTCTCCGGGTGGTGGCAGGCCACCTGGTGGCCGGTGGCCAGCGCGACCAGTGGCGGCTCGGTGGTCTTGCACACCTCGGTCGCCTTCCAGCACCGGGTGTGGAAACGGCAGCCCGGCGGCGGCGCGATCGGCGACGGGACGTCACCGGTGAGCAGGATGCGCTCGCGCTGGGTCCGCCGCTTGGGGTCCGGCACCGGCACCGCGGAGAGCAGGGCGTTGGTGTACGGGTGCATCGGCTTGGTGTAGAGGTCCTCGCGGTCGGCGACCTCGACGATCTTGCCGAGGTACATGACCGCGATGCGGTCCGACACGTGCCGGATGACCGACAGGTCGTGCGCGATGATCACATACGTCAGGCCGAGCTCGGACTGCAGGTCGTCCAGGAGATTGACCACCTGGGCCTGGATGGAGACGTCGAGCGCGGAGACCGGCTCGTCCGCCACCACCAGCTTCGGCTTCAGCGCCAGCGCGCGGGCGATGCCGATGCGCTGCCGCTGGCCGCCGGAGAACTCGTGCGGATAGCGGTTGTAGTGCTCGGGGTTGAGGCCGACCAGCTCCAGGAGGTTCTGCACCTCCTTCTTGACGCCGCCCTCGGTCTGCACCTTCTGCAGCTTGAACGGCGCGCCGACGATCGAGCCGACCGTGTGGCGCGGGTTGAGCGAGGAGTACGGGTCCTGGAAGATCATCTGCACATCGCGGCGGAGCGGGCGCATGCCCGAGGTGCCCAGGTGCGTGATGTCCCGGCCCTCGAACTCGATCTTCCCGCCGGACGGCTCCAGCAGCCGGGTGATCAGCCGGCCCATGGTCGACTTGCCGCAGCCGGACTCGCCCACGACACCCAGGGTCTCGCCGGCGCGCACGTGGAAGTCGATGCCGTCGACCGCCTTGACCGCGCCGACCTGACGGCGCAGCAGGCCCTTGGTGATCGGGAAGTGCTTGACCAGGCCGCTCACCTTGAGCAGCGCATCCGACCCGTCGGCGGTCGTCTGCTGGGGGATCGTCATCTCCTGGCCTTTCACAGCTTCGGCGCAATCTCTTCGGTCCAGATGCGCTGCCGGTCCGCGGTGGGGAGGTGACAGGCGGCGTGGTGCCGGCTGCCGACCTCGCGCAGCTCCGGTACGACGGTGGTGCTGGCGCCCCCGGTGAGCTCCGCGTACGGGCAGCGCGGGTGGAAGGCGCAGCCGGAGGGCACGTTGATGAGGCTCGGCGGCGAACCCTTGACCGGGTTGAGGCGGTCGGTGCGCTCGCGGTCCAGCCGGGGCATCGAACCCAGCAGGCCCCAGGTGTAGGGGTGCTGCGGCTCGTAGAACACCTTGTCGGCCGGCCCGCGCTCCACGCAACGGCCGCCGTACATCACCAGGATGTCGTCCGCGAGCTCGGCGACCACGCCGAGGTCGTGGGTGATGATGATGACGGCCGAGCCGAACTCCTTCTGCAGGTCCCGGATCAGGTCGAGGATCTGCGCCTGCACGGTCACGTCGAGCGCGGTGGTCGGCTCGTCCGCGATCAGCAGCTCGGGGTTGTTGGACAGCGCCATCGCGATCATGGCGCGCTGCCGCATACCGCCGGAGAACTGGTGCGGGTAGTCGTCGACGCGCTTGTCGGGCTGCGGGATGCCGACCCGGTCGAGCATCTCGATCGCGCGCTTGCGGGCGACGGACTTGGAGACCGCGTGGTGCACCCGGTACGCCTCGACGATCTGGGCGCCGACTGTGAAGTAGGGGTGCATCGCGGACAGCGGGTCCTGGAAGATCATCGCGACGTCCTTGCCGCGCAGCCGCCGGACCTCGTCCGGGTCGGCCGTGATCAGTTCCTTGCCGTCGAGCCAGATCTCGCCGGACATCTGCGCCTTGCTGCGCCCGTACTGCCCGGCCCGGTGCAGGCCCATGATGGCCAGCGACGTGACGGACTTGCCGGAGCCGGACTCGCCGACGATGCCGAGGGTCTTGCCCTTCTCCAGCTGGAAGGACAGGCCGTCGACGGACTTGACCAGGCCGTCGTCGGTCGGGAAGTGCACCTTGAGGTCGCGCACCTCCAGGAACGCCGTGGGCCTGGACGCCGTCCCGGAAACCGGCTCGTTCGGCGCGGACTGCGCCTCGGCGCCGGTCTTCTGGATGGGGAGGTCCGTCATGAGAGCCTCACTCGCGGGTCGATCACGGCGTACAGCAGGTCCACCACGAGGTTCGCAAGGACGACCGCCATGGCGGCGATCAGGGTGATGCCCAGGATCACCGGGAAGTCCTTGTCGGAGATGGCCTTCACCGCGGCCTGGCCGAGTCCGGGCAGGCTGAACGTGGTCTCGGTGAGGATCGCGCCGCCGACGAGGGCGCCGAGGTCCATGCCGAGGATGGTGAGGATCGGGGTCATCGTGGAGCGCATGGCGTGCTTGCCGATGACCACGGGTTCGCGCAGGCCCTTGGCGCGCGCGGTGCGTATGTAGTCCTCACCGAGGATTTCCAGCATGGTGGCGCGGGTCATCCGGGCGTACATGGCCGCGTAGAGGAAGGCCAGGGTGATCCAGGGCAGCAGCATGCCGCCGAACCAGCCCGTCGGACTCTGGCTCAGTTCGACGTACTGCCCGTCGATCCAGTGGAACTTGAAGACGATCAGCGCCGCCGCGAGCATGCCGGTGAAGTAGATCGGCAGCGAGACGCCCGCGAGGGCGACGGTCATGAGGCCGCGGTCGAGCGCGGAGCCCCGCTTGAGGGCGGAGACGACTCCGGTGCCGACACCGACCAGCACCCAGATGACGACCGCGCCGGCGGCGAGGCCCAGGGTGACCGGCAGACGGTCCGTCAGGATCGGCCAGACGGCCTGCTCGCTGCGGAACGAATAGCCGAAGCACGGCGCGGCGCAGTGGGTGACGTCGACGCCGTTGGCGTAGTCACGCCCGGCCACCAGTCCCCACAGGAATTTGCCGAACTGGACGAGGATGGCATCGTCGAGGCCCATCTTCTTCCGGATGCCCTCAAGAGAGGCCGGGTCCGCCTGCTTCCCGATGAAGTAGGTCGCGGGGTCGACGCCGACCCATTTGGGGATCAGGAAGAAGATCCCGAAGGTCACCAGTGTGATGACCAGCAGCATGACGACGACAGCGAACAGTCGCCGAATGAGGTATGCAAGCACTGTGCTCGGCCCGGCGGCGGCCCGGGGGTTGTCCCCGGGCCGCCGCACGCGGCCATCACCTGCCCTTCGTGCCTAGCGGGTGTGGCACTCGATCGATTCGAGAGTTGTTACTGCACGCCCAGCGAGGCGTAGTCGTAGCGGCCGTTGTACGCGTCGGCCGTGTAGACGTTGGTCAGGCGCGAGCTGCGCCAGATGATGTTCTTCTCGAAGGTGAAGGGCAGGTAGTACGCGCCCTCGGAGACCTTCTGGTTGATCTGCTTGTAGACGTCGGCCGCCGCGTTGGGGTCGGTCTGCTGCAGCGCCTTGTCGAACAGGCCGTCGATCGCCTTGTCCTTGATCTCGGCGAAGTTGTTGTTGCCGCTCTCAAGGATGAACCGGCTGTCGACCAGCGGCTGGAGGAAGCCCTGACCGGACGGGAAGTCGGCGCCCCAGCCCATGATGATGATGCCGTAGCCCTTGGACTTGACCGTCTTCGGGGCACCGATGATGCCGGAGGTCTGGGCACCGTCGAACTCGTCGAGCTCGGTGGTGATGCCGACCTTCTTGAGCGACTCCTGCAGCGACTCGGCCGTGGCGACCTCGATCGGCTTGTTGTTGCGCACCGCGATCGTGGTCTTGAAGCCGTTCGGCTGGCCGCAGGCCTTGAGCTCCTTCTTGGCCTCCTCGACGTTGCCCGTGGTGTCCTTCAGGACGTTGTACGGGTCGTAGGCGCCGTCGGAGCCCTTGATGCCCAGCGGGAGCATGTTCGGGGCGATCGCACCGCCGGCCTGCGGGCCGCCGCGGGCGGTCTGCAGCGACTTGTGGTCGGCGGCGAGGATGACCGCCTTGCGGCAGTGGATGTTGTCCATCGGCTTGACCGTGGTCGGGAAGACCGCGTAGCGGATGAAGCCCGTGTCCGGGTTGTCGGCGTTGGCCTTGTTCTTGCCGAGGACCTCGGCGCGGGCGGCCTGACCGACGCCGGTGGCGTTGAGGTCCAGGTCGTAGTCGCCGTTGATCAGACGCTTGTCCATGTCGTCGGCGTTGGTGGTCAGCGTAACCGTGATCTTGTCCGGCAGCGCCTTGCGGAGGTCGTCGGTGGACGCGCTCCAGTTGGTGTTGCGGACCAGGACCATCGACTTGTTCGGCGTGTACGACTCGAACTTGTACGGGCCGCTGGAGAACGGCTTGAGGCCGTACTTGGCGCCGGTGTCCTTGGCCGCCGGGACCGGGGAGCCGGACGGCATCGCCAGCATCTGCTCGAAGTCGCTGTTGGGCGTCGGCAGGTGGAAGACGATGGTCTTGTCGTCCGGGGTCTCGATGGCCTTCAGGCCCAGCTTGTCGGCCGAGGTGTCCTTGTAGGGACCCTTGTACTCACCCTTGGGGTCGAGCACCTGCTGCAGGTAGATCGGGCCGCCGGAGATGACGTCCTGGGCCCAGATGCGCTCGATGCCGTACTTGACGTCCTTGGAGGTCAGCGCGGAGCCGTCCTCCCACTTCAGGCCGTCCTTCAGCGTGTAGGTGTAGGTCTTGCCGCCGTCGGAGATCTTGGCGTTGGCGGTGGCCAGGTCCGGCTTCAGCGTGGTGCTGGCCGTGCCGGGCTCCGGCGTGAAGGAGATCAGCTGGCGGGTGTAGTACCGGCTGAAGTCCCACATGAAGCCGTAGTAACCACGCTGCGGGTCCCAGGAGTCGGCATCCTGCGTGCCGACGAACTTGAGCGTGCCGCCCTTCTTGTCGGACACGCTGGCGACCTTGTTGACGGCCGCGTTGAAGCCCGGAGCCTTGGCGGCGTTGCCGTCGGACTTGTCACCGCCGCCGCCGCAAGCAGCGGTGGCGAGCAGGGTCGCGACCACGACGGCCGTCCCTGCGGCCAGGCGCCTCGATGAGCGTGGGGAAATCACTTTTTCGCAACCTCCGTGATTCGCGGTCCGCCACGTCGGCGGACCTGCGTTCCTATCGGTGAGAAGCCACCTGACGTGAGCGGCAGGGGCGGGTGTGCAAGGGCTAACGGGAGCCCTTCGGGTCCAGCGCATCCCGTACGCCGTCACCGAAGAGGTTGAAGGCGAGCACGGTGATGAAGATCGCCAGACCCGGGATCAGCATGAAGAGCGGGTCCGTCTCGTAGAAGGACAGCGCCTTGTAGAGCATCTGGCCCCATGAGGAGGTGGGCGGCTTCACGCCGACCCCGAGGAAGCTCAGGGCGGCCTCGGTGAGGATGTTGGTCGGGATCATCAACGTCGCGTAGACGGTGATCGGCGCGACCAGGTTGGGCAGCAGTTCGCGGAAGAGGATGTACCCGCGGCCGGCGCCCAGGCTGCGTGCGGCGTCGACGTACTCGCGTTCACGCAGGCTCAGGGTCTGGCCGCGGACGATGCGCCCGACGTACGGCCATCCGAAGAAGCCGATGACCACGACCAGGACGCCCATGCGAACGCCGGTGCCGCTGAAGCCGAGCAGCGAGTTCGGCATGACCGAGACCAGGGAGATGATGAACAGGAGCTGCGGGAAGGCCAGCAGGACGTCCATCACGCGGCCGATGGCGGCGTCGACCCAGCCGCCGAAGTAGCCGGCCACGATGCCGAAGAAGGTGCCGAGGACGACCGCCACGACGGCGGACAGGAACGCCACCAGCAGGGAGATCTGCGTTCCGTAGACGATGCGGCTGAAGACGTCGCGGCCGTTGACCGGCTCCACCCCGAAGAGGTAATCGCCGCTGATGCCGCCCCACTTGCCCGTGGGGGTGCCGAACAGCGGGTCGATCTTGTCCTCGTGGAAGTCGTTCGGCGGATGGCCGAACGCGCTCACGATCAGGGGCGCGAAGATCGCGACGAGGACGAGGAGGACGACAACGACGCCGCCCGCCAGCGCCACTTTGTCGCGCTTGAGGCGCATCCATGCGATACGACCGGGCGAACGGCCCTCGATCGCCTTCGCGGGTATGTCGGCGGCGACGTCGGCGACGGCCGTTTCAGCGGTGTCGTGCAGCGGTGCTGTCATGTCTCCTCGTGCATCCCCCTGCCGGCGGTGGCCGGCTTCGCCTGGCCGTCCGTCCGGGTCGACGGAGCGGACCGACCATGTCGGGCGCAGCTCTTGATGGTGGTGCGGTGGCGCTGGACTGTGTGTCGGTCGCGTGATGGATCGTTAGGGCTCGTGCGAGCCGGCCTTGAGGCGTGAGTCTTCAACGGCGCATCGATCAGGCGCCAGACCTGGCAGGGAAGCGATGCGCAACCGTGATGCGGTGACCCTTCGTCCGTTATTACCGCAGTGTTACGCGCGTTGACAGATCGCCGGGAGGGTTGCCGACTCGCTACCGTCGGACCCATGAATGATCGGCTGCGCGCGGTGTGCGACCTCATGGTCCCCGTGGTCAGGGAGATGGCAGGACTGCACGAGTACGACGGCCAGGTACAGGACCTGTCACCGGACGGCGTGCGGCGCGGGTTGTCCGCGCTGGCCCACGCGCGACGCCGCGAAGCGGCGCTTCCGGACGAACACGACGAACGGCACCTGTCGGTCTTCGAGGACACCCTCAGGGTCCAGTACGGCGAGCTGGAGCTGCACCGGCGGGACCCCTATCCCCATCTGTCGAACCTCGAACTGACCGCCTACGACCGGGAGTACGCGCCGCGGGAAGAGCTCGCCGAGGCCCGCAGGCGTCATCTGCTGCAGTGGCCGGACGCCGTGGACGCGGCGGTCGCGTCCCTCGACCGGGTGAGCGCGCCCGTCGCCGGGGCACTGCTCGGGGCGGTCCGCGGTCTGGCCGCCGGCCTCGACGCGGACCAGGAGCCGGAGGCCGGCCCCGCGCTCGCCGCCCACCGCCGCCTGGTGGACCACATCGCCCGCGCCGCCGAGACCGGCGATCCCGACCCGCGGCTCGGCGGTGACGCTCTCGCGGCACTGATGGGCAGTCAAGAAGGCCTGTCGGTCGACCTGTCGGCGCTCGCGGAGGAGGCGGAGCGCGAACGCGACCGGCTCACCGAGCTGTTGGCGGAGTCCTGCCGGCGGCTCGACCCGGAGCTCACCGTCGACGAACTGATCCCGCGTCTGCTCGCGGACCACCCCGACGCGGAGGGGGTGATCCCCGAGGCCGCCCGGCTCACCGAGGAGGTCATCGAGTTCACCCGGCGCCGGGGGCTGGTGCCGTGGCTCGACGGGGACTGCCTGGTGGGTCCCGCGCCGCCGTCGCGGCGCTGGTCCATGGCGATGATGACCTGGGCCGCCCCCGAGGAGGCCGACAGCGCCTCCTGGTACCACGTCACCCCGCCGGAACCGGACTGGCCCGAGGACGAGCGGGAGGAGTGGCTGTCGGTCTTCAGCCGCACCAGCCTGCCCGCGATCACCGTGCACGAGGTCGCGCCGGGTCACTTCGCCCACGGCCGGGCCCTGCGGCACGCGCCCACCCAGGTCCGGCGCGTCCTGCACTCCCTGTCCTTCTGCGAGGGCTGGGCGCACTACGTGGAGGAGGTCTGCCTGGAGGAGGGCTTCCGTTCCCGCGATCCCCGCTTCGCCATCGGCGTCGCCCTGGAGGCGCTCGTCCGCGTCACACGGCTCGCCTGCGCCATCGGGCTGCACACGGGGGCCATGACGCTGGAGGAGGCCACAGTCCGGTTCATGCGCGACGCCCGCCTCGCGCGCGCCGGTGCCGCCTCGGAGGCCCGCAGGGGCACCTTCGACGCGGCCTACGGGCGCTACACCTGGGGCAAGTTGGAGATCATGCGGCTGCGGGAGCGGGCCCGCCAGGAGTGGGGGCGGGACTTCACGCTGCAGCGGTTCCACACGTCCCTGCTGGAGCTGGGCAGCCCCCCGCTCGGACTGATCTCCGCGGTGATCTGACGGGCCCCGGGGGCGGCTTGGGGGGAGACCCCCCGCGAGCCGTCCCCGGACGGCTCAGTACCGCTGCGGCGCCCGGCCGTGGACGGCGCTCGCGGCACCGCCGCCCGCGTGCGCGTCGCGGTCGTAGAAGGGCTGCGCGGCGGCCCGCATCCACATGCCGACGGGGTCGTACTCGTCGGCGAGGGCGACGGCGGCGACGGGCAGTCCCTGGGGCACCGCGGCGAGGGCGGACTGCATCATCAGCCGCACCGTCTCGGCCGACTGGGAGCCGCTGTCGTAGAGGTCGACGCCGATCGCGAGATACGGCTCGCCGACGGCCGGCTGGACCCACGCGCGCCGCAGGGACCGCACCGCGGGGTTGCGGTGGGCCTGCTGGGACAACAGGGCATAGTACTGGGGGATCTGGAGTGCGGGCTCGGCTATCCGCAGCGGTCCCGCGGGGGCATGGTCCAGCCCGAGACCGATCCGGCGCAGATCGAGCCAGGGGACGCCGACGCCGCCGCCGGGGGCGTGCGGGTTGAGCCACAGGCCCCAGCGGTCCGGGAAGAGGGAGGCGGCGATCTCACGGCCGGACACGACCTCGTGCGCCCGGGTCCAGCCGCTGGCGGCCAGTTCGCGCGAGGAGGTCACGCAGGGGGCGTAACCGTAGCCGCCCACCTCCATGTTGCCGTACTGCGCGTCCGCGGCGCCGGGGCTGCCCTGCCACAGCAGCATCCAGACCTCGCCGTCGGCGAGGGCCCGCAGCAACGTCTCGTACGCGTCGAACCTACCGGGCGTCACCTGCCGGAGCGCATGCTCCAGCCCACTGTCCCCTCCCGCGCCCGCGACCACGTGACCCGCCCTTCCACCTCTGCGTCGTCTGCTGCTTCGCCTGCCGGACCAAGGTTATGCGCCGGTGCCGACAAAGAAGGGTCGCACGCGCTCGATCATCCAGTCCCCCACGGGGTCCTGTGCGACGTCGAGAAGGACGAGACTGACCTGCCACGGCACCGGGACGGCGCCGAGCGCGCGGCCGAGCGCGGTCATCGCGGCGACGCGGTCCTCCTCCTGCCAGCGGTCGAGCTCGACGCCGATGAAGAGCGCGGCCGGGTCCCCCTCGACGCTGGCCAGGGCGCGACGTGCGGTGAGGACGACCGGGGTGACGGCGAACTCGCCCGCGGCGGCGGCCAGGAACTCCACCGGCTCCTCGTCCGGCGAGGGCTCCCACAGCCGCACCCGGGCCCCGGTCGGCGTGCCGGGCTCGCGGTCGGTGCGGCACAGCTCCATCACGGCGGGCGGCGGCAGCGGAATCCCCACCGCGCCACCGGGGTTGACGGCGATGCCGACCTGGGGCGGCAGTCCGCGGGCGAACTCGCGCGCCGGGGCGACGGCGAAGTCCATGCCCTGCGCCGCGTGGAGGAACTGCTGCTCGGAGCTGAACACCGGGACGTAGGCGCCGCCGCCGAGTTCGATGGTGGGCAGGTCCAGGTCGGGGCTGCCGGGGCCGCCGCCGGCCGGCAGCGGGATCCACAACTCCGAGCGGCCGAGCACCTCCAGGACGCGGGCGGTCGCGCCCGGATCGCCGAGGGCGGCGGTGAGGACCTCCTCGAGTTCGTTGGCGGGCCAGGTGCCTGCGGCCTGTCCGCCGGCGAACGCCGGGGCGAACCCGTCGGGTATCCGCTGCCCAGGGATGTCCACTGCGTCTCGCCTCGCAAAATCCGGTCGTCGTGCCCTCACCCAAAACCCTATCCGCAGCAGGGCCCGAGGGACCCCCGCGGGCCCGGATCCGTCACACCGTGCGATCGTCCGGTTGCGAGGGGTCACGACTTCTCACAAGGTGGGGCAGGCAAGGACAAAACCCTCACTTGGGAGATTCCTCAATATGCGCATCACCAGGACCACCTCCGCCCTCATAGCGGCCGCCGTCTGCGGTTCGCTGACGATGGGCCTCACCGGCGGTGTCGCGAGTGCCCACGCCCCGGTCCGGATCACGGCCGTTCACCTGGCGCCTGCCGCCGATGCGGCGGAGACCGGCCGAGCCGACCTCATCGCCAAGCTGGGTGACACGCTGTCGATCGGCGCGAAGCTCACTCAGGAGGCCCAGGCCCAGGCTCCCGACTCGGCGAAGCTCGAGGAGCTGCGCCAGGGCCTGGAGGAGGCGACCCAGCAGCTGTCCACGGTCGTCGGCCAGGCGGCCGGCGCGGCCGACCCGTCGCAGACCTACCAGTCCGGCATCGACCCGGCGGCACAGTTCCCTGCCGGCCCCGCCACCGACCCGCAGTTCGCCGACGTGGCGCTGCCCGCCGACAGCAGCGAGCGCGCCGCGGACCCCGTGTCCGACGTCCAGAAGCAGCTCGACACGCTGGTGGCAGATGTCGCCGCGCTGCTGAAGGCGGCCCTGGCCAAGGACCTCGCGGGCGTGACCGCCGGTGTGACCAGGGTCGTCGCCGACCTGCAGGCGCTCCTGCTGTCCGTGCCGAAGCTGCTGACCGGTGCGCTTCCCCTTCCCATCACGCTGCCGCTGGACGACCAGTCGGCGCTGGACCCGCAGGCTCCCGAGGCCCTGGCGCCCCAGGACCCGGCCGCGGCTCCCCAGGCTCCCGAGATGCCTGTGGCGCCCTTCTCGCAGGTCCAGTAGTCCGCGCGATCACCGCACCATCGGCGCACCACCGTGGCGGCCCGGCCGCTCAGCCGTCGAAGTCGATGGCCTCGAGCCGCCGGGCCGCTTCGCGGTCCAGCAGCACCGCCGAGGTGCAGGCGGCCGGCAGCCGGCCCTCCTCGGCCGCGCGCAGCAGCAGCCGTGAGGCCCGCTGATGCCGGGCCATGGCGTACGCCGACACCCCCCGCCCCCGCGCGCGCTGCCCCTCGAGGGCGGCCTCCACGGGCACGTCGAGCAGCACCAGGTGCATCCCCCGGCCGCGGCGCCGCGCCTCCCGGCCGACCCAGGCCCGTACCCACGGCAGGGTGCCGCAGTCGTGCAGGGCCACGCCGGCGCCGGAACGCAGGGCCCGCCACAGCCCCAGGTAGTGCGCCAGCCGCACCAGGGGGCGGTAGACGGCATAGGGGAGCAGGCGGGGCATCCGTACCTGCCAGCGCTCGCGCACGTCCTGGGAGTCGATCAGCCAGGCGTCACCGGAGACGCGGCGCATCAGGGTGCTCTTGCCGCCGCCGGGGAGCCCGGAGACGATCAGGACGTCACCGGCCGGGTAGCGCAGCCGGCGTACCCGGGTGCGCCCCGCGCGCAGGTCGACCAGCCTGCTCGGGCGCACCGAGCGCCCGGCGCGGACCGCACCTCGGGGACGGACCGCCGGCCGCACGGCCGCCGGACGGGGAGCGGCCGGTGCCCCGGCCGTCGCGTACGCACTCTGCCACCGCACAGTCGCCCTCCCGGTGAGACTTTCAAGAAATGGTAAATCCTCGGTATGCGCCTACCCAGGGAAGCGACGCGGTGACAACACGATCGGGACCCGACCGGGACATCGGGGACACGGCCGAGACAAGGCCGGGCGGCCGTGCAATGATGGCGGCCTCAATCACATATCGGCCGTTCGAGGCCGCGCGGGAGAGTTCCCCGTTCCCGCCACGGCGGGCGGGGCGCCGAAGGAGCAAGTCCTCCCTTGAATCTCTCAGGCACAGATACCGCGCGTCCGAGGCACATCTGAAAAGCGGGCGAGCCCTCCCGGTCACGGGGCGGCCGCCCCACCCAAGGTGCAAACCCGGGCTCCTCCGCACGGAGGGTCGAGGTGAACCTCTCAGGTTCCGATGACAGATGGGGAGGGCAAGCCCCCTTCCTGTCATCGCCCGACTTGTCTTTCCATGTCCTTGGGAGCCCGCCCGATGAGTGAACCCCGCCGTACCGCGCTGGACGCCCTGCACCGTTCCCTCGGTGCCACCATGACCGACTTCGCGGGCTGGGACATGCCGCTGCGGTACGCCAGCGAGCGCGACGAGCACACCGCCGTACGGACCCGGGCCGGTCTGTTCGACCTGTCCCACATGGGCGAGATCACGGTCACCGGCCCCGCCGCGGGCGAGGCGCTGGACCACGCGCTGGTCGGCCACATCTCCGCGCTGGCCGTCGGCCGCGCGCGCTACACGATGATCTGTGCCCCCGACGGCGGCATCCTGGACGACCTGATCGTCTACCGGCTCGGCGAGCAGGAGTACATGGTCGTCGCCAACGCCTCCAACGCGCAGGTGGTCCTGGACGCGGTGACCGAGCGCGCGGCCGGCTTCGACGCCGCCGTGCGCGACGACCGGGACGCGTACGCGCTGATCGCCGTCCAGGGCCCGGAGTCCCCCGGCATCCTGAAGTCGCTGACCGACGCCGACCTCGACGGCCTGAAGTACTACGCCGGGCTGCCCGGCACGGTCGCCGGCGTCTCGGCGCTGATCGCCCGCACGGGGTACACCGGTGAGGACGGCTTCGAGCTGTTCGTCGCCCCCGCCGACGCGGAGAAGCTGTGGCAGGCGCTCACCGACGCGGGTGCGGACGCCGGCCTGGTGCCCTGCGGGCTGTCCTGCCGGGACACGCTCCGCCTGGAGGCGGGCATGCCGCTGTACGGGCACGAACTGACCACCGCCCTCACCCCGTTCGACGCCGGTCTCGGCCGGGTCGTGAAGTTCGACAAGCCCGGTGACTTCGTGGGCCGGCAGGCGCTGGCCGCCGCCGCGGAGCGCGCCGCGGCCGAGCCGCCGCGCAAGCTGGTCGGCCTGGTCGCCGAGGGCCGCCGGGTCCCGCGGGCGGGCTACCCGGTGGTGGCCGGCGGCGCCGTGATCGGCGAGATCACCTCGGGCGCCCCGTCCCCGACCCTGGGCAAGCCGATCGCGATGGCCTACGTGGACGCCGAGCACGCCGCGCCGGGCACCTCCGGTGTGGGCGTCGACATCCGCGGTACGCATGAGCCGTACGAGGTGGTGGCCCTGCCGTTCTACAAGCGGCAGCGCTGAGGCCCCGCCCGCACACCGGGCACAGCCGTCCCACCTGTCAAGACAGCCGTTCACCAGCACATCCCCTCATCCAGGAGAATTCACGCCATGAGCAACCCCCAGCAGCTGCGCTACAGCAAGGAGCACGAGTGGCTGTCGGCCGCGGACGCGGACGGCGTGTCCTCGGTGGGCATCACCGAGCACGCGGCGAACGCCCTCGGCGACGTCGTCTACGTCCAGCTCCCGACGGTCGGCGACTCGGTGTCCGCGGGTGAGACCTGCGGCGAGCTGGAGTCGACCAAGTCGGTCAGCGACCTGTACTCCCCCGTCTCCGGCGAGGTCACCGAGGTCAACGAGGACGTCGTCAACGACCCCTCCCTGGTGAACTCGGCCTCCTTCGAGGGCGGCTGGCTGTTCAAGGTGAAGGTGTCCGAGGAGCCCGCCGACCTGCTCTCGGCCGACGAGTACACCGCCTTCACCGGCAGCTGACCCCGCCGCGGCACCCCGCCGCCCCGCCCTGCCCACCACGACCTCCGGACGGATGATCCCCCAGATGTCGCTTCTCAACAGCTCCCTGCACGAGCTCGACCCCGACGTCGCCGCCGCCGTCGACGCCGAACTGCACCGCCAGCAGTCCACCCTGGAGATGATCGCCTCGGAGAACTTCGCTCCGGTCGCGGTCCTCCAGGCCCAGGGCTCGGTGCTGACCAACAAGTACGCCGAGGGCTACCCCGGCCGCCGCTACTACGGCGGCTGCGAGCACGTCGACGTCGTCGAACAGCTGGCCATCGACCGGGTCAAGGCGCTCTTCGGCGCCGAGCACGCCAACGTCCAGCCGCACTCGGGCGCGCAGGCCAACGCGGCCGCGATGTTCGCGCTGCTGAACCCCGGTGACACGATCCTGGGCCTGAACCTCGCCCACGGCGGGCACCTGACCCACGGCATGAAGATCAACTTCTCCGGCAAGCTCTACAACGTGGTCGCCTACCACGTGGACGCCGAGACCGGCCAGGTCGACATGGCCGAGGTCGAGCGCCTCGCCAAGGAGTCCCGGCCGAAGCTGATCATCGCCGGCTGGTCCGCCTACCCGCGGCAGCTGGACTTCGCGGCCTTCCGGCGGATCGCCGACGAGGTCGGCGCCTACCTGATGGTCGACATGGCGCACTTCGCCGGCCTGGTCGCGGCGGGGCTCCACCCCTCCCCCGTGCCGCACGCGGACGTCGTCACCACCACCACGCACAAGACGCTGGGCGGCCCGCGCGGCGGCGTCATCCTCAGCAAGGCCGAACTCGCCAAGAAGATCAACTCGGCGGTCTTCCCGGGCCAGCAGGGCGGCCCGCTGGAGCACGTCATCGCGGCGAAGGCGGTCGCCTTCAAGATCGCGGCGAGCGAGGAGTTCAAGGACCGCCAGGTCCGCACCCTGGAGGGCGCGAAGATCCTCGCCGAGCGGCTGACGCAGGCCGACGTCACGGCGGCGGGCGTCTCGGTGCTGTCCGGCGGCACGGACGTGCACCTGGTCCTGGTCGACCTGCGCGACAGCGACCTGGACGGCCGGCAGGCCGAGGACCGGCTGCACGAGATCGGCATCACGGTCAACCGCAACGCCGTCCCGAACGACCCGCGCCCGCCGATGGTCACCTCCGGCCTGCGCGTCGGCACGCCGGCGCTCGCCACCCGCGGCTTCGGCACCGAGGACTTCCGCGAGGTCGCCGAGGTCATGGCCGAAGCCCTGAAGCCGGGCTTCGACGCGGAGACGGCCAAGGCGCTCGGCGCCCGGGTCACCGCGCTCGCCGAGAAGCACCCGCTGTACCCCGGTCTGAAGTAGCGACCGTCACCCGTTGTGCGGGACCGCCCCGGGCGGGCGGTCCCGCACACTGGACCTTGCGCGCAACACCCGTGCGCGCGATCCGAACCACCCGGCGGCGACCCCGCCGGCCCCCGGCGGACAACGGGGTCCGCGAACCCGAGGAGTCCTTCACCGTGGCCATCTCCGTCTTCGACCTCTTCTCGATCGGCATAGGCCCGTCCAGCTCGCACACCGTGGGCCCGATGCGCGCCGCGCGGATGTTCGCCCAGCGCCTGAAGAACGACGGACTCCTGGCCGGCGTCGCCTCGGTGCGCGCCGAGCTCTTCGGCTCCCTCGGCGCCACCGGCCACGGCCACGGCACCCCGAAGGCGGTCCTGCTGGGCCTGGAGGGCGACTCCCCCCGCACCGTCGACGTGGACACCGCCGACGAGCGTGTCGAGCTGATCCGCGGCAGCGGCCGCATCAACCTGCTCGGCGCCCACGAGATCCCCTTCTCCGCCGACACCGACCTGGTCCTGCACCGGCGCCGCTCGCTGCCGTACCACGCCAACGGCATGACGCTCTTCGCGTACGACGACGCCGGGGTGCCCGTACTGGAGAAGACCTACTACTCGGTGGGCGGCGGCTTCGTCGTCGACGAGGACGCGGTGGGCGAGGACCGCATCAAGCTCGACGACACCGTGCTGAAGTACCCCTTCCGCACCGGCGACGAGCTGCTGCGCCTCACCCGCGAGACCGGCCTGTCCATCTCCGGCCTGATGCTGGAGAACGAGAAGGCCTGGCGCTCGGAGGCCGAGATCCGCGCGGGCCTGCTGGAGATCTGGGGCGTCATGCAGGACTGCGTGAACGCCGGCCTCACCCGCGAGGGCATCCTCCCCGGCGGCCTCAAGGTCCGCCGCCGCGCCTCCGCCACCGCCCGCCAGCTGCGCGCCGAGGGCGGCACCGCCGAACACGCCATGGAGTGGGTCACCCTCTACGCCATGGCCGTCAACGAGGAGAACGCCGCCGGCGGCCGCGTCGTCACCGCCCCGACCAACGGCGCCGCCGGCATCATCCCGGCCGTGCTGCACTACTACGTGAACTTCGTGGCCGGGCGGTCGACGCAGGCCGAGAAGGAGGACGGCGTCGTCCGCTTCCTGCTCGCCGCCGGCGCGATCGGCATGCTGTTCAAGGAGAACGCCTCCATCTCCGGCGCCGAGGTCGGCTGCCAGGGCGAGGTCGGCTCCGCCTGCTCCATGGCCGCGGGCGGCCTCGCCGAGGTCCTCGGCGGCGGGCCGGAGAAGGTCGAGAACGCCGCCGAGATCGGCATGGAGCACAACCTCGGCCTCACCTGCGACCCCGTCGGCGGCCTTGTCCAGATCCCCTGCATCGAGCGCAACGGCATGGCCGCGGTCAAGGCCGTCACGGCGGCCCGGATGGCGATGCGGGGCGACGGGCGGCACCACGTCTCCCTCGACAAGGTCATCAAGACCATGAAGGAGACCGGGGCCGACATGAAGGTCAAGTACAAGGAGACGGCGCGGGGCGGGCTCGCGGTGAACGTCATCGAGTGCTAGAAGAGCAGGCCCCGGCCGGCGCGTTCGTACCCTTCGGCGCTGTCGGGGCCTGCTTTGCCCGCGCGGCCGCGCTCAGACCACGATCTTGCGCGGGTTGAAGTTGCCGCCCGGGTCCACGGCGTCGAAGAGGCCGGACATGACGGCGACGCCCTGCGGCGAGATGTCCTCCTCCAGCCACGGCGCGTGCTCCAGGCCCACCCCGTGGTGGTGCGAGATCGTGCCGCCGGCGTCGATGAACGCCTGCTGGATCGCGCGCTTGACCGTGTCGTACTCGCCGAGCGGGTCCTCGTCGCCGAACACGAAGGCGAAGGTGAAGTAGAGACAGGCCCCGGAGTGGTACGAGTGGGACATGTGCGACATCGTCCAGCCCTTGCGGCCGATCTTCTCGTAGGCGCGGTCGGCCGCCTCGTAGACCGCCGTGTGGATGTCGCGCAGCTTCGACCACGGCCCGGCGGTCTCGCTCACGTCGCCGGCGGCACCGCGGTCGAGCAGGAAGTCCCGGATGTACGGGGTGTCGAACTTCTTCTGGTCGTAGAGCGCACCGGGCCCCTTGCCGACGCCGATGCCGTGGTGCTTGCGCACGATCCGGTCGACGAGCGACTTCTGCAGCTTCGCGTGCGCCTCGTCGCCCTCGAAGCCGATGAAGGACAGGCACATCTCGTCGAGGTTCCAGCCGCGCCGCCTGAGATACGCCATGAGACCGGCCTGTGCCTTCTTCTTGATGCCCTTGGACTCCTTGCTCGTCGCCAGGGAGAAGCCCGTCTCGTGCGCGTCCGAGACACGGGTGACCGAGGGCGTCACGTCGCTCTCGGCGATCTCCCGCATCGCGGCGAGGCCGTGGTCGAAGTCCTTGAAGAAGTAGGCGTGGATGGCACGCCTTTCGGGGAGCCGGTGCACCTGCACCGTGACCTCGGTGATGACGCCGAGCCGCCCCTCGGAGCCCACCACCATCTCCCGCACGCTCGGCCCGGTCGACGCGCTCGGCACGGCACGGATCACGAGGACGCCGCCGGGCCGCACGACCCGCAGTCCCTTGACGATGTCCGCGATGTCGCCGTACTTGTCCGACTGCATGCCGGACGAGCGCGTGGCGACCCACCCGCCGAGCGAGGAGTGGGTGAACGAGTCGGGGAAGTGCCCCATCGTCCAGCCGTGCCCGTTGAGTTGGGCCTCCAGATCAGGACCCAGCACCCCGGCCTGGACGCGCGCCAGGCCGGAGTCGGTGTCGATCTCCAGCACCCGGCCCAGGCGGCCGAGATCGAGCGAGACGACCACCCGCGACTCGTCCGGATGCGGCTCCAGGCTGCCCGCGATGTTGCTGCCGCCCCCGAAGGGGATGATCACGGCGTCCGCCGCGACGGCCGCGTCGATGACGCGCTGCACCTGATCCTCGTCGGCCGGGTAGACCACCACGTCGGGGCTGCGCGCGATCTCACCGGCCCGGAGGCGGACCAGGTCACGCAGGCTCTTGCCGTACGTGTGGACGACCCGGGACAGGTCGTCCACGACGGCGTTCCCGGCGCCGACGATGCCGCTCAGGACCGTGACGAACTCCTCGGGTGCCGTCGAGGCCGGCACCTTCAACCGCGAGAAGTCGGGCCCTTCGGTGCGCTCCCCCGCCCGGAGTTCGAGACCGACGGCCTTGTGCACGAACGGCGCGAAACCGGGCTTGTCCTCGTGGTGGAAGCCGACGCCTTCCACGCCCCAGCCCCACCACTTCATGTGTTTCACCTCACCGTTGCGCAACGCGTCGGTGCGGAAGGTGGATTCGGTCACGGACGGTCTCCCTCAGATGTGACGACGTGAGGTGGCATGCGCGCCGAGGATCCGGTCGGAGTTCTCCTCGGCCAGGGTGGCGATCGCCGAGCGGATGCGCTCGCTGAACTCGCTCACCGGCTCTCCGGGAAAGGCGGTGAGCGGTTCGCCGAAGACGACGCCGACCGGCAGGCGGCCCGGTTTGGGCCAGTTCGATCCGCGGGGATGCGCCGCGTGCGCGCCGATGACCGCGACGGGGAGCACCGGCACCTCGGCCGACGAGGCGAGCGCCGCCGCCCCGGGCTTGAACGCCCCGAGCGATCCGTCGCGCGAGCGGGTGCCCTCGGGGAAGATCAGGAGCGGCACTCCCCGGTTCAGCAGGGCCCTGGCGCTGACTCTGCGCGCGTTCGCTCCGGTGCGGTCGACCGGGAAGGCGTTGAAGAAGAGAGCCGTGAGGCCGCGCCGCCGCCACACGTCGAAGAAGTAGTCGGCGGCGGCTCCCACCGCGAGGTAGCGCGCCAACCGGCGGGGCAGCGCGCCCATGATGAGAGGCGTGTCGAGGTGCGAGGTGTGATTGGCGACGACGACATACGTGTCCTCGACGTTCGCCAAGTGCTCGCACCCGAGTACCGTGACGCTGGTCACGCCCCAGACGACGGGCTTCAACAACCCCCGCTGCGCGACGAAACGCGCCGCGGCGTGAGAGCGTGACGTGAAACGGTCGCGCATCGTCGCGGACATCCGCTTCCTTCCGGTGCGGGCTGGCTCGCCCGCACTGCTTCTTTCAATGAGTGGGACTGTGGTTGCGGCCGGACGAGATCCGTCGCGAGATCCAGCGCACGGTGCGGCGCGGAAGATGACGCGTGAACCAGATGAGCAGCCGGTACCGAAAACTCGGCATGGAGATCACCCGTCCGCGTCGCACGTCGCGCAGACTCGTCTGCACGAGTCGATCGGCGTCGAGCCAGAGGAAGTCCGGAATGCCCGACGACCGGATTCCGGCCCGGTCGTGGAATTCCGTGCGGACCCAGCCCGGACAAAGTGCCGTCACGGTGACGCCCGTTCCGTGCAGCTCGTTCGCCAGTCCCTCGGTGAGCGAGGTCACGAAGGCCTTGACGGCCGAATAGCTCCCCATCGTGACGAAGCCGGCCGTGCTCGACACATTGACGATCGCACCGTGCCCGCGTTCGCGCATGGTCCGCCCGGCGGCGCCGGCGAGCACCAGCACCGCGCGCCCCATGACCTCGATCGCCCGGTCGTGCGGAGCGGTGTCGGCCGAGGTCATCGACGCGTGGACGCCGAATCCGGCGTTGTTCACGAGCATGTCCACCGGGCGGACGGGGTCCTCCAGGCGGGCGGCGACACGTACGACGTCGGCGCGATCGGACAGGTCGGCGGGCAGTACCTCGACGACACGTCCGCGGTATTCCAGCTCGACCGCCATCCGGCCGAGCCGCTCCCTGTCGCGCGCCACCAGGACCAGGTCCCATCCACGGTCCGCCAGAGCGCGCGCGAACGCCGCTCCGATACCCGACGTGGCACCGGTGACAAGTGCGATTCCGGTACGGCTCAGCATGGTTTCACATGCCATCTGCTCGGCATACGAACTCCTCGCGCATGACGCACCTCTCGTTTCTCGGCTCCTTCCTTCGACCGGGCATACGCCGATCCTGTGACACGGGCTTTCGCACACGCTCATGCCGACCCGGGAATCGCGGGGCTGTCACACATCAGCCGGTTGCCCGGTCTCACGTGATGGCCCCCGACTGCCTTTCGCACGTTCCGGGGCCTGTGCAGAGTTGCCCCCCACTCCGGTCCCAGAAAGCCCGCGCATGAACTCAAACGACGAGGCGAGCACCGCGCCGCCCGAGACAGCGGGCTTCGACGTGCGTGAGTTCGCCCGTACGGCGCACGGCAGCCACCGCGGAAGGCTCGACCTCGGGTCGCTCGCCGAGGAGCCGCTCGACGCCGCATCCGTCCGGCTCGTCCGCGCGCTGCGCGACATGGAGCGCACGACGCTGCACCGCGTGCGCGATCTCCTCGTGACGGCGACACACAAGGACGCCCGGGTCACCGCGTTCCTCACCACGTGGATGTTCGAGAGGTTCTGGATCGCCGACGCCCTCGACGCCGTCCTGGACGCCTCTCCCGCCGCCCGGGGCCTGCCTTCGAGCGCCGGCCCGGCCCGGTGGGTGCTGGCGGAGCGCCGCGAGCGCCGCGGCCCGATCCGCCGCTCCCTCATCGCCAACGTCACCGGCACGCAGATCGTCGCCGCACACGTGACGACGGGCCTCGTGGACGAATGGATCACACAGGCGGCCTACCGGCGTCTGGCCGGGGTGTCCCCCGCCATGGCGGCGGTCATCGACCCGGTGGTGGAGATCAAGCAGCGTCACATCCGCTTCCTGGCCGAGGAGTCGGAGCTGCGGCTCGCGCGCTCGGTCCGCGCCCAGCGCATCACCCGCCGCGCCCTGCGGCACTCCGCCTGGCCGCTCGGCTCGGTCGGTCGCTCCCGGCACGAGCGCGCCTTCTTCGAACGCCAGGTCTTCGGCGACCGGCGCGGACGGGCCGAGGCGGGCCGTATCCGCGCGATGGTCGCCGCGCTCCCCGGCATCGGTCCCGGTGTCGCGTCCACCGTGGAATCGAGGCTCCTTCCGTGATGCCGCACAGTGCGAAGACCGAACTCGGGGACGCGCACGTCCTGCTCACCGGCGTGACCGGCTTCGTCGGGCAGGCCGTGCTCGAGCGGCTGCTCACCGACCACCCCGCCACCCACATCTGGCTCCTCGTGCGCGGGAAGGGCAGCCAGACCGGGCAGGACCGGCTCCGGCGGCTTCTGCGCAAACCCGTGTTCGAGCGCTGGCGGGATGCCGTGGGGGCCGAGGAGGCCGAGCGGATCGCCGGTGAGCGGATCACCGTGCTCGACGGCAGCATGACCGGCATTCCCGAGCTGCCCTCGCACCTCGACGTGGTGATCCACTCGGCGTCGGTCGTCTCGTTCGACCCTCCCGTCCACGAGGCGTTCGACACGAACGTCAACGGCGCCGTGAGCCTCTACCAGGCCCTGCTCGCCTCCGGATCGGACCCGCACGTCGTCCACGTGTCGACCTGCTACGTCGGGGGACTGCGGCGCGGTGTGGTGTCCGAGGCCAAACTCGGCCACGACGTCGACTGGCGCACCGAGTGGCGCTCCGCGACACAGGCCCACGAGCGCACCGAACTCGCCTCGCGGGAACCCGCGCGGCTCGAACGGTTCATGTCCCGCGCCCGCGGCGACCACGGCAAGGAGGGCCCGATCGCGGCGGCCCGCGCGAGCGAGGACGCGCGGCGCGAGTGGGTGCGTTCCCACCTCGTCGACGCCGGCCGGCGGCGCGCCCAGAGCCTGGGGTGGACCGACGTCTACACGCTGACGAAGGCACTCGCGGAACGTGCCGCGGAAGACCTCTGGGGCGAGGCCGGGCACCGGCTCTCCGTGGTCCGGCCGGCGATCATCGAAAGCGCCCTGCGGCATCCGTTCCCCGGCTGGATCGACGGCTTCAAGGTCGCCGATCCACTGATCTTCGCCTACGGCCGCGGTCAGCTGCCGGACTTCCCTGGGCTGCCCGACTCGATCCTCGACGTCATCCCCGTCGACTTCGTCGTCAACGCCATCCTCGCCGCGGCGGCGAACCCGGCCCCTGCCGACGAGCCGGAGTACTTCCACATCGCCTCGGGCGCGTCCAATCCGCTGCCCTTCCACCGCATGTACGAGAACGTGCGCGACTACTACACGCAGCACCCGCTGCCCAAGGACGACGGTTTCGTCACGGTGCCGACCTGGAAGTTCGCCGGCGAGCGCACGTTCAACCGGCGTCTTTCGCTGGCGAAGAAGAAGGCCGACCTGTGGGACGCCGGTCTGCGGCTGATGCCGAACGACGAGCGCAAGCGCGCTCTGGCGGCCGAGAACGCCAAGCTGCGCGCCGGCATCGCCACCCTGCGCAACTTCACCGACCTCTACCGCGCGTATGTGCGGACCGAGATCATCTTCGACGACCGCAACGCCCGCGCGCTGCACAACGCCCTTCCGGCCGAGGCGCGCGAGGACCGTGGCTTCGATGTGGAGCGGATCGACTGGGAGGAGTACCTGCAGAAGGTGCACCTCCCCTCCCTGAGCGAGCTGACGGCGGTCCACCGCCGCCGTAAGGCCGCGGCGGCCGGGCCGGCGAACGCCCGCCCGACACCCGGGCTGCCGCAACGCACCGACGTGCTCGCCGTCTTCGACCTGGAGCGGACCGTCGTCGACTCCAACATCGTCGAGCAGTACCTCTGGGTGCGTACCGCGGGCTTCCGCAAGGCGGCCTGGCCGAAGGAGGTCGCGCACCTGCTCGCCTCGCTGCCGGGCCACCTCCGCGCAGAGAAGCGCGACCGCGGCGAGTTCATCCGCGCGTTCCTGCGCCGCTACCGCGGCATGCCCGTCGCCCGTCTCGAGGAGGCCGTGCGGCGCGGCTACGCCGACACGATGCTGCGGCACACGAGCGCGGACGCCCTGGCGCGCATCCGCGAGCACCGGGCGGCGGGTCACCGCACCGTCCTGGTCACCGGCTCCATCGGCCTGCTCGCCGCTCCGCTGGCCGGCCTGTTCGACGAGGTCGTCGGGAGCTCCATGCACATGAAGGACGGTGTACTCACCGGCTACCTCGACAGGCCCCCGCTCGTGGACGAGGCCAGGGCCGCGTGGCTTGTGCGGTACGCCGAGGAGGGCGGCTACGACCTCGCCGCCTCCTACGGCTACGGCGACAGCCACTGCGACCTGCCGTGGCTGGCGCTGCTGGGCAAGCCCTCGGCGATCAACCCCGACGCCGGCCTGGCGCGCGAGTCGCACAGGAGGAACTGGGACATCCACCGCTGGAAGAGCGGGGGTTCGGGGGTACGCAGCGAGGTCATCGCTGCCCGGGCGACGATCCCGGCGCGCACCGACGAGAAGAGTGACTGATGGCTTTCGACATAGACAAGTACGCGGAGAACTCCACCGGCGTGCAGTGGGCCGACCTCGACTTCGACGCGTTCGAGCGCGACCCGCTTCCCGAGGGGACGCTGCGCACGCTGCGCTACATGTGCGACATCGAGTACCACACGGTCTGCTACATGCGTGATCTGCTGACGACCCCGTCTCACAACGAGCCCGCGGTGGGCGCTTTCATGACGATGTGGAACCGCGAGGAGTTCTGGCACGGCGAAGCACTCGCGGCCGTGCTCGAACGCCACGGCATCCGAGTCGACTTCGACGCTCTCAAGGCGACCCGTCTGAAGCTCGGCTGGAAGGACCGCCTCGGGACGGTGAAGCAGACGGCGATGAGCCGCCTCATCGGAAACGACTTCGTCGCCGTGCACATGGCGTGGGGTGCGGCGAACGAGTGGTCGGCCAACGCGGCGTACCACCGGCTGGCCACGCTGGAGAGCCACCCGGTGCTGGTGCCGCTGCTGAAGCGGATCGCGCAGCAGGAGACGAAGCACGTCGCGTTCTACGCGTCGCAGGCGCGTGACCGGCTCGCGGCGAGCAAGAAGGCCCGCGTGGTCGCCCGGTTCGCGCTCGAGAAGGCCTGGGGCCCGGTCGGCTCGGGCGTCATGTCCGAGAGCGAGGTCACGCATGTCATGACCCACCTCTTCGCGGGCGCCGAGGGCCGCAGGCTCATCCGCGACATCGACTCGCACATCGCGAAGTTGCCCGGTATGGAGGGGCTGCGCATCGTCGAGGACTCCATGGACAAGCGCGGCATCGCCGCCTGAACGGCCGCGCCGCACACGCCGACGGCCCCTCCGGGCGAACCGTGACGGTTCGCCCCGAGGGGCCGTTCGCCGGTGGCGGTGAGCCTGCCGGGTTTCAGCGGGATCCGGCCGCGGCCCCGGGGGGCGCGGCCGGCCCTGGGGTCACATCGCGCTCTGCGCCCCCGGGATCCACATGGGCTCCGCCCACTCGGTCTCCGGCGCCCAGGCTCCGGCGTCGCCGAACGGCCACGAACCGGAACCCCCGTTGCCGTGGTGGCCGCCGTGACCGCCGTCGTCACCGTGACCGCCGGCCGCGGCCGGCCGGTGGTCGCGGTCCGTGGGCTCGAACCCGACCGTGTAGGTCCGGGTGACCGCGCCGTTGGCCGAGGTCACCTTGATGGTGCGGGTGCTGAAGTGGTGCCCGCCCGAAAGGACCGGGCTGCCGTCGGTGACCTTCACCCGCGCACCGGACTGGGCCGGTACGGCGGAGACGGCCGGGATCTTCTTGTCCTTCGGCCAGTCGACGACGTACGTGGACACGTCCGGGTCGAACCCGTCGATCGCGACACCCGACACGGTGATCGCCTTGGCGTCGGCGACACTCGCCTTGGTGGCGTCCGAGTGGTTCGTCACCGTGACCGACCCGTCGGCGCCCACGACCACCTTCGCCGCCATCGCCGCCGCCAGGTTGATCCGCTGCCAGCTCGCCTCGCCGTCTCCGGTGAGGTCGAGCGGGTAGCCCGAGTCCGTCGCGGTCTGCTCCAGGATCTGGGTGCGCTGCCCGGTGGTGAGCTCCGGGAAGGCCGTGATCAGCAGGGCCGCCGCGTCGGACGGCGTCCTGAGCGTCTGCCCGGCCTTGCCCACCTGGGAGAACCCGTAGGTCAGGCGCTGCGTGTACAGGTCGACGTCCTGCGCCGGGCTGAGGCCCGCGTAGGAGTCGCCCGCGCAGGCCGCGAGCGTGTCGCCGTAGCCCTGCTGCTCACAACTGTCGAGAAGCACGTTCTCGATCTCGGTGTGGGCCTGCGTGAGCAGCTTCGCGAAGTCGGGGTCCGCCCACCGGTGCGCGACGGTGGCCTGACCGCTGATGCGGCCGCCCATGACGTCGAGCGGGTAGTGGAACCCGAGGACGATGCGGTTGTTCCCGTACTCCGAGGTGCGCGCCAGGATCGACGGCGCCAGCTCCGGCAGCAGCGTGGCCAGGATGGTCCCGGCCTCGTAGCCGCCGTAGGTGTGGCCGCTGGGGTACGAACCGCTGGTGGTGAGGCTGCCGTACGAGCCGTCCTGCGACTCGTAGACGTCACCGCCGTCGCCGACGAACCCGAGCCGCACGTACGGACGCTGGTAGCCGAAGTGGTCCTTGGCCGCTCCGCCCTTGTCGAGGCCCTGCGTGACGCGGCCGAACAGCGCGCCGGTCTTGGGCAGCCGGCCGCCGTTCAAGGCGTCGAGGTAGACCTGGCCGAGCCGGGACCCGAGGCCGTCGGCCATCGTGACGGTGGAGCTGTTCGTCGCGTCGACCTCGGCCCGGTCGACCTCCTTCTGCGTCGCCGCGTTGTTGATGCGCACGGCGATCCGGTCGTTCTCAGCGGTGAGCGGCGTGCCGCCCGGCACCTTGGTGTTGGGGGCGAGGATGCCGGAGCCGAGGTCGCCGATCCCGTTGAGCAGCCCGTAGAAGTAGTCGGTCCCGTCTCCGGTCCCCGGCCACGCGTCCGAGGCGTAGTTCGCCTTGAGCGTGTCGTCCGGGAAGGGGGACGGCTCGTACGCCGGGTCGGAGGCGTCCGCCGAGGCGGCCACCGAGGTGGTCGTCGCGGGGTCGTCCGAGGTTCCGGCCAGGGTCACCGCGGTCACGGTGGCCGTGTGGGCCTTCGCCTTGCCCGTGGTCGTGAGCAGCGCCGTGTCCGCCGTGGCGGGAACGTGCGCGGTGGTTCCGTCGCCGAGGGCCACGGTGTAGCCGATGATCGGGAATCCGCCGTCGCCGGCCGCCCGCCAGGTCACGCGGACCTGCTTGCCGTCGGTGAGCACACCCGTCACGGCCGGCGTCTGCGGCTTGCCGCCACCGGTCACCACGGGTGCCGTGGCGGCGCTCGGGCGCGAGGCGCCGAACGTGTTCACGGCCTGAACGCGGGCCGTGTAGGACCTGCCGGATCGCAGCCAGGTGAACGTCGTGCTCCGGCTGTCCTGGTCGTCGATCTCGACCTGGTGGCCGTCGCTGAGGGTGACCTTGTAGCCGGTGACCGGAGAGCCACCGTCGTCCTCGGGCGCGGACCAGGCAACGGTCACACTTGTGCCGGACGACGTCGCCGACACCGCGCCGGGCGCGGCAGGCACCGCCTTGGGCTTCGTGGTGAGCGCGGACATCGCGTGGCGGAGAGCGTCGTACCGGGCGGTGAGGGCCTGGTCCGTCGACGTGCCGTCCGCGACCGCGGTCTTCGCCGCGGCGAGTGCCTCGGTGAAGGCCTTCCACGACGCGTCCGTGTAGCGGGTGTTGTCGAGGGCCGACGCGGTCGCGACCAGGTCCTCCAGCTTCAGCCTCGGCAGCGGGACCAGCTGGCCGGCGGCGAGGGTGAGGCTGCGGGTCTGCGTGTCGACCTCGAGCTGAGTCGCGCCGTCGGCGTCCACGAGGGCGCGTGCGGCCGCGAGTTCACGCAGGTACACACCGAAGTCGATCGCGTTGTAGCGCTCCTCGTCGCCGGAGAGCCCCTCGTACTGGTCGATCGCCTTCCGCAGGGCGGTCTTGTCCGTGACGGCGGGCGTCTCGACGTGGTTGAAGGTGATCCGGCCCAGGTTCGCGACGTACGGGTGCGAGGAGTCCGGGGTCGTCGTCAGCCGCAGGTAGACGGTGTGCTTGCCGGTGATCCCCTTGGGCAGCGTCAGGCTCGTCGTCCCTCCCGACGACCACGCGGCTCCCGTCACCGGCAGCGGCACGGTCGCGTACGGGGTGCCGGGGCTGGCCGTGTCGAAGGAGTCCAGGTAGAGCTGGACGGCGGAGCCGGTGCCGCAGCGGGCGGAGTTGTTGACATAGGTGATCGTGACGGTGCTCTTCGGGGAGCCGCCGAAGTCGATGTCACCGTAGTCGAGCCAGGCCCCGTTGTAGGTGCCGCCGAGGTCGGTGGCGGAACCCGCGCCGGTCCAGCCGACCGGCTCGCTCTTGAGCCCGCCGCCGCTGTTGGAGCGCCACGCGGTGGCGTCGAAGCCCACGGGGGCGTCGGCGGTCTTCGTCAGGGTCAGCGAGTAGACGTTGCCCACGTAGGGCTGGGACGCGGTCTGCGTGCTGGAGACGAAGGCGGCGTACACGTCCTGGACGCCGGCGAAGACGCTCGGGTCGAGCTGCACGGTCTTGGTGGCGACGGTTCCCCAGCCCGAGCCGGTGTAGTCGAGGGGGATGTCGACCTTCTTCACGCCGTCCTTCGAGCCGAGGTGCAGCTCGATGTGCGAGTCCGACGCGGCCCGCGACTGCGGCTTGTCATAGCTGACGGCGACGGTGTCGGCGCCGCTTTGGAGGTTGATGTCCTTCCACTGCGCCCAGGCGCCGTTCGTCACGTTCTCGAAGACGCCGTTGCCGAGGTTGAGCGGGAGCGAACCGTTGCCGGTCGCGGTGCTGTTCACGGCGGTCAGCGTGGCGAGCGTGGTCGTGGGGGACGTGGAGACCTCGTTCGGCGAGAACTGGTACCAGTCGAAGTTCGACACCCACTGCTGACCGGACGGGGCGTGGAACACCATCGTCGCGCTCTTCGCGTCCAGCAGGGCGGCCGGGTCGGTGACGGCCGCCTGCACCGTGGTGTAGTACTGCCAGCCGCCGGTGCCGGGCAGCGAGGCGGTGGCCACGACGGGGCCGTCGGCGTCACCGGCGTGGATGTCGACGCTGCTCGGCTTGGCGTTCGTGGGCTGCGAGTTCGCGTAGTGCACCGAGATGCTCCGCGGGGCGACCCCGCCGAAGTCCAGCTTGGTGTACCGCTCCCACGCTCCCTCGGTGACGCCGCCGAGGTCGCCGTCCGAGAAGTACGCCTCCTTCACCAGGTTCGGGCCCTGCATCTGGTCGGGGGCCTCGGCCTGCAGGACGGTGTAGCCGCCCTCGTCGATGGTGAGCGCGTCGATGGCGGAGTGCAGCGCGTCGTCCGCGGCCATGATCGTGCCGGTCCCGGAGGCGCTGTCCGCGAGGACGGTCCGCGCGCGCTCCAGGGCGGACTGGAACAGGGTCCAGGAGCCGTAGGAGTAGTTGGCGCTGCGCACCAGCGACGCCTGGTCGACGAGTGCGCCGAGCGCCTTGCGGTGCACCGCGGCGGCGGAGATGAGCAGCGGGTCGGTCGGGGACATCCCGGTGCCGGTCACCGTCGAGGCCCGCACGCCGTGGGCGAAGGCCGCGTCGCGGAACGTGATGCCGAAGCGCACGTCGGTCTGCGTGGTGCCGGTGAGCGACAACGTCGCCGTCCGCTTGTCGCCGACGCGGAGGTCGGCCGTGACGCCGGCCGGCAGGCCGGTCACGCTCGCCGCCCCGGTCTTGGTGAGGCTGGTGCCCTTGCGGGCGTCGAACGACGCCGGTCCGTCCAGGGTGAGCTTCACGCTGTCGTCGACCGTGCCGTCCGCGGCGGTGCCGACGGTGCCCGGGCGGGCGGAGACGACGGTGTCGCCCTTGTCCGTTCCGGTGTCGCCGTCACCCGTGTCGCCGGAGTCGGTGTTCAGCGAGTACGCGGGCGCGGTGTGGGCGCCCCACTGCGAGGGCTTGGAACCCATGGTGAAGTCCAGGGTTCCGCCGGAGATGATCTGCGAGTAGTCGAGCCACGTGTTGTCGAAACGCTTGCCGTTGAGCTTCGCGCTCTGCACGTAGTAGTTGCCCGGCGAGACGCCGTCGGCCTTCACCGTGAACTTCGAGCCGTTGGCGTACGTGATCGTCGTCGAATCGAAGAACGGGCTGCCGATCTGGAACTGGCTGGAGCCGGCGGTCACCGGGAACAGGCCCAGGGCGGCGCCGACGAACATGGTCGACATCGTGCCGGCGTCGTTGTCCATGGTCGGCAGGAAGCCGTTCGGGGAGAGCTTGTAGACCTGGGTCTTGACCGGCGGGGTGAACTGGCCGCCGGAGCTGGGCGCCTCGTTCGTGGAGCCCGTCGCGATGTAGCGATTCCAGGTCGTGCCGGTGTAGATGGCACGCACCCACTTCTGCGTCAGGCTCGGCTCGCCGACGTAGTTGAAGAGGTACGGGGCCTGGAGGTCGATCTCGTTCGCGTTGGAGTGCAGCATGGTCGAGCCGTCATCGACGCCGGAGTCCTCGCCGAACATGTGCTCGACAGCGGCCTTGCCGGCCTTGTCGCCGCCCATGGCCTCGATGAGACCGCCCATGTCGTAGGCGTCGTACCAGTGGTACTGCCAGAGCGTGCCCTGGTAGAGACCGGCCGCCTCGAACTTCTCGTAGTCGGCGCTCTGCCAGTCGCCGTTCGCGGCGCGCGGGGTGAGGAGGCCGACCTTGGTGCCGTCGGCCGCGGTCCAGGCACCGGACTTCACGAGGTTGTCGATCGCCATGGTCGACTGGTCGCGCAGCTTCTTGGCGTCGTCCTTCTTGCCGAGCGCATCGGCGATGACGGACAGCGCCCACTGGTCGTAGCCGCGCTGCACGGTCGTGCCGGGGTCACCGGTGACGTAGCCCTGCCGCAGCTGGGCGCCCGTGTAGTAGCCGGAGTACGACAGCAGCGCCGGGTACGCCTCGTCGAGCCGGTCGAAGTTCTTGAAGCCCTTCGACAGCGCGTCGGCGACCAGCACGGCCGAGCGCTCCCAGCGCACGGTCGGGACCGAGTGGGTGAGGCTGCCCAGGCTCTTGCCGGAGGTGCGCGTGTCGGCGAAGAGCTCGATCAGCGACTGGATCATGTCCCGGTAGGTGGCCGGGTCGATGTAGGCCTCGACGGAGTACTTGCGGAAGTCGTCCCAGGTCGACCAGCCGTCGTAGTACGTGAAGCCGTTCGCCTTGTGCACCGCTCCGTCCGCGCCGCGGTACGTGCCGCTGGTGCTGGTGGCGTTCACCGGCAGCGCGTACATGCGGTACAGGTGCGTGTAGAACTCCTTGGTGAGCGTCGACCCGGGGTCGGACTTCGCCGAGGCGTTCACGGCGACGGCGCCGAGCGCGGCGTTCCACTCCGCCTTCGTCTTCGCGCGGGCCTGGTCGAAGGTGAGGCCGCCCACCTCGTGGTGCTGGTCGGTCGCGGCCTGTTCGGCGCTGATCGGCGACAGCGTGATGCGCAGTTCGATGTCGTTGCCGGCGGCCTTGTCGAAGCCGAGGACGGCGCCGGTGTCGGACCCGTCCTGCGTGGTGGCGTCGCTCAGCTTGCCGTCGTTGCCCCAGCTCTTCAGGGAGGTCACGGGGACGTTGGTGGTCGCGTCGTAGTACAGCTTGTACGAGGCGCCGTTGAACGACCCGGCGATGAGCCCGCTGATCGAGGTGGTCCCGTCAGGGAGCGTCGTCGCGTTCATCGTCGAGCGGGTGCGGCTGGTGAAGTTGTTCGCGAGGTCGAGGACGAGCTCGGGGTTCGACCCGGCGGGGAAGCTGTACCGCTGCAGCGCCGTGCGCGTGGTCGCGGTCATCTCGGCCTTGACCGTGCCGGAATCGTGCGTCACCGAGGACGCGGTTCCGGAGATGGCGCCGAGGCCCACCTGGTAGTAGCCGGGCGTCGCGGTCTCGTCGTCGTGGCTGTACGAGTGGGCGTACGTGCCGGTGGCGGGCCGCTTGTCGTACTGCACGGAGGTCGGGACGACCAGCAGGTCGCCACCGCCTCCCGAGCCGCCGACGCCGTCGAGGTTCGTCGAGGTGAACCCGGCGATCTGGTCCTCGTTGTAGTCGTACCCGGTGTGGTTGCGGTTCGGCGTGGTCAGCGGGTTGACCTTGGCCAGACCGTGCGGTGCCTGCGCGCCCGGCAGGTCGTTGCCGTCGTCGGCGGCGGTCGAGACGAACGGGTCGACCAGTTTCGTCCAGTCCGTGCCGCCGGACGTCCCGGCGGACCCTGCGGACGAGGTCGCGACGGGCATGGCCGCGGCTGTGCCGCCGCCCGCCAGCACGGCGAGGCCGAGCGCGCCGGTGAGCAGCGCGGCGACCGTCGCGCGCAGTGGTCTGCGGCCCTGGCGGGCGGTTCCCGGAAGGAACACGCGGGGCAAGGGGGGATGGGATCTGATGGGCACGTAACCTCTCCAGCGTCGCGATGCGCACGCATGGTCCGGCCCCACGGAAGACAACGTTGTCAGCCCGAATGCCGGGCGTGCGACCCAGAGCGAGTCGGCAGTGGACACACGGATTCGCACCCGCCGCGTTCACGACCGTCCGCCATGACACACGGACAAGGCGTACGGCGGGCAAAGAGAATTCGTACAGCGTGTGGGTGCCGGACGCCGCGTAGACGACGGGCGGGTCGGCGTACGGGGGCGGCTCCGCCGCCGGGGTGTGCCGAGTGGATCCGGTCCCGTCCCCGCAGGTCGGGCACCTCGGCCGACGACGTGTCAGAGGGTAGCCGCAATGGCGCCGCCCGCCGCGCGGACCCCTCCAGATCGGGGAGGAGCGGGCGCCCAGGACAAGGCTGCCGGGGCGCCACCACCGGGCCGTTCGACCTGGCCGCGGCCGGCGGCTCCAAGACGCTGCGGTTCGTCGCCTTCGACCCGGCGGGGAACGCCTCCCTGGCCAAGCCGGCCGGGCGCCGCGGTGCCGCGCTGAGAGGCGGGGGTCGCGCCGGCGCTCCGGTCCGGGCCGGGCGAGCCCGGCCTCGCGCCGTCGCGCCCCACAGGGGCATACTCAGCCCCTCGGGCGGAACGGCGCCCGTGGGCAGCGGGAGGTACGCGATGGTGTCGTCGTCGGGCACGGAGCCGCGGAGAATCACGATCCATGACGTCGCCCGGTCCGCCGGGGTGTCGCGGCAGACCGTGTCACGGGCGCTGAACGACAAGGACGAGATCGACGGGCTGACGAAGCAGCGGGTGCTCGACGCCGCGCGCGAACTGGGATACCGGCCGAGCCGTTTCGCCCGAGGGCTGGTGCGGCAGGACACCACGACCATCGGGCTGGTGATCCCGGACCTGCTCAACCCGTTCTTCACCGAGGTCGCCGCCGCCGCGCTGGAGGCGGCACGCGCCCGCGGCTGGCACGTCGTGGTGTACGACACCGGGGACCGCGCCACGGAGGAGCTGGGCACGCTGCAGGTGATCGGCTCGCAAGTGGACGCGGTCGTGGGGTACTTCAGCTGCGCGGAGAGCGAGCTCGAACACTTCACCCGGGGCATGCCGGTGGTGCTCATCGGCCGGGAGCACCATGTGGCGCGGTTCAGCTCGATCCGGGTCGACGGCGAGGCCGGCTTCCACGCCGCGGTGGCGCACCTGGTGGGCCGCGGTCACCGCCGCGTCGGCATGCTCGACCACGACGGCCGCGCCGAACCCAGCGTCCGCCGGGCGTGGTTCGCGGCGGCCGCGGCGGCCCACGGGCTCGGCACGGAAGCGGTGATCGGCGCCGCCCAGTCCGCCGAGGGCGGCGCCGCGGCCCTGCGCACGCTGCTCGGCCGCCACCCCGATGTCACGGCGGTCCTCACCTTCAACGACATCATCGCCATGGGTGCCCTGCGCGAGGCGCGCCGTACGGGCCGCGACGTCCCGGCGGACTTCGCCGTGATCGGCTTCGACGGCCTGCAGCTCGGCACGCTGGTGGAGCCCGCGCTGTCCAGCGTCGCCCTGGACACCCGGCGGCTCGGCGCGCTCGCCATCGACCAGGCCGCCCGCCTGCTGTCGGGTAGCGCTCCGCTGGACCCCGAAGAGCTGGTCGTCCGGGCCGAGTTGCTGCTGCGCGACTCCGCCTGACGGGAGACGGTCAGACCACCGCCCACACCCCGGCACCGATGACCGCCACGACGTAGCCGGCGGTCGCCAGCAGGACCAGGCGGCTGCGTGCCGCATCGCTCCACCGCGTCCGCGACAACAGCCAGGCCAGCGCGGGCAGGACGAGCACGGCGTGCAGGCTCACGGCGTGCAGCGGCTTCAGCGGCGCCGTGGAGTGGTAGGCGGCCTCCTGGTGGCCGGTCCGGGTGAGGTAGACGCCGCGGGCGATCATGGCGGCGCCGGAGGCCAGGCCGACCAGCAGGATCGCGAAACCGGAGCGCAAGGCGAGGGCCATGCCCGCGGGCCCGGCGGGACGGTGGCGGAAGGCCGCGACGGCGAAGGCGGTCAGCACGACGACCAGGACGCCCCCGCCCACGGCCAGCGTCATGGACACCGCGGTGTCGAAGCCGGTCTCCATGTTCAGGTGCGAGGGCACCCGCCGCCACGCCTGCAGCGTGATGCCGCCGACCTCGACGACGCAGTCGGCCGCGAACACGGCGAGCAGGACGGCCCGCCGGCGCTCCCCGACGCGCACATACGAGGTGACCCAGGCGACCGCGATCAGGGTCAGCCCGAAGGAGACACCGAAGGTGAAGGGCTTGCGCCAGGACACCGGACCGTCCCAGGGACCGCCGTCCACGGCGAAGACCGCCAGATGGAACAGGCCGGACAGGGCCAGGAGCGCGCCGGTCGCGTAGCACGCGCGCTCGGCCGCGCGAGGGGCCCGCAGCGCGGGCGGCGGGCTGAGGGTGGTGGTCGCCATGGCCCCAGCCTGCCGGGTGCGTTGCGGCCGGTCGTCCTCCGGCCGGAGGCCGGAGGCGTACGCCACCGGGAGCAGCCGCCTCGCGCCGCCGGGTGTCAGCGGTGCGCCGCGTGCGCGATACCCGTCGACGCCGCGATGCGGTCGAGCAGATAGACCGCGCCGACGCAGACGGCGATCCACGCCAGGAGGATCACGATGCCGCGGGTCAGGCCGTCGTGGTGGAAGTAGGCGAGCCCGTCGAGCGCGCGGACGCCGACGCCGGCCGGCATGACCGAGGCGAGGGGCTCCAGCCAGCCGGGGAGGAAGTCCGGTGGGAGGACGCCGCCGCTGGTGGCGTTGCCCATGACGAGCATGAAGATCGAGCCGAGGAGGACGCCGACCGGGCCGAAGGTTCTGATCAGCATGACGGTGGCCGCGGCGACGGCGCCGGCCATGAGCGTGATGATGCCCATGATGCCGAAGAAGGGGCCGGGGATGGCGCCGAAGGCGGTGCAGGCGATCAGCGCGGTGGCCAGGCCGCCGACGACGGCGAAGAGCGAGAGGCTGAGGACGCGCTGCCCGAACGAGAGCCGTGGCGCCACCTGATAGGTCATCTGCCCGAACAGGAAGCCGGCCAGGACCAGGCCGAACGAGGCGTAGAAGACCGACAGTCCCCTGCTGTCCCCGTCCGACAGCGGGAGGATGTCGATCACCGGGATCTTGTGCCCCTCCCCGCGCGGCACCGACGCCAGCGGCGCCACCAGGGCGGAGACCGCGGGACCGTTGGCACCGGCGTAGACGACCCTGGGCTTGCCGCCGTCGGAGAGGTACGCCGCGTAGGCCTGGCGGTGTTCGACGGCCCGGCGGGCGGAGGCCTCGTCGGGGTAGCGGTCGACCTGGAACGCCTCGGGCGCGATGCGCTGGAGCTTGACGTCGAACAGCGCCGCGGAGTGGTCGGAGGCGGCCACCGCGACGGGCAGCCGGTGCGCCGTGGGCGTATGGAAGGCGGCGAGGAAGACGCTGACGAAGGCGAGGCCGATGACCAGTACCGTGAAGACGGGCTTGACCACCGCCTGCGCGCCCGTCATCCCCGGCCGGGCGGGCGGCGCGTCGGTCTGCGGTCCGGGCACATGCCGGTGCCGGTGGTGCGGCGGGGTGCTCTCCTCCGCGAGGGGGTCTGCATCGCGTATGAAGGCGGTGTCGGGCACGGCGGCCTTCCTCCCATGATGTAAGTTGACTTATATAAGTTAACAGACAACAACGTGGAAGGACGGTCCGGTATGCCCGTCGGCGACCCGGGCGAGCGCGTCGGCTATCTGCTCTGGCAGCTCTCGCAGGCCTACGCACAGCTGCTGGAGCAGGCGCTGCGCCCGCTCGGCCTGACTCAGACGCAGTACAGCTCCCTGGTCCGGCTGTGCCTGGACGGGGCCCTGTCGGGCGCCGAACTCGCCCGCCGCTGCGGGGTGACCGCGCAGTCCATGGGCGCCGCGGTGCAGGGGATGGCCGACCGCGGACTGGTCGAGCGGCACGCGCACCCGACGCACGGGCGGATCATCGAGATCCGCGTCACACCGGCGGGCGAGGCACTGGCCGAGCGAGGCCAGGAGGCGGTTCAGCCGTGCGAGGCGGAGGCCCTGGCCCCCTTCACGGAGGGCGAAAGGTCGCAGCTCAAGGCGGATCTGCGACGGATGCTGCGGTCGATGAACCCGCACGCGCTGCCGCACCCGTGACGGACCGGGGCTGGTGCGGGACCGGCGAACGGGAACGGCGGCCCCGCACCGACGCGGCCG
The DNA here is from genome assembly GCF_042714775.1 of Streptomyces sp. NPDC058691. NCBI lineage: Bacteria > Bacillati > Actinomycetota > Actinomycetes > Kitasatosporales > Streptomycetaceae > Streptomyces > Streptomyces sp. NPDC058691. The sequence continues at coordinate 13,150 of NZ_JBHXSO010000038.1, read as the reverse complement.
AGTTGGTACAGGCCGGCCACCCGACGCCGCCGCGCCACCCCGGCGTGCGCACCGAGGTCCGCCCGGCCGCCTGACCCGGGCGGCGGCCGGCGTGCCGCCCCGAGGCCGCCGCCTCTGATGGCCCGACAGAGTGGCAGGAGGTCATAACACCTCATAACGTACTTTTCCGGGTGGCTGCGGAGGCCGCCCGGAAGGCAGGTGCGGCAGTCATGACACTTCGTCGGTCCCCTGCGGCCGCGGTCGCCACGGCCGCCGTCGTCGTGGGGCTGTGCAGTGCCCCCGGGGTCGAGGCCGCGGACGCCCCGCTCGTGGTGCATCCCGGGGAGTCCATCCAGGCGGCGGTCGACCGCGCGAAGCCGGGCGACGTCATCCAGATCGCGCCCGGGACCTACCCGGGCAGCGTCAACATCACCAAGCCGCGGCTGACCCTGCAGGGCGCCGGCGGCAACACCGTCATCACCCCGAGCGCGCAGGGGACGGAGAACGCCTGCGCCGCGGCCGGTCACGGCATCTGCGTCACCGGCACGGAGCAGAGCCCGCTGACCTATGTGCGGCTGCGGTCGCTGACGGTCTCCGGGTTCAGGAAGAACGGCGTCGACGCCGCCTGGACCGACCGCATGGAGGTGAACCGGGTCACCGCACGCGCCAACGGCCAGCAGGGCATCAGCCAGCAGCGGTCGGTGCGCGCCGTGTTCCGCGACAACGTCGCGGAGAACAACGGTGAGTCGGGGATCTTCCTGGCCAACGCGGTGGACGCCGAGGGCGGCGCCCTGGACACCAAGCACACCCTGATCGCCGACAACGAGCTGTCCGGCAACCGGATCGGCCTCGTGCTGCGCCGGGTGCGGACCGTGGACGCCGAGTACAACGACATCACCGCCAACTGCGGCGGCGTCTTCGTCGTCGGCGACGAGGGCGTCCCGCGGGCCGGGTCGCTGACCCTCTCCCGCAACCTGGTGGCGGCCAACAACAAGTACTGCCCGGCCAACGCCCGGCTGCCCTTCATCCAGGGCGCCGGCATCGTGCTGACCGGCGCCGAGAAGACCCAGGTGATCCACAACAGGGTCGTGGAGAACATCGGGACCTCGCCGATGTCCGGCGGCATCGTGCTCTTCCGCAGCGTGGTGGGCGCCCCCAACACCGGCAACTCCGTACGTGACAACACCGCCATGGGCAACAGCCCCGCCGACCTGTCCGCCGACGACCAGAGCAAGGACAACGTGTTCAGCGGCAGCACCTGCCGCGTCTCCCAGCCGAAGGGCCTGTGCTGACGATGAGCCTGACCGAGACCACCACCACCGACACCACGGGCGCCGCCGCCGGCGCGGGCCCGGCCGCCGCGCAGGGCGCGATGCGCCTGCGCGAGCTCGTCTTCGGCGCGGCCTGCGCCGCCGCCGTCCGGGCCGCGGCCCGGCTCGGCGTCGCCGACGCGCTCGGCGACCAGCCGGCGACCTGCGACGAGCTCGCGGCCGCCGTGGGCGCGGAACCGCGCCCGCTGGGCCGGCTGCTGCGCGCGCTGTCCTCCTACGGCGTCTTCCAGGAGCAGTCCGACGGCCGCTTCGCGCACACCGACATGTCGCGGATGCTGCGCAAGGACACCCCGAACAGCCTGCACTACATCGCCCTGTGGTGCACCGAGCCGTGGACGTGGGAGGCCTGGCCGCGGCTCGACGAGGCGGTGCGGCACGGCCGCAACATCTTCCCCGACATCTACGGCAAGGAGTTCTTCGACTACCTGCACGACGACGCGCAGGAGAGCGCCAAGGTCTTCGACCGGGCCATGACGCACTCCAGCCGCCAGTCCGCGCAGGACATCGCCGATCTGCTGGACCTGACCGGCATCTCCTCGGTCGCCGACATCGGCGGCGGCCAGGGCCATGTGCTGGCCGCGCTGCTGGAGAAGCACCCCGAGGTGCACGGTTCGCTGCTCGACCTGCCGAAGGTCGTCGCCGGTGCCGACCCGAGGCTGCGCGAGGGCGGCGAACTCGCCTCCCGCGCACGGCTGCTGCCCGGCGACTGCCGGGTGGAGATCCCGGTGACCGCCGACATGTACATCATCAAGAACATCCTGGAGTGGGACGACGAGAGCACCCGCCGCACGCTGCGCAACGTCGTGGCCGCGGGCCACCCCGGCGCCCGGGTGGTCGTCATCGAGAACCTGGTGGACGACACGACGTCCATGCGGTTCACCACCGCGATGGACCTGATGCTGCTGATGAACGTCGGCGGTCGGAAGCACACCCGCGACAGCCTGACCGGGCTGATGACCGAGGCGGGCCTCGCCGTCGGCGAGGTCACCCCGGTCAACCCCTTCCTGCACGCCATCCACAGCACCATCGGGCGGGTGTGAGCCCGGCTCAGCCGGTCATCTCCCGCACCAGAGACGTGGTGTGACGGCCCGCCCGGAACTCCGGGCGGGCCAGCACCGCGCGCAGGAAGCCCGCCGTGGTGCACACGCCCTCGCCGCGCACCCGCAGCTCCTCCAGGACGCGGTCCATCCGGGCCAGCGCCCGTTCCCGGTCCGGCGCCCAGACCACGGCCTTGGCCAGCAGCGAGTCGTAGTCCGGGCCGATCCGCCAGCCCGCGAAGGCGTGGGTGTCCAACCGGACGAAGGGGCCGCCCGGCGGCACGAACTCGGTGAGCAGCCCGGGGGTGGGCGCGAAGTCGCACGCCGGGTCCTCGGCGTTGACGCGGCACTCCACGGCCACCCCGCGCGCCACGACGTCCTCCTGGCGCAGCGTCAGCGGATGGCCGGCGGCGATCAGCAGCTGCTCGCGCACCAGATCGACGCCGGTGACCATCTCGGTGACCGGGTGCTCCACCTGGAGCCGGCAGTTGACCTCCATCAGATAGAAGTCGCGCTCCGGGGTGAGGACGAACTCGAAGGTGCCGACGCCCTCGTAGCCGACCGCCATCGCGCCGCGCACGGCGGCGTCGCACATGGCGCCGCGCAGCCGGGCCGGCAGGTCGGGGGCGGGGGTCTCCTCGACGAGCTTTTGGTGATGGCGCTGGACGGAGCAGTCGCGCTCGCCCAGGTGCACCACCGCGCCGTGCCGGTCGCACACGACCTGCACCTCGACATGGCGGGCCCCGTCGATGTACCGCTCCAGGTAGAGCCGGTCGTCGCCGAAGACCGCGCGGGCGTGCGCCCGGGTCTCGCGGAAGGCGTCGAGCAGCCGGTCCGGTTCGGTGACGACAGCCATGCCCCGCCCGCCGCCGCCCGCGACGGCCTTGAGGATCACGGGGTAACCGGTCTGCTGCGCGGCCTCCTTCGCCTCGGCCGGCCCGTCCAGCGGGCCGGGGCTGCCGGGCAGCACGGGCAGGCCCGCCTCGGCCATCAGGGCGCGGCAGGCCGCCTTGTCGCCGAGCCGCGCGAGCACCTGCGACGAGGGGCCGATGAACGTCAGCCCGTTGGCCTCGCAGATCTCCGCGAAGTCCGGGTCCTCGGACAGGAAGCCGTAGCCGGGATGGACGGCCTGGGCGCCGGTGCGCCGGGCGGCCTCGATCACGGCGGGGATGTTGAGATAGCTCGACCGCGCGGGGGGCGGCCCGATGTGCACGGCCTCGTCGGCGAACCGGACGACGGCCGAGTCCCGGTCCGCGGTGGAGTACACCGCCACGGTGCGCAGGCCGAGTTCGCGGCAGGCGCGGGCGACGCGCAGCGCGACCTCGCCGCGATTGGCCACCAGTACGGTGGAGAACACGGCGTTCACTCCCCTCCGGTGTCCGTGCCGGGCGTGGGCGCCGGTGCGGCCGGCTCCACGGCGATCAGCCGCTGGTCGAACTCCACGGACTGCCCGTCCTCCGCGATGATCTCCACGACCCGGCCGGCGACGTCCGCCTCGATCGTGCTCATCATCTTCATGACCTCCAGGACGCCCACGGGCCGGCCGGGGCCGACGAGGTCGCCCACGGACACATAGGGCTCGGCCCCGGGTTCCTGGGCGCGGTAGAAGGTGCCCACGGTGGGGGCGCAGACATAGTGCAGGGTCTTCGACGGCGGCTCGCCGGGCTCCTCGCCGGGCGGCGCCGCGGCCTCCTCCGGGACGTCCTGCGCGGCGTCCTCCACGGTGGCCCGCGATGCCGCCCCGGCGACGCCGTCCGGTGAAGGCTCCTCGTGCTCCCGGGGTTCCGGCCACTCGATCTCGACGGAGGTCTGACCGTGCCGGAGCCGGATACGCCGTGGCGGGGTCGGGACCGACGTGGCCAGTTCGGTCGCGCTGCGGCACACGGCGTCGAGCACCGGGTGCGCCGGTCGCGCGGTGGGGGCCGATCCGTTCAGGTTGCGGCCCACGCCGGCGGCGTGGGCGGGCAACCTGTTGTCGCCATGGAGCGTCATGGTGCTGCCTCCTCCTCCAGTCGGCCGAAACGCTGGAAGCGCTGGAACTCGTGGATCCCGTGGAATCGGTGGAAACGATCGCGCCGTTCCGCCAGCAGCCGCCCGGGCTCCCGGGTGCCCAGTTCGTCCAGGGCCGCCGAGAGCGCGCCGCCGACGTAGGCGGCCGCGGCCGCGTGGTCCGTGTGGGCGCCGTCCGGCGGCTCGGGGACCACTCCGTCGACGATGCCCAGCCGCAGCAGGTCCCGGGCGTGCAGCCGCAGCGCGGCCGCGGCAAGCGGCGCGGCCAGCGCGTCCTTCCACAGGATCGCCGCACAGCCCTCGGGGCTGATGACGGAGTAGATGCCGTTGGCGCTGACCAGCACCCGGTCGGCGACGGCCAGCGCGAGGGCGCCGCCGCTGCCGCCCTCGCCGGTGATGACCGCCACCACGGGCACCGGCAGCCGGGACATCAGCCGCAGGTTCTCGGCGATGGCGAGCGCCTGACCGCCGCTCTCGGCCTCCGGCCCGGGGTCGGCGCCCGGAGTGTCGATCAGGGTGATCACGGGCAGCCCGAGCTTGGCCGCGGTACGCATCAGACGGGCGGCCTTGCGGTGGCCGGCCGGGCCGGCCATGCCGAAGTGCCGCCGGCGGCGGTCGTCGAGCGTGGGCCCGCCCTTGTGGTGGCCGATCAGCATGACCGGCCGTCCGTCGAGCAGGCCGGGTCCGCCGATCACGGCCGGGCAGTCGGCGCCGAGCCGGTCGCCGTGCAGTTCGTGGAAGTCGTCCAGCAGGTGCGCCGCGTAGTCGGCGGCGGTCGGCCGCCCGGAGTGGCGGGCCAGCCGCACGGCGTCCCAGGCATCGCGCTCGGGCAGGGCCGCCACGTCGCGGACGACGAGCACGGGCGCCCGGGGGGCCGTGGCCGGCCGCCGTACGCCGGGGCCGAGGCCGAGCAGCCGGGACAGCGTGCGGCGCAGTGCCGCGCGCGGCACGACGTCGTCGACGAGGCCGTGCGCGAGCAGGAACTCGGCGGTCTGGAAACCCTCGGGCAGTCGCCGGCCGGTCGTCTGCTGCACGACCCGGGGCCCGGCGAAGCCGAGGCGCGCGCCGGGCTCGGCGAGGATGACGTCGGCGAGCGTGGCGTACGAGGCGGCGACGCCGCCGTAGGTGGGGTCGGTGACCACGGACAGGACCAGGACGCCGGCCTCGTCGAGTTCGGCGAGGACCTGCGCGGTCGCCGCCATCTGCATCAGGGACAGCGCGCCCTCCTGCATCCGGGCCCCGCCCGAGGCGGTGACCAGCAGCAGCGGGACGCGGTCGCGCAGGCTGGTCCGGGCGGCCAGGGTGATCAGGGCGCCCACGCCGAGGCCCAGACTGCCGCCCAGGAAGCGGAAGTCCATGACGGCGGCGACCACGGGCCGGCCGCCGATCGTGCCGCGTACGCACACCACGGCCTCGTCCAGGCCCGTGGCCTCCCGGGCGTCCCGCAGCCGCTGCGCGTAGGGCCGGGTGTCGGTGAAGTCCAGGGGGTCGTGCGCAGGCGGCCGCTCGCCACCCTCGGGGACGAGCGGCGCCTGCGAGCCCGGGTCCAGCAGCTGGTCCAGCCGCTGCCGGGCGGTGAGCCGGCCGTGCGCTCCGCAGTCGGGGCAGACGCGCAGCGTGCGGGCGTAGCGCTTGGCGTACACGAGCGCCTCACAGCGTTCGCAGCGCACCCACTCCGGCTCGGTGGTGGCCATGTCAGCCGCTCCGCTCCCAGCGGTAGAACTCCCGGGCCATGGCGTCCTTGGGCTCACGCCAGGTCTCGGGGTTGTACGGGAGCACGAAGGACGACAGCTGCTCGCTGATGTCGCGGAAGGCGGGGTGGTCCTTGTGCCGGGCGACCTCAGGGCCGGGCGGCCGGTCGGCCTCGACCAGGTGCAGGTACACGTCGCCGAACTGGAAGAGGCTGCGGCCGGTGACCCCGATCAGACCGGGGAGCTCGCCCCGGTCCGAATCGGCGAAGACACCGGCGACCTGCTCCTCGGCGCCCGGCTTGATCCGGGCCACGATGAGCGTGCGATAGGTGCTCATGCCCGCCCCTCACCGTCCCGGTGGCGCTTGACGATGCGCTCGCGGATCAGCTCCAGCTGCACCTTGGAGTTCTCGTTGATGCGGTTGGTCATCGCCTCGTCGTCCAGCGGCGCGCCCGGCTTCATGGAGAAGTCCTGGACCCAGCGCATCCGGACGCCCTCGGGCGCCTCCTGGTACGACCAGTGGATGTCCATGTACTGGAAGGGTCCGGTCTCGACCCGGTGCGCGCGGACCGTACGGGAGGCGCGGTCGGCGGTGCGCTCGGAGACCCAGCTCCAGATCTGCCCGTTCTCGTCGGGGTGCATCGTGAGCCGGAAGACGACCCGGTCGCCGTCGCGCTCGACGATGTCCGCGGAGGCGTACTCGCTGAAGAGCTGCGGCCAGTTCTCCACGTCGTTGGTGATGTCCCAGACGAGGTCGAGCGGGGCCGGGATGGTGATCTCGTTCTCGGTGTGGCCGGACATGGATCAGACTCCTGCCTTGAGTGAGTTGTTGACGACGTCCATGAAGGCGCCGGGGGTCTTGCACGAATCGGCGTCGCCGGCGATCGACGCGCCCCGGTCGTTCTCCAGGGCGCCGACGATTCCCAGCAGGCCGAGCGAGTCCAGGCCGTACTCGGCGAAGGGCGTGTCGGGGTGACCGGCCAGCATGGTCGGTTCCACGGTGATGCCCGCACTGGACTTCATCAGGGCGGCGAGTTCGCCGTACGTGAGTTCCTTGGACATGGAGCGCTCTCCTTGGATGGACGGGACGGGCCTCAAGCCCGGACCACGAGGGCCGAGTTGGAGCCCATGAGGCCGCGGCTGAGGACCAGCGCGGTGCGCAGGTCCGCCGGGCGGGGCCGGCCGGTGACCAGATCGAGGTCGTGGCAGATGTCGGTGACGTTGGGGGTCGGGGGGACCACCTGGTGCCGCAGGGCGAGCACGGCGGCGGCCACATCCAGCACCGGGGCGCCGCAATAGGCGCGGCCGGTACCGGTCTTGGGGGCGGTGACGGGGACGCGGGCGGCCCGCGGCCCCAGGGCGTCGCCGAGCGCCAGCACCTCGGCCCGGTCGGCCTCGACGGTGCCGAGCGCGTCGGCGAAGACGACATCGATGTCCTCGGGTGCGCACTCCGCTTCGGCGAGGGCGTCGCGGATGGCCCTGGCCAGGCCCTCGCGGGACCTCTCCCACTGGGAGGCCCCGGTGAAGGTGGCGCCGTGCCCGGCGATGACGGCCCGGGCCTCGGCGCCGCGGCGGGCGGCGTGCTCGGCGTCCTCGACGACGAGCATGGCGCCGCCCTCGGCGGGGGCGAAGCCGCGGGCCCGGTCGGTGAAGGGCAGGTAGGCCCGGTCGGGTTCGGTCTCCAGGCTGAGTTCGGAGTAGCCGAGCTGGCACACACCCGAGTACGGCGCCAGCGGCGCCTCGGCGGCGCCGACGACGACGGCCCGGGTGCCGGTGCCGCGGGTGATGTTGCGGCACGCGTGCGCGATGGCGTCCAGGCCGCCGGCCTCGTCGCTGGCGACGACGCCGCAGGGGCCCTTGAATCCGCCGCGGATGGAGATCTGGCCCGTGCTCGCCGCGTAGAACCACGCGATGGACTGGTACGGGCCGACGAAGTTCGGCCCCTGTCCCCACAGGTGCTGCAGCTCGCGCTGGCCGAACTCGCCGCCGCCGGAGCAGGCCGCCGTCACCACACCGATGTCGAACGGGGCGCTCTCGTCCGGGCGCAGGCCGGAATCGGCCACCGCCTGGTCGGCCGCCGCCATCGCGAAGTGGGTGAACCGGTCGGTCTGGACGGTGTAGCGCTCCTCGACGACCGCGGAGACGTCGAAGCCGCGCACCTCCCCGGCGACGCGCAGCGGAAGGTCCCGGCAGCCCTCGCGGCTGACCGAGTCGAGGACGGCGACACCCTCCTGGGTCGCCTTCCAGAAGGCGTCGGCCCCGATGCCGTTCGGCGCGACCACGCCGATCCCGGTGACCACCGCTCGGCTTCTCATCGCTGGCTCCCCTCCGGTCGGTTGAGGACCACCGCGGACTGGAAGCCGCCGAAACCGCTGCCGACGGACAGCACGGTGCGCAGCTTGAGTTCACGGGCGGTGCGCGGGACGTAGTCCAGGTCGCACTCGGGGTCCGGGGTCTCGTAGTTGGCGGTCGGCGGGACCACGCCGTGGGCGAGGGCGAGGGTGCAGGCGGCGAGTTCGATCGCGCCGATGGCACCGAGGGAGTGGCCGACCATGGACTTGATGGAGCTCATGGGCGTGGAGTAGGCGTGCCGGCCCAGCGAGCGCTTGACCGCGGCGGTCTCGTGGCGGTCGTTCTGCTTGGTGCCGGAGCCGTGGGCGTTGACGTAGTCCACGTCCCGGGGGTCGAGCCGCGCGTGGTCCAGGGCGCGGTCGATGGCCTCGGACATCTCCAGGCCCTCGGTGGTGAGACCGGTCATGTGGTAGGCGTTGCCGTAGGTGGCGTAGCCGCCGATCTCGCAGTAGACACGGGCCCCGCGGGCCCGGGCGTGCTCCAGGTCCTCCAGGATGAGGACCGCTCCGCCCTCTCCCATGACGAACCCGTCACGGCGGGCGTCGAAGGGCCGGGAGGCGTGCGCCGGGTCGTCGTTGTTGGGCGAGGTGGCCTTGATGGCGTCGAAGCAGGCCACGGTGATCGGGGATATCGGGGAGTCCGAGGCGCCGGCGATCACGATGTCGGCGCGTCCCTCCTCGATGGTGTGGAAGGCGTAGCCGACCGCGTCCAGGCCCGAGGTGCAGCCTGTGGAGACGGTCTGCACGGGCCCGCGGGCGCCGTGCCGCTCGGCTATCTCGGAGGCGAGCGCGCTGGGTGCGAACGCCCGGTGGAGATGGGCGCCGGCCTTGGTGTGGTCGACGTCCCAGCGGGCACCGGACGCGCTGACGCGTATGTAGTCGTGTTCGAGCCGGGTGGTGCCGCCGACGGCGGTGCCGAGCGACACCCCGACGCGCCACGGGTCCTCGTCGTCCAGGTCCAGTCCGGAGTCGCGCAGCGCCTCGGCGGCCGCGACGAGCGCGAACTGGACGTACCGGTCGGCGCGTTCGGTGTCCTTGGGGCTCAGGCCGCAGGCCGCGGGGTCGAAGTCGACCTCGGCGGCTATGCGGGACCGGAAACCCGTCGCGTCGAAGAGCGTGATCCCGCGGGTCGCCGTACGGCCGGCGGTGAGAAGCTCCCAGAACGCGGGGACCCCGACACCGCCGGGGGCGACGACACCTGCCCCGGTGACCGCCACCCGGCGGGTCATGACGCCGGGCCCTGGTGTGTATCGCGGCCCTGGGCGGACCCGGTGGACCGGGCGGACCCGGTGGACTCCGTGACCTCCGTGACCTCCGTGTCCACGTGGCCGAGTTCCGGGCGCGGGGCGAGCGGGCCGAGGTGGAAGACGAGCCGGGCCTCGGTGCTGCCGACGTTGCGGAACCGGTGCCGGACGTACGGGGGGATCATCAGGCCCTGTTCGGGCCGGAGCGGGCACGGCACCCCGTCGAGGTCGACCTCCAGGGAGCCGCACTCCACGTACACGAACTCCTCGGAGTACGGGTGGTAGTGCTCGCCGATCCGCTCGCCGGGCTGCACGAGCGCCACGCCCATGAAGCCGCTCGTGGCGCCGACCGCGGTCGGGGTGAGCATCGCCCGCAGGTCGCCGCCGCGGCGGCGGTTGGGCGCGGTGTCGCCGAGATTCACGATCGTCGGGGTGAACGGAACGTCCCGGTTGCTCCGGTCGTTCGTCAGCAGGTCATCCATGCTTCTCTCCTCCGGCCGGGCCGGCCCGGGGCGTACCCGGGGCCGGCCGGTACCTGCCGGTTGCGATGGCGGGTGTGGGGGGTGGTTCAGGACGCGGGCGCGTTCGCGGGGGCTCGCCGGTCGGTGAGCATCCGCATGTCGCACTCGTTGAGGAACCGCTTGAGGCCCAGGTCGCTCGAGACGTCCAGGTCCGGACCGACGTCCAGCAGCCGGGCGAGCACGCTCGCCTTGTGCCGGCCGGCGGCCCCGACCGCGATCAGGGGCGCCTCCTCGACCGGCATCCGCAGGTCGATCAGCCGGACGACGATGTCCTCGCGCAGATAGACGGTGCTCCGCGCGAGCGGGCCCTTCGGGTCCTCCACCGCCTGTTCGTCCTGCGCGGCCAGCATCTTGGCGACGGATGGCCCGCAGCCGTCCTTGGCGGGGTAGAACAGGGCGTGCCGGCTCAGGGTCTCCGGCCGGTCGGCGCCCTTGGCGACGTGGTGCACGGCCGGCAGTGCCGCGCGGGCGAAGAACTCCCGTGCGGAACTGGGGTCGCTGAGGTCGCGGTGTGCCTCGAGGTAGGGGTTGATGGCCTCCTCGACCTCCTGCACCTCCGGCTGCCGCGCCACGTGGCGCAGCGCCCGGATCAGGTCGCCTTCCACCTCCACCGCTCGCACGACACGGTTGCCGTGCATGAACAGCGAGGTGCGGTGCAGCCGCGTGGTCTCGTCGACCTGCGCCTGCGGTGAGGTGTAGCCGGACAGGATGTCGGCGACCGCCGCCTCGCTGCCGGGCTTCACGGTGAAGGTGATGGCGTGTCGGTTCAGCCCGTCGCCGACCCTCGGCACCGACTGCAGGAGACCCGGCTCGTACGAGGTACGGGTCTCCCGCAGCACGCCGAAGCGCAGCGAGCGGGTGTCCTTCACGCAGCCGTGCATCGGCTGCACCATCTCCAGATGGGTAGGGCTGTCCACCCAGGCGAGGAAGTGCAGCGCACTGTCCCACTCACTGGTGATCAGCCATTGCGAGGGATTCTCGATCGACTGGCAAAGCTGGTCGCTGACGTGCCCGGGCACGGCGGCGACATGGCGGCACATTTGGTCATACGCGTCAAGAAACCGCTGCTCGGCACCGTCCTCGACATCCAGCATGAGGACGACGCGCAGGCGAGTGCCATCGAGCGCGGACTGCGAGACCTTTTCGGCCAGGGGTGTCATATTCCACCTCTTTCGAGAGCGAGCAACCCCGAGGTCCGTCGTCCATTGATCGTGCTGTGGTGGCCCAACCGGTGCGAGATATGTGATCCGATTGGGTGATGGGCGCAAATACGCTCCGTTATCGGGCATCAAGGGAGCTATGACTCCACAGGGCGAAGACCGGGTCCCGGTCCTCATCGTGGGGGGCTCCCTCGTCGGGCTCTCCACCTCAGTCTTCCTGGGCCGGCTCGGCGTCCGGCACCTCCTCGTCGAGAAGCACCCGGGAACGTCCATCCACCCTCGCGGCCGCGGCAACAACCTGCGGACCATGGAGGTGTTCCGCACGGCGGGCGCCGAGCAGAAGATCCGGCAGGCCGCCTCCGTACTCGCCGACAACCACGGCATCCTCCAGGCCGAGTCGCTGACCTCGGCCAACGCCGAGTGGCTCTTCCGCGACATCGACCCGGGCGGCCGGCTCGCCGGGATCAGCCCCAGCGGCTGGTGCCTGTGCAGCCAGAACGACCTGGAGCCGGTGCTGCTGAAGTACGCCCGCGAACTGGGCGGCGACCTCGCCTTCAGCACCGAGATGCTCTCGTTCGAGCAATCCGCCGATGGTGACGGTGCCGGCATCACCGCCGAGCTGCTGGACCGGGAGACCGGCGCGCGCCGCACGGTGCGGGCGGACTACCTGGTCGCCGCCGACGGCCCGCGCAGCCCGGTCCGGGAGCGGCTGGGCATCGGCCACAGCGGCCGGGGCGACCTGTTCGCCAACATCAGCGCCACGTTCCGGGCCAAGCGCCTGGCCGACGCCGTCGGCGACCGGTACTTCATCGCCTGCTACCTGACCAACCCCGAGGCCGACGGGGTGCTGCTGCCCGTCGACAACCAGGAGAACTGGGTCTTCCACGCCCCCTGGCACCCCGAACACGGCGAGAAGATCGAGGACTTCACCGACCAGCGGCTCATCTCCCACATCCGCACCGCGGTGGGCGTGCCCGACCTGGAGATCGAGATCACCGGCCGCGCGCCCTGGCGGGCCGCCGAGCGCGTCGCCGACTCCTACGGCCGCGGCCGGGTGCTGCTCGCCGGCGACTCCGCCCACGAGATGTCCCCGACCGGCGCCTTCGGCTCCAACACCGGTATCCAGGACGCCCACAACCTGGCCTGGAAGCTCGCCGCGGTCGTCGACGGCTGGGCCGGCCCCGGGCTGCTGGAGACCTACGAGGCCGAGCGCCGCCCGGTCGCGGTGGCGACCAGCGAGCGGGCCTCGGCCCGTTCCGCCGAGCACGCCCACCCCGGGTACGCCCCGCCGGCGGGCGGCGGCCCGCAGAAGGGCGTGCTCGTGGTCGCCCTCGGCTACCGCTACCCCGAGGGCGCGTTCCTCGGCGGCGACCCCGCCCGCCCGGTCGTCCCGGAGGACTTCCGCCCGGTCGCCGAGCCCGGCGGACGTGCCCCGCACCTGTGGGCGACGACGCCGGACGGGGAGCGGCGCTCGACGCTCGACCTGTACGAGCGCTCCATGGTGCTGCTCTGCGGCGACGGCGCCGAAGGCCGGGCGTGGCACCAGGCGGCCCGCACGGCCGCCGCGCGCCTCGGCGTTCCGCTGGCCGCGTACCGCCTCGGCGACTCCGCCGAGGCCGACCTCACCCCCGAGGGCGACACCGACTGGGCCGCCCTGCACGGCATGTCGCCGCGGGGGGCGGTGCTGGTCCGCCCGGACGGCTTCGTCGCGTGGCGGGCCGAGGACGCCGTGGACGACCCCGAGGCCACCGTGGCCGGGGTGCTGACGACGGTGCTGCGGCGCGGCTGACCACCCGCCGGACAAGGGCCCCGCGGGGGGCCGGGAC